>PBYL01000431.1 GCA_002729595.1 Thalassovita sp. | reverse complement strand
TAAAAGAATTAGCACCGGTGCTAAAGTTACTTGGTCTGGTGGCAAGCGCTATGGTCCTGTTGATTTAGCAGCTTCTGAACTTGAAAGAGAAGTGATCTATGAGGATGATACTTATAACTCTGAGCAGTTTAGAGATTATTTTAGAACAGACATTCGCTTTGCTTACACTGTAAATAGGCCGAAAGTAACACACCAAATGGCCATAGACTTTGTGAATATTTTTGGTAATGAAAATATCTTATCGCTTACCTATGCGCCAGATGAGTTCGACCCAAGCAATAGCCCAATAAGAGAAGAATATCAGTTAGGCTTCCTGCCAATTTTCTTCTATCGAATAGATTTTTAAAGTAGCTTTCTACCCTATCCTTAAACTGATTAGGGATAGGGTGGAAAAAGCTACAGCCTTCTTTTAATTTAACATTTTATGGTTATTTTAGCCCAAAATTGATGATATTATCAAAAAAAAATCAATCAGTTAACTAAATAACCAACAATGAAAAAATGTGTCAAAGTACTATCTCCTCTCTTCATTTTATTTCTTATTACATTCAATTCATTTTCCCAAAAAACCTGTAGCACAGTTGGCATCGAAAGTGTTTTACCAGAAGATGAATGGCAATGGGATATAGCAGAAGAAGACACTCTCTATTGTAACACTTGGATTGCACGTATCCCAAACTTGTGCGAGGGTGGTAATAACCTTTGCTTCTTGGCTCCGCCTTGGAAAGATCCCAATACAGAAGATGAGATAAAGATTATTGCAAGGTCTGGTGATTATACCAGTGAAGAAGGCTGGGAATTAATTAATGTAAATTTCGGCTACTATAATGGAAATTATTACCCGTACTTTGCATTGTATCACAAATCAAGAAATCTAATCAGAGTATTTATTTGGTATAATAGTGCCATAAATCAGCATAATGGTTTAGAAGTAACTCTTACTGCTAGTGATACTGAATATGAAACTTATTTTCGTGCTGTTGCTCACGATCAATGGCATTTAGTCGAAATTGAACCAGACATATCGCAAGATATTAGCAATGCCGTAATAGATATAAAGCTTGCAGATGTTATTTTAGATACTGATGAAGTACAGCAAAAAGAAAATACAATTATAGTTTATCCGAACCCTGCTGAAAAAGCAATTAAAGTTGAAATTAATTCTAGTAACATCCCTAACTCTCAGCTTAATGTATTTAATGTACAAGGAGTTTTAGTAGAAGAAATTCAGCTAGATAATTCAAGCATCATCAACTTAAATGTAGATCATTACTCAAAAGGCATCTATATATTAAAATTGAAAACTGATAATCAAACTTTCAGTAAGAAGATTATAATAAATTAAGTCTATGATAAGTGAATGTGATATGCTAACTGTTATCACATTCACTCCACGCCTATTTTATTTAATTGCTCTCCGAGTTCTTTTGCGCGTTTTTCGAGCTCTTGGGCAATGTTCATTCTCTTCTCTAAATATTGCCAGTAACGATAAGCCAATTGCCTTTGCTGCCTGAAAACTCTTTCGTAATCGGGGTTTTCTTTATAGGGAAGTGGCTCGTATCGCTCAGAGATTTCAACCAGTTTTTCTTCCACATACATCATTCTTTGTATTGCATTAGAAAAACCGGCTAGCGGAACATAAATATCTACCGGGAAAACCTTAAAACTTTCTTCGGTTAAAACATGATCGATAACATCTATGGGGTATTGTGGAGCAGGATAATAGGCATTGCCGAACTCAGGAATTTCACTTTTTGCCAGTTTGTCTCTAAAAGCTTGGTTATGCTTTACATGCCAAACAGCAAAACCACCAAAAGTACTTTCGTATCGATCTACACCTGACTTAAGTAATTCTAGAATATGTTGTGTCTCTTTTTGCTTTTTCCAATCTGCTTGTAAGTCTGACAATACAAAAGCTGCATATACGCCAATAAACACGATGATGAGATCAAAAAAGAGTTGGTAATAGTTGACTGATTTTAATCCGGATTTGAAGTTGTTCATTAATTAGAAAATAATAGTTTGTTTCATACAATTACTCAGTTTCATTAAAATAGAGATATACCGCTATTTCAACAAGCAGGGAGGCTATTCTCTAAGTCCATTCAATTTGGCTAAAATCCAAAATTGTTTGAATTATACAACATTCGGTTTGAAATGTGTATCTAATACCTCTCTATTCCCCGCTACATTTGTAATATAATCAAAAACTTATATCATGAAAACTAACAATGTTTGGTTTGTCACAGGCGCTTCAAAAGGCCTGGGGCTTGCCATGGTGAAAACCCTATTGACAAAAGGCTATAAAGTAGCCGCCACTTCGAGGAACAAAAAGGAGCTAGAAAATGTAGTAGGTAAACAGCAAGATTTTCTAGCACTCGAAGTTAGTCTCACAGACGAAGAGAGTATTAAAAATGCCATTTCAGAAACTGTAAGCACATTTGGTGCAATCGATGTTGTAGTGAACAATGCCGGATATGGGCAAATTGGTACACTAGAAGAACTAAGCGATAAAGAAATTCGCCAGAACTACGAGATCAATGTTTTTGGCTCGCTCAACATCATTAGAAATGTAATGCCTTATTTGCGTAAACAAGGTTCTGGACACATTTTTAACATTGCATCCATTGCCGGATATACTGGAAGCTTTCCGGGCTGGGGCAGCTATACTTCTACCAAGTTTGCTGTAGTGGGCTTTACAGAAAGTCTTGCCGCAGAAGCTAAACCACTTGGCATAAATGCGACAGTGGTGTATCCGGGTTATTTCCGCACAAACTTCCTAAATAAAGATGCGGTTGCTACTCCTCTAAATCAGATTGAAGATTACAAAAATGCCAGAGAAGTACAGAAAAAGCACGAGGAAGAAATTAACGGAAACCAGTTGGGTGATCCTGACAAGGCTGCTGAAGCCATAATTAAAATTTCAGAGGTGGAAAATCCACCAGTGCATTTGTTTCTAGGCAGTGATGCCTACGAAGTTGTTGGAGGGAAAAATGCCGTAATCAAGCAAGATCTTGAGACATGGAAAGAGCTTACCCTCTCTACCGACTTCGCCGGATAAACTGTTGATGAAACATAGCATAAAAATTTCTCAACCAGAAAATAAGGTAATAATGAATATACAAAATAAATCTATCGAAGAAACCAGAGATTATGTTGGCATATGGGTGACGGAGAATGGTTATATCAGACATAAATTGTTACCCCACAATCGCTATGCAGAAGACAGAGGAAACAGAAAGAATGCGTTTCAAGGTAGCTACAAAATAAAAGGCAACCATATCGACTATAAAGATGATATGGGCTTTACGGCAAATGGAAATTTTGAAAATGGTATTCTCTACCATGCCGGAATGATTCTCTACAAAGAACAGCAATAAAACCCATCATCAAACCTCAAAAGCTAATTTAAATATGACAAATAAAAAAGTATGGTTTATCACGGGAGCCTCTAAAGGTTTGGGGCTCTCATTGGTAAACAAATTATTAAAAGAAGGATATAAAGTGGCAGCAACATCAAGATCGGCCGAGAATCTAAAAAAGGCGGTTATTGGTGCTAATGAAGCTAATTTTTTACCACTAGAAGTCGATCTTACTAACACAGATTCAATAAAAGAAGCGATACAAACTACCAATAGCAAACTGGGTAGTTTGGATGTAATCGTAAATAATGCCGGTTATGGAATTGGTGGTACAGCGGAAGAATTGAGTGATGAAGAAATTATGCAGAGTTTCGAGGTGAATGTTTTCGCCACGATAAAAGTAATACAACATGCCTTACCTATTTTAAGAAAACAAGGTTCTGGACATATCATCAATATTTCTTCAATTGCAGGCTTTGCACCAGCAAGTGGCTGGGCGATGTATGCAGCTACCAAATACGCTGTTATGGGTTTGTCTGAAGTACTGGCAGAAGACGTAAAATCTTTGGGCATCAACGTAACTGTTGTAGCTCCGGGAGCTTTTAGAACTGAGTTTCTCACTAAAGAATCGTTGGTTTTTTCAGAGGAGAAAATTGATGCTTACCAAACTGTAAGAGACTCGCATGCGAAATACCTCACAATGGATGGCAAGCAAAATGGCGACCCAGATAAAGCTGCTAGTGTGTTTATTCAATTAGCAGAAAGTGAGAATCCGCCAGTAAGATTTTATATGGGCAGTGATGCTTATAACAGAGCACTGTCTAAGATAGACCTTTTAAAAACGGAACTAGAAGAAAATAAATCAACCAGCTTTGCTACCGATTATTAATAAAACTGATAAGATATCTGCATGACTTGTAGGTATCTTTTCTTCTCATTTATTTTAGAGAATTGGCAATTACTGAAACTGAAAACAGACAGAATTTGTAAACCTTGTATTATGGAAAAAGCACAAACAATTGAGGAGTTTTATAGGTCAAAATTAAACTGGCTTCCAGATAACCTGAAAAAGGAAATGGGCCATTTTAATGTTTTCAGGCTAGAAGAGTTTTCAGGGCATAATGCCAAGGCTATTCCCTATAGCCGAAAGGATTATTATAAAATAAGCCTGATTGTAAGCAAGAGTAAGATCAACTATGCAGATAAATCTTTTAATGTGGATGAAGTTGCATTGTTGTTTGCGAACCCTTTAGTGCCTTACAAATGGGAGTACTTAGAAGAAAACCCAACAGGCTTTTTCTGTATTTTTACCGAAGAGTTTTTTAACCAGTTTGGCAACATAAAAGAATACCCTGTTTTTCAGCCAGGAGGTACGCCTATTTTCTCTTTGGATGTTGAACAAAAAGAGCGAATTAGCGCCATTTACACCAAAATGCTAGAAGAAATATCTTCTGAATATGCTTACAAATATGATGTTTTGCGCACGCTTGTTTTCGATCTCATCCACAATGCTATTAAAATGAAACCTGCTGCTTCTAAACTTTACAAAGGTTCTAATGCAGCTACTAGAATATCTTCTCTGTTCACAGAATTACTCGAAAGACAATTTCCGATAGAGTCAAACGAGCAAAGAATTAAGATACACACACCCGCTGAGTTTGCCGAACAGTTAGCAGTGCATGTAAATCATTTAAACAGGGCTTTAAAAGAAGTAACCGGCAAAACTACTTCTCAACTCATTGCCGATAGAATTGCCCAAGAAGCGAGAATTCTACTAAAGCATACCAATTGGAATATATCGGAAATATCTTGGTGTTTAGGTTTCGAAGAGCTTTCTCACTTTATTAAATTCTTTAAGAAAAACTCAGCTCAAACGCCGAAAACATTTAGAGAGACTTAATGAATATACAAAGGGCAAGTCCATGTGAGACCTGCCTTTTTGGTGATTGTTCACCATTAAATTTACAACAATCAATTTTACATGAATATGCAAAACACACCGGCTATCAATTGTAGAATTCATACTGATAATCCAATGTATATTCCAGTGTATTTTCTCTATTGTAGGCTAATACTTTTGTTCTAAAACCAGCTTCATACACAAATTTCAGTCGGTTAATTAGATGCCCATCTTTAAAATGGTGTTTCTCCACTACTCTATCACCCTCATAAATTAACTTAGCAGATAAATAATTTTTAGTATAAAATTCAATATGGCCTTCAGCATCATAAGTGAATGAGTAAGAAGCTTTAGCAACATATGCCTCATCATCTACTCTAAAAACAAAAGGATGCACTTCATAATCTGCCTGTATTAATTTTCCATTTGAACCATACTCAAATAATTGCTGCTCAAAGAGCTTTTCGTTGGCGGCATAAGACCTCAATGCTGTTGGAAGCCCATTTTCGTTTATCTGCACATTGCTATCGTATCTTGTATTTTTAAACACCATCCTTGCTCCTGCACTATTTTTCATTCTTAACCACTCATCTCCAAAAGTTAAAATATACCTTGGCAAATGCTCAGAATGTAATGCTAACACATTTCCATAAGCCACATTATCATCTAAAATCCAAACAATATCTTTGTTTTGGCTCAAATCAAACTCCAAGGCTTCTTGTTCGCGCATTAAATAGTCTGAGTAAAAATTGCTTACTTTTAATTCAGGCTCAACCAGTTTTCCATCTAGCCCTAACTGAATCATGTCTATTACTTTGCCATTTCTGTTTGGCGAATCGCCATATTGGTCTTCGTAAATCACTTTTACAGATTTAATTCCAGCACCATTCAAAAAGGCTGTTTCAAGCTCGCTCTTTTCATCTGTACAAGAAAACACCATAAACAAGCTTAAAAAAACAGGTAGAGAGAGGGCATATTTCCATCTGGAATTACCAGACGATTTCTTCTTTGTAAGCATAACGATTCTTTTTTTTAGAGGTAAAAAAGCAAAAGAGTTAGTAAGTGTAAATTTTGAATGGTGAATCGCATTTGCCAAAAGCAATTGGGCATAATGTTTTGGCGCATTATCTGAGGCAACAGCATCTGCCTGATACTCATGGACTTGTTGTAAAGATTTTTTTAAGAGATAAATAGCCGGATTAAACCACTGTAAAACAGCAACAATTTCTATCAATAAAACATCTAGCGAGTGTTTTTGTCTTACATGGATTAATTCGTGTGCTAAAATCTGCTTTTCATTTAGTGAGCTTGCTGGAGCAAATATCCATTTGAAAAAGGAAAAATAGCTTTGGTGTTCTGGTACAATTACCAGTGTAAAACCCTGCTTTTTCTCTTTCGGATTTTTTGCAATAAGCCGCATTAATTGCCATGTAGCTAAAAGCAGTTTTAAAGTAAAAAAGATTACTCCCAAAACATAAACAATTCCTAACCAAAACCACCAGTTTGTAGATGATGATTTGGGTGAAGACTTTATGTGTTTCTGAGGTTTTATATGTTGATTATCTTCTTCTTGATGGATGACACTAGGACTTAAATCATTGCTTTGTGCTTTGTTATATTGCGCATCTGCAATGGTGAATTTATCTTGAATATACACTCCCAGCCCTGTTTGCTCTCTTTCTATTGGGAAATCTAATGCTGGTAAAAGAAAACAAAGAAATAACACAGCCAGCAAATAGATTCTGTTCCAATGAAAATGAGTAAGATTTCTAAAAAAGCACCAGTATGCCAAGTACAGTACAAAAAGACACAAGCTACTTTTTATTAAAAAATCGAGCAGGACTGGTAAGTGCATAAATCTTTATTTTTTGAGTTCTGGAATCAAATCTTCAGGATTTATTTTCTTTCCATTTTGGATAATCTCAAAGTGTAAATGTGCGCTCAGTGATACCCCAGTATTGCCCACAGTTCCAACTTTTTCGCCTTGCTTAATTTGGATTCCTTTTTCTACATCTATATCTCTCATATGCGCATACAAGGTAATAGTGCCATCAGGATGTTTGATTTTAACATGGTTGCCATAACCTTTATCAGAACTTTGAGAAAAGATTACTTCACCATCAGCAGCAGCGAGAATATCTGTTCCCTCTGGTACTTTAAAATCAATTCCGGTATGTAATCTTCTAATTTTTAGAATGGGATGAAAGCGCATTCCAAAGCCAGAACCAATTTTTCCATCCGGATTTAGTATCGGTATAATATAATTCACCTCATCAACCACAGGTACTATTACTTTGATGGCATCAGGCTGCAAAGAAGTTTGCTGAATGGTTGAAGTTGAAAAAGCTACTGTAAGCAAAAAAACAACAGGCAACATCAGCACAAATCTGAATTTTGAAAATACAGACGATCTATTTTTTGACAACATAAGTATTCTTTTTTTGATGGGTAAAAATGCAAATGAATTAACCAAATAGTATGTTGATCTTCTAGTAACATTTTCAAGGATTAACTTTGCATAACTGCGTTTATCTACTGAAATAGTTTTTTGATCAGCAATATATTCGTGAATCTGATTAATTGATTTTTTAATAAAGTAAGTGACAGGATTGAACCAGAAAAATATCGTGTATAATTCTAATAACATAACATCTACAGTGTGTCTTTCACGAATGTGCACCAGTTCGTGGCTGAGAATTTCACTTTTATTTTCTGTATGTTCATAAAGAAACACCCATTTACCAAATGAACATGGAGCTATATTTTTCTTTACTTTGACTAAAATATAACCTTTCCTATCTTCTTTAGGATTGTTTTTTATAAGTTGACTTATTTGAATAATAGCAATAATTAAACGTACTAAGCTGAAAAGTGAACCACCGAAATAAATTGATGTCAGCAATAGCAAAACTGAAAATCTAAAGTTATTTTTCTTAGCAAAAATGATTTCAGGAGTTTTCTCTAAAGTATCTTTTACATTGTTATACTCAGAGGTATACGCTGTTAAATCCACCTCAATTTCCCTTATTTTGATACTTTCAACAGCGGGGATTTCAATTGCATGTATACTTAAGCTTAGAATAATTGTACCAACCAGATAAAGTCTATTCCATTGAAAATGGGTCAAATTTCTAAAAAAGCACCAGTATACCAAGTACAGTACAAAAAGACACAAGCTACTTTCTATTAAAAAATCGAGCAAGACTGGTAAGTGCATAAGTCTTTACTTTTTAAGCGCTGGAATCAAATCTTCTGGATTTACACTTTTTCCATTTTGGATAATCTCGAAGTGCAAGTGTGGTCCTGTAGATAAACCTGTATTTCCTACGGTTCCGATTTTTTCGCCTTTTTTTACTGTATCGCCTTTTTTAACATCCAAGTCATTCATGTGTGAGTAACCAGTTATGGTACCATCACTATGTCTTATTTTTATCTGGTTTCCATAAAGTTTATCCGAAAGTTCAGCAAGAATGATTGTACCACCAGCAGCTGCATAAATTTCTGTTCCTTTAGGTGCTTTAAAATCTATACCTCTATGAAACTGCTCTTTCTTTTGAATCGGATTCATTCTCATGCCATACCTTGAGCTGATGGCAGATTCTTTAGAAGTAATTGGTACATCAAAAGTAATCTCTTCTTTCACCTCTGGAACAAAAGTAGTTACCACAGAGACTACCTCTGGTGTTAAAGTATTTTGCGGTGTAAATGATGATGAAAATGCAGAAATAAGTAAAAATACAACTGGTACAATCAACACAAATCTGATTTTTGATAATGCAGATGATTTCTCTTTTGATAACATAAGTATTCTTTTTTTAATGGGTAAAAATGCAAACGAGTTAACCAAATGGAGATTAGAAGACTTGCTCACAGACTGCTGAAGGATCAATTCGGCATAGGTACGCTTGTCTAAATCTGCAGTGTTGTTATCTGCAATAAACTCGTGAATTTGGTTAATCGATTTTTTAATAAAGTAAGTAACAGGATTGAACCAGAAAAAAACAGCATAAACTTCCAGTAAAATAACATCTGCAGTATGTCTGTCACGAATGTGCGCTAATTCGTGCTGGAGAATTGCTTGTTTGTTTTCTAAATGTTCACTCAGAAACACCCATTTTCCAAAAGAACAAGGAGCTATGTTTTTCAGCACTTTTACATGCACATAACCCTCTTTTTTCTCTTTAGGATTTTCTTTTATCAGTTGATATATCTGTGCAAAAGCGATTAGTAGTTTTAAAAGGCTAAACAAAAAGCCAATTAAATAGGCAAATATTACCAATTGCCAGATAGAAAAGCTTTTATCATTTTGTTGTGGAATTACATTTTCCTGAGAGTGCACCCAGATATCGCTAAAATGCTCCTCTTCGGGAAAATAATGCGCAAGGTCCATGTCAATTTCTAGCAATTTGCCACCTTCTGTAACTGGCAAATCGACTAGCGGAATAATTAAACCAATTAACAAGATACCTGTTAGGTAAAACCTGTTCCACTGAAAGTGAGTAAGATTGCGAAAAAAACTAATGTACAGAAAATATAAGATGCTTGTACAAATGCTGGTTTCAAGCAGGTTAATAAAGAAGTTAGTCATTGGATTACTCTTTTGGAAAATTTTTGTCGATGATGTCTTTAATTTCTTTGATCTCTGTATTTGATAAATCTTTCTCGTTTACCATAAAAGACACCAATTTTTCATACGATCCTTCAAAATAGTTTTTGATCATATTTTTAAGTGTAAACTTGCTATAAGCCATCTTGGTAATTACCGGATAATATTCGTGGGTTTTTCCATATGCCTTATGCCCTACAAAACCTTTTCCTTCTAAAATTCTAATTACCGAAGAAATCGTATTGTACGGTGGCTTCGGTTCTGGCATTTGCGCAATTACATCTTTTACAAATCCTTTTTTAATGTCCCAAAGGATTTGCATAATCTTTTCTTCTGTTTTGGTTAGCTCTTCCATAAGACTAAGGTATAACTTATTTTTCAGTTTTAAAACTGATACTTACGTTTTTGAACGTATTTTTCAGTTATTAATTATAACCTACTGATATTCAATTAAATATTTTTTATAATTATATTTAGAGTAATGAGATGATAAAAAAGAATAATACCGCTTTATTTATAAAATTAGGGCGAAATTAGAGTTGTAAAGAAGCAATTAACAACATAATTGAGCATGGAAATAGAACATGAAGTGTTTCTGAAAAATGAATTGATACAAACTTTTGCCAATTCTTACTGGTACGATACCGCCAATCCTTATTTTGGTTGTTTAAAAAATCTCAAAGACTTGAAGAATAAATTACAAGATTATCCACTTTACATCAGAAGTTTTGGAGAAGGTTATCTCATCAATAATGAAGCGGAGTTTCTAGATTGGGTTCAACACGTATTTGGTGGAGGTTTTGAAAAAGAGTTATAACTCACCCTTTAATGCTTTGGAAATAACCTCTGCTTTGCTGTTTACTTGTAACTTGCGATAGATGTTTTTAATGTGATAGCGAACAGTGTCTACAGAGATAAACAATTTATCGGCAATGAGTTTGTAGCTCAAACCTTCTACCAAAGCATCTACAATTTCTGTTTCTCTATCTGAGAGATGCACTTTATTTTTTTTTCTGGGAGCAACTTTATTAAAGAAGTGCACCACCTTTCTGGCGATTTGTGGCGACATAGGCGAACCACCTTTGTGTAATTCTAAAATTCCTGACTTAACTTCTACCAGTGGCGTGTTTTTAAGTAAGTAGCCAGTAGCACCTGCACAAAGCGAATCGAAGATTTTATATTCGTCATTATAGATGGTGAGCATAATAATATCGATATGCTCGAAGCGCTCTTTTAAAATT
The DNA here is from genome assembly GCA_002729595.1 of Thalassovita sp. Classification (GTDB taxonomy): domain Bacteria; phylum Bacteroidota; class Bacteroidia; order Cytophagales; family Flammeovirgaceae; genus Chondrinema. The sequence continues at coordinate 21,979 of PBYL01000431.1, read as the reverse complement.
TTTATCCCCTCAATTCCAGATTTTCCCGGTAATTGAATATCCATTAAAACCACATTAAACGCTTGCCCTTTATCTACAGATTCCATTAAGTCTTCAACAGAGTTGAATTCTTCCACAAGTTTAAACTCATTGCAAGACCTCAAATAAAGTGCAATTACTTCTCTTATCTCTTTGTCATCTTCTACCAATGCGATTGTTAATGTATCCATCCGATTGTTTTTTAGTATTGACAATTTAAAACTCATACCTTAAGAACAATTCATTCTCAGCCAAAAACTACATGTTTATGTTTACAAAGTCATATCTTTTACTTCTAACAAAAGTCCATTTTCGTTGTGTAATTGCAATTTGCCACCCAAATTCTTCGCTCTTTCTTCCATATTTCTGAGTCCGTTTCCATTTCGTTGTGCGCCATGTAAGCCCTTGCCATCATCATAAATTTTTAAATCAAAAGTGGATTTGTTCTTTATAAACTCCACTGTCACGTGTTGCGCTTCTGAGTGCTTGGCAATGTTGTTTATTGCCTCTTTGCAAATGAGATACAAATGCTGTCTTTTTTCAGCGTTAATGAAGGTTTCTGGATTTACCCCTTCCATTTTAAATGATGCTGTGATGTTTTTACTTTCTAGCAGATTGAGCGCAAAGTCTTGAATTTTGTTGATTAGGTTACCCAAAGTATCGTTTCTGGCGTCTATTGCCCATACAATATCAGAAAGGCTTTTAAGCGCATTTCTGCCCATTTCGGCAATTTTAACTATCAATTGTTGGCTATTACCAGAATCTGCACCAGAACCCATTAAATCTGCATACAGTGAGATTTTTGTGAGTGTCGCACCAATATCATCGTGCAGGTCACTGGCAATTTTAATTCTTAGCCTTTCTAGCTCCAAAGCGCGCTGCAATCTATATCGGTGAATGAGATAAGCCAAAGCAAAAATCGCAGTAAGCACCAAAGCAATAAACCACCACCGCTGCCAATAAGGAGGAATTACTTCTACCGTTAAACTAACCGGATTTTTTAACCAGACTCCATCTGCATTAGTCGACTTTATCTGAAACTGATACTCACCCGGAGATAAGTTGGTATAGGAAGCATATCTTCTCGAATCAGTATAAATCCATTCTTCATCGAAACCAAGCAAGCGATAAGCATAACTAATCTTTTCTGGATTTTTAAAGTCCAATGCTGCAAAATCGAAAGAGATAAACTTCGACTTGTAAGGAATGGAAATCGATTTGGTATAGGCTACACTCTTTGCAGATTGATTTAACCTATCATAATCTTCATTTGCTTGCGAGCTCACAGACTTATTAAAAATTTTAAAATCTGTGATGTACAAAGGAGGCTGAAAAGTATTTACTTGGATACTATCAGGATCAAAAAATATTGGAGAAGCCGCACTTTGAAACACAAACTTTCCATTGCTCTGTAAATGTGAACTTTGGTAAAAAGTAGTATTTGTCAACTGTTCATCAAATGAGTAATTGATACTTTGCAAAATCTCTACTGTTGAGCTTGCTTGTTTTTGTACAACTTCTACTCGGCTAATTCCTTTACTTGTACCTAGCCACAAAATACCATTATCATCAATTTGAATCGTGTTGATTAATTCACTTTCAAGCTTATTATCCCCTACTACTCTTGTTACGTTTAGCTTTGCATCAATTCGATTCAAACCTTGAGGAGTTCCCACCCAAATATGTTGCTCCTGATCTTCTGCTATAGATAGAATTGAATTATCATTTAAACTATGCTGATTTTCCCCATCAAAATAGAATGATTGAAAGCTGTTTTTATCTGATTGCAGCAAATGCAAACCTAGTTCTGTTCCTACCCAAATTCGATGTTGGCTATCTTCAAACAAAGCAGTGATGTTGGCATTGGGTATTTTATTTTCATCCTTAATTCCCCAAGACTCAAAACTTGCAGTCTCAGGATTATAGATGCTTAAGCCAGACGGTGTTCCTGCCAAAATTCGACCTTGTGCATCACAAAGTAAATATTTAATGAAGTGATGCGTGATTGTGTTTTGGTTATTATCAAATTCAAAATGAGTGAGTTTTTCTGTTTTTGGTTGATATTTATAAAGTCCGTTTCTTCTCGTTCCTAACCATAAATTATCTTCTTTGTCCCAACACATGCTTGTTATTGCCAAACCTTCAATTAATGGATTGAGGTTTTCCAGAAATGTCACTTTTAAGCTTTTTTGTTTCTCAACATCATAAGCCACCAAACCATGATTATGATAAGCAAGAATTAGTTCTCCATTGAGTCCTTCAACCCAAGTGTTTGGCGTTATGGGAAAATTATCTGCATCTGAAAAGGTTGTTCGAAACAGGAAGTGAAAAGGATTATCGGGATATTCTAACTTGTATAAACCGCCACCCGCACTACCCAGCCACAACCGGTTTTCATCAGCATACAAATCAAAAAAAGCTTGGTGGGTGAGTCCGTCTGTTTGATCTGTAGTGTAATTTGTAAAAGTGCTTTTTTGAGGATTAAAATGAATTAAACCACCATTGTAGCTCGCTAACCACATTCCATTTTTTCCATCACTCACAATTGCATGGAGCGAGTTTGCAGATCGTTGCCTCTCTACATCATTTAGATTTACAAAGTATTGATGTGCCTTAGTTTCTGGATTAAACTTGTGCAAACCATAGTAACTCGCCAACCAAATTATTCCGGCATCATCTATATAAATATCTCGAATTACATTGGCTTTAAAAGCCATATCTTTATCTGGCTGGTTAAAGTAGTAATTGATAAACTCACCTGTTTTTTTATCGAATTTAGATAAGCCATTTCCTGCCTGACCAATCCATAGATTACCTTCTTTATCTGCTTTTAAACAAAGCAAATAATCTTGGCCAATGCTTGTACTGTCACTTTCATTATGCTTAAAAATTTTAAACTCTCCCGTTTCAGGATTGAGTCTATTTAAACCTCCACCATTCGTTGCCGCCCAAATGTATCCATCTGAAGTAGTGGTTACAAAAGTGACCATCGGGTGACTCAAACCAGTACTGTCTTCTGCATGATGTAAGTATTTGGTAAATTGGTTGGTTTCTGGATTATAACAATTTAGACCATTGTTTGTGCCTATCCAGATTCTGCCTTTATTGTCTTCTGCCAATGAGCTTACCATCTTGTTACTGATGGTAGTACTGTCTTCATTCTCAGGCATAAAGACCTCAAACTCATAACCATTATAGCGGTTTAAACCTTCTATGGTGGCAATCCACAAAAAACCTCGGCTGTCTTTTAATATTCTTCGAATGGTATTATTTGACAAACCTTGTTTGGTGTCGTATTGCTTAAAATACAGTTTATCTTCTTGAGAAAATACAGAATAAGGAATAAGAGAAATGCATATAACCGTGCAGATAATTAGGCTAATTTTCTTAGTAAAATGTTGTTTTTTACTAGTTGACATATATTCTCTGAGTGAAATAGATTTCTTCGTTTCTTTATATAAATACTAATTAACAGAGTATTTGTTTGTTTTAACAATAAACCAATTATTCTTTTTGAAGCATTAACATTAAAAGTAAAAAAATGCACTATAAACACATTTAATCACAATTTTCTACGTATATATAATGCCAAGTAACCACATCCTACAGTTAGAAAATTACACTCTGATTAACTAACAATAATTAGCTTAACAACAACATTCGAGTATTAAGTTTATCAAATTATGACAAAAGAGAATAACGCTAATCTGGACGATGTTTTGCATTTAAAGATCAGACTCTCAGAACTTAATTGCAAGTTAGACTTACTAAAACAAAAAGTTAAAAAACAGAAAAAAGATGTAAAACAACAGAAAGTCTAGCAATTACAAATTTAATGTCCCTGATTACACAAAAACACTATCAGAAAAAAAACTTTGGCTTATCTTATGTAAAGATAAGCCTTTTTATTTTCAAGTACTTTTCATCATTTTCACCGAGAACCAACCCAACACCGCAATTATGATAAGCATAATTGCCCAAAGCCAAGTCTTGCTAATAAACAATGGAGAAACTGGTTCTGGCTGTTCTTTCGGGATAATTTCTTCGCTGCCTATATTGATCGATTTCAAATCTGCAGGAACATTTTCTTCGAATCTGGCAATGTCGTATTCTGGACTTGAAAGGTACTCTTGCCCATAAACCAGATAATAATCTGCGGGTTTTGTAAACCTACCTAACAACTCATATACATTCCCTTTTACTTCTACAGAGCTGATATTCAGCGGTTCATTGTCATAGTTTTCGACGATCACTTTGAGCTGCTGAGTAACAATATTATGAAAATTAAACTCATTGTCTTCTATAGAACTTAACACATCTGTGATTACTGAACTGTAATTGTATTTCCAGCCTTTATCGGTATTAAAACTATCGGTTTGGTACTGCAAACGCATATTTCTGTAGTAATCAAACTCGTCGTTTATATTGAATTTGATATAACTTATCGGAACTGGCTGAGACAATTTTACATCCACCACAGTTTGCTTTTGCTCTTTATTTTCAGTGACTTTAAAAGACTCTATTTTATAGTTTCGGTAATCTCCCTTAACTAGTTCATTAAAAGATACTTTAGCTGTTTTTAGATTTGGCTTTTCTTTAGCAGGAATCTGCAATCTAAAATATTTGTACTTAGCAGCCGGGAAAGATAAACGGGTAAATTTATAATCTGTCAAATTATTTTTGATAGACATAATTCTGTAATCTTCTAACACAGTAAACCACTGTTGCTGGTTCTGGCTGCCTTCTAACTTTACCCTCCAATCGAAGTTTGACTGGGTAAAATCTAGTACAATTCTATTTACCTTTTGGCTCCCTGGAATTTCGAGTGTATAGAAATAATTCTGCCCATTTCTTGCCTGATTAATCACATCGAAACTCACCTCATTTACTTTTACCTGATCACTTTTTAGCTTTAAAATATATGGAGCTTCAATAGTATCATTTCCTTCTGAAACACCATAAATTCTAATATCACTCAAGTTTTCGTTGAGCTTAGCAAACATATCATCGGGTAATTCCAGTTTATGCCATTGCTCTGAAATACCGCTTAATTTCCTCTTGTAGCTGAATTGATCAATCTGCGCAAATGTGCTATTAATGATTAGTAGCAACATAGCCATAAAACAGCTCTTAACTTTCCACTTCATCTGAAATAACATGCTTGTATTTGTTGTAAATAAATGAGATGATTAACAGTAATATACCCAGCGATACAAAAACAATTGTTTTTGCGATAGTATCGAGATGCGAAATATCGTAGAAAAACAGTTTGAGCAAGGTAATAGCCAATAAGCCTATAGCGCCAATACGGATGTGTTTCTTCTTTTGCGAAATACCCAATACGATTAAGAGTAGTGAATACACACCCCACAAAATACTTAATCCGAATTTATAAGTTTGGCCTGAACCAGCTATATCCATCCAACCGATTAACTCGCTACTTAAAATCCACAAGAGAGAGACATGAAACAGCAAATCGAAAATAACCCTGTATTTTTTCTCTGTAAACTCCTGTTTTACATACATAAAACACGTGTACATTAAAACCGCAAAAAAGGCGATTGACACATAGCGTATTCCGAGATGAAACGCCCCTCTATTATAGTATTCGGCATTTTCTTGTAGCAAATAGCTCGCTCTTAAATCACTAATATCATATAAACCTTCAGTTAAAAAGACACCTATTGCCAGTATGTTTAATCCGATATTGAGTAAGCTTAATTTCTTGTTTTTCAGTTTCTTAATATTGATTACTGAAAGAATGCTTAAAAACAACAGAGAATAATTAATTACCCAAATAGACTTGAACAACCTCAAGTCGTGATTCATAATAAAATCAGAATAGGAGTCTGTTTCGGTATTTAGCTGAATTTCTGAAGCATAGTAAAGCTGCTCCCAATACATTTTTATCTCTAACCTAAAAGTACTGTAGAGCACAAACAAGAAAACTAATGGCAAGCAATATTGAATGAACTTATAAAGCTTTTTCTGCTCTGCCAGTTTCGCAGGGTAGTTTTTATTCTGATTGAGATAGTTGATTAAACCAAAGAATCCTGAAACTAAAATTGAACTCAAGAAAGCTATGTTGAATACAGGAGTTTTTGGTTGATCGTAAGCATAAGTGTAACTATCGTAAATATCTCCCCAATCTTCTAGCAGGCTAAAAAACGCCAAAAAGAATAGTGTATAGGAAATCTTCTCGATAAAAGTGACTTGCTTCGTTCTGCCAATCCAGAAAAGTAATGCGGCTTCTCCTGCCCAAAGCAAAGTAACCCAATTACCATCTAACTGAACCGGAATTGCCATGGTAATAAATATCATTACCATTCCCAGTGCTAGATAAAGCAGGTTTCTATCAACTTCAGATTTTTTGTAGATGATTAAACTCACTGCAAAATGCAATACGGCATTAAACAGTGTAAATAAGCCTAAAAGCTCTTTTCCGATTTCATGTTGATCGAGTATGGCAAAGCTTAAACCGAAAAACACAAAAGAGTTTAATAATACCAATACGACATCTCGCTTTTCAAACTTCTCTTTTTGCATAAGTTTGTAAGCAAGAAATATGGCGTAAAAGGTAATAAAGTAAATAGGTAAAAATGTAAGCGCAATGCCAAAATGCTCTGTGCTATTATAGTCGATAACATACCAAGAGCTTACAATTAACCATGTAAATATAAAAGCTGCATAGTAAAGGGCTTTCCAGTACTTTTTAAAGGCGATAATGAGAATACCAATATTAATAATCGCCATGTAAATGAACAATACCACCACTTTTCCTGAACCATCGCTCAACAAAAATGGAACAGCATAAGCACCCACTAAGCCAAAAACAGCAATAACTTGCTTATTGTAGTTAATCGCAGCCAACACAGTAAATGCCGTAAATACCACCATCAATGCGAAAGTCATCTCCTGTGGTATTAACTCATAAAAACTATAAGCAGCAAAGGTGATAAAATACATGATCGCCATTGAGCCACTGAGCAATACTGCACTAAAGTTTGAATAGTTTTTCTTTAGCTTGATCGCAAAACCCAATAGTCCAGCACCAAGTGCATAACCCATTATAATTCTGGTTAAAGGACTAAGCAACTCATTATCAATAGCATATTTTACCCCCACTCCCACACCAATTACGGTAATGAGAATACCTATTTTGCTTATCAGGTTTTCGCCAATAAATTTTTCAAGATTTACAGGTAGCTTTGGTAACTCTCTTGGTTTGCGAGGAGCCTTTCTTGCTTGTTGAGGTTTCGCTTCAGGAATAGCATATTCTTCTGTAACTATGCTTTCTTTTATTAAATCCTCCTGCTGGACTTCTGCTTTTTCATCAAAAACAGATTGTTGTTCAGTCTCCGAAGACTGATAATCAGCACTTTGTAGTTTAAGAAGCTGCTCTCTAATTGTCTTTATTTCTTTTGAAAATGCTTCGTGTTTCCGTTCGAGCACATCCAACCTTATAGTAAGCAGATTTATTTTTTTATCGCGGTCGTTCATGAAAAGAGCTGCCTAGGTCAAAAAGTATTTGTAACAGTTTTGCAACGTATCCCCTCAATGAATGTTTCAAAATAAGTTATTGCAAAACATATTAATTAGTCAAATATAAATCAACTAATAATCAAATTTACAGAATAATGATTTTCTGTTTCCCAACTCTATTAAAAAATACTTAGCTAGAGATTCCCCAAAATTATATTTTAACCAAACATGGTTTTCTGTTTTCCCAATATCCTCATCTTGCCTTCAATTTCTTCGAGTTGATAACCATATTTGGAAAAACACCACTCTTTAAATTGAAGGTTATAATCTGGCAGTTTTAATCCAATAAAAGCGGTCATCAACATACTGGTCTTCGCCTTGTCACGGTTGATCTTTCCGTTTTTGATGAATTTTGAGGTAAACAGTTTATTTTTCTCTGCATACTCTTCAAAAGCTTTCCATTCATCTTCGCTTAAATCATTAATTTTTGTTTGAGCCAATACAGATCGGAAATCTTCAAACTGTTCTTTTAACTGAATAATTATAGCAGCCTCCTTTTGGTAAGCGTCTGATTTTTTTCTATTCAGTTCTGTTTGTTGCGTTTTTTCTAAATCAGGTTCTTTTTGAAATACAGATTTTGGTTGGGCATTTCTTTCTAAAAGGGTAATTAAGTAAGCCGCTTGATTTTTTATCTTTCCAGCCTTATAACCTTCTTTGGTATCGTTGATGTGCGCCTTTATCAATTCCACATCTTTTTGCTCTTTATCTATGTATTTAATTACCTGCTTCTCTGTTAAACCCATTTCCTTCATTTCTTCCTTTAACTCGAAATTGGGGTCGTTTAACAGTTCTTGTTTACTTCTGTCTTTGTTGTAGATATAAAATTTGATTGAAGTTACTTTTCTTCCGGTTTTGAGTTCTTCGTATTTAAACCATAAATCACACTTTTTATCTGGATTATCAAAATTCCACTTCAATTCATCTTTTGCTGGGTCGAGCACACGCTTCTTAAACATGCCATACTTCTTGTACTTCTCGGGTTCTATGCCCAACATGTCTCGCAAATCCATCAACTCAAATACTCTTTCTCCAATTAGCTCAAATGATTTTAGCAACTCATATATTCTAATTGAAAACTGGCTACGCATTCCCAGTACACTTCTAATATCGTAAATGGTGAACCTTTGCTTTAAGTCTAGCAAATATGGTTTGAGCTTGGGGTCAATCAGAATTTCAACACATCCCTTCTTTGGTTTGTACTCCGCACTACTTACAAAACCGATATGCAGAAAACCTCCACCCTCTCTTGGAATTTCCAACCTTCTGGCAACCAATGATTCAGATACCTCTCTTATTTGCTCATACACATTTTTAGAGCTAGTGCCTGTCATCTTAATAAATTTCTTCACTGGCACTACATATCTTTGGAAATCTTTATCATTGGGTTCTATCTGTGCAATGGCTAATAAGTATAATTTATTCTCTGTTGGAGATAACTTATAGCGCGCATTGATGAGGTCATTCCCTTTGGTTACTAAGGTGTTATTTTTTCTGTCTTCCATAAGATGAGCAAACCATGTGTTTGCCCTAAAGATAACATCAATTTTCTGATGTTATCAAGTAAAAAGTAAAAAAATTTAGTTACACCCCAATACCGTTATCTTTAATTTATATTAGGTGAATGTTTAAGTAACAAATTAGACTTAAAATACTCCATATCAAATAGTTATAAACTATTTATTCTATAATCCGAAGATGAGTTTAAAGCTTCACAAACCCCATTAATGTTACTTTAAATATTGAACAATGTATACAATTCTTAATTGACCCCAATTGTGTTATAGTACAGCCCCATTTATGTTATTTTAATTGAAAACTTTTTCTTAAAATCTTATTTTCTGTCATCTAAATTTTAAAGAATCTTGCAAAAGACCCCAATTAAGTTATCTTATACTTTGTTATATGGTCTTACATATTTACAATAACTCAAAAGGTAACACGACCCCAAAACAGTTACCATTAAAGATTTAGTCAAAGGACTTAGATTTCATCTTTTAGCCCCAAAAACGTTATCTTATAACCCCATTTATGTTATTCTCAGATGATAAATCGTACTTATATCATTCTAAATGAAGATTTTAATCTTTAAGCTTACTTTTAGCCCCAAAAGTGTTACCTTATTTTACTATAACATTATTGGGGTTATTTATTAGCAATCCCCAAATGCGTTATCATTAAAACCCTATTTATGTTATTCAAAGCTGAAAATTAAATCACAAATACCTGAATATCAGAAACTTATAAACTATCCCCCAGAAACGTTACCCTCTCCCTAATGTTGTTATCTTTTAATCCCTAAAAATGTTATCTTAGTAGCATATATTTATAGTTATCTATCTGATTAACAAGTAGTTATTTATTGATTCCCCATTTACGTTATACACACCCTGAATATGTTATCTATAAGTGTCTCAATAGATTGATAATCAAGTAATTATGAAGGGTTAAATATTAGTTAGATAGTTATAATAAAACACGTACGTAGTTTTTATTTGAAATGAATAATTAGTTTTAAAGATAACTATTGATCTATTAGAATTCTGTAAACCCCATTTATGTTATTTTAACTTCTATGATTGTTTCTTTATATCTCAATATTATGTTTGATTAAATTATTTCTTAAGTCTATAATTCTAAAATATCACTTCCTTATAATTGTATATTTTATCTTGCTGTTTTACTATTTTGATTTAAGATATTAAAATGTGATAAAAATATATGATATAAAACAATCTTATATCGCATGATATAGTATAAAATAAAAAAATAGGCTATTAAAATGTTTTATTATCACATGATAAAAACTTATATTTGTACTATAAGTTAAAAATATATAATTAAGTAATAGACTTTTAGTATATTTATATATGTCATCTCAGAAAGTTATAACATTTGCGAATCAAAAAGGGGGAGTCGGTAAGAGCACGATCTCTGCACTTGTAGCCCAGTTTTTATCAAGAAGAAATGTAAAAACATTATTGATTTCTGTTGATAGTCAGTCTAACAGCCCATCGTGGTTGGGTATCAAGAATAACCAAGGTAAAGAATTTGCCGATTTGGTTATTCAAGATTTGGAAATAGAAGATGTAGTTCATCCAGTAAATGAATACTTAGATGTGATTCCTAATTCGATTAGAGGGAATACGGCAGAGTTGATTTTAGCCGGCATGTCTAACAGAGAATTGCTTTTAAAACGCAAGCTTAAAAAGACAGATTACGAAATTGTAATTCTTGATGTAGCTCCTTCAATTGCACTTGGAACTGCAAATGCTATACTGGCATCTACTCATATTTTCTTGGTGTCTTTGTTAGAAGAAGCAAGCTTAAGAGGTTTGGCAACGATCTCTTCTAAGATAAATGAGCTTAAAGAAAATGAGTTACCAGTAGCAGATATTACGGGAATTATTCTTAACAGAACCAACATTTCTTTGCGCAGTGGACACGGAAAAATGTGTATGCAAATGGTAGAAAGAAATTACAATGGGCTGGTGCTTGATAATTATTTGTTGCAAAATATTGATCTTACAAATGCTTGTGCCAGAGGAGAATTTTTAGAAGATTACAATCCGCAAAGTAAAGCCATCGATAACGCAACAAGTTTAACCAACGAAATACTGGAAAGACTATGAAAAAGAAACAACTCTCAGAAGAGAACTTCGATTTTTTCAATGTAAACTCCGAATTGAAAAAATATGAGCAAAAGCCTGCTGCTACAGAAGAGGAAAATACTGAAAGTGCTGAGGTAAAGACAGAAGCTAAAAAGGCAAAAAATGAAGAGAAAAGTGAAGCAACTCCAGTAGTGAAGAAAGCTGCAACCGCCAAAAAGAAGGTTTCTAAAGTTGATGAGCTTTTTGTGATAGAGGAGGAGGAGAAAGACCCTTTTAAAACAGTGCAGGTTCGTACTTCTTTGTGGAAGAAAGCAGAAGAAATTTCTAAAAAGATTGAATCTAAAACCGGAAAGAAATATTCAGCAACCAAAGTGCTAAATAGAATATTAGAAGATTATTTTGCCTAATTTTAATAATTAGGCTTTTTAAGCTCTTTTTCCTGTATATTGAATACTTCCTCGTTTTATCTCAAATTGAGGCTTAGATGTAATAATTTGCTGCATTTTTCAAGTTTTACGACTTGTCTATTGAGCTGTATGAATCTTTTGAAGATTTTCTTATTCATCAAGCCTTTTAATATCGTGTTCTTCTGGAATTTCTTCTGGTTTAATTCCTGATTTTCCTAGTACTTCTCTCACCTCACCATGATGTATTTTCGCTGTACTTTCCATGCTTTCTAGCGAATCACCTTCTTTGATGTTGGTACGAGTAAGTTCGACTGCAAAATCTCGGCCTTTAAGGAGTAATAAATTCAAGTTGGCATCTTCCACCAATTTGCCATTGAATAACACTTTTCTACCTTCGGTATCAATTTGCAAATAGTCAGCATCAGAAAAGCCATTTTCTAAAACACGTTCTTTTAATCGCTCCAACGAGTCTTGTAATTTCGAAAATGCCTCAAATCTTTTGTTCTTGTAAAGCTCAATTAAAGCTTCTTCTGCCTTAATAAAATACCTTCTGGCTTCTCTTCCTTTGGCGTTGTTTTCCACCATAGAGAGCTCCTTGGCCATGTTTAAGGTAAGTGCATAGTCAATGGTTTCTTGCTTTCCTCCAGGGGTGTCTAAAATTTTAGATACCCTTACATAATCTTCATTTTCTAAGAATTCGTATCGCTTAATTCTGTTTCTAAACCAGTCTGCAAATTTACTTTTTGGTCCTAGAAACTGGTGCAGTTCTTTGGCTGATACTGTTCTCCCGTCGTAAATTTTAATTAATTCCATACCCGTATATTTCAAAAAATGAAGATTGAAAGACAAATATAAAGTTAAGACTTTAAACTGATTTGAAGAAAAAAATAAACCCCTTCTCGTTATGAAAGATAACAGAAAAGGGGCTGTGATATACAAATATCACAGAATCAGGGATCAAGTGCGTCTGAATTATCTCTATGTAAAGATTCGATTTTTGGAGAAAATTCTATATCGTGTTGGTTTAGCCTGTTATGCAATTCGTAAGGCACATAACCGAGTTCTTCCATCGAGCGTTTGTCGAGCCCCATATCGCTGATATAGTAACTTTGATACTTGGTTGTAGTAACCAAAGCTAACTTATCTGCCGGGATGCCATATTGGTAAATTAGTCTGGCAGCATTTCTAAAATTAGTAGTGGTATGTCTGGCATGTGGTTCAATAAGAATGGCGCTTTCGGGTATTCCCAAACGCTCAATTAAGTCTTTTTTCATTTCGGTAGCTTCGCAAAAAGGAGTTTGAAAAGGATGTACATAGCCACCAGAAACGATAATTAATGGCGCTTTTCCCTCTTTGTATCTTTTGGCAGCCAACTCATCGCGCAATTTACCTAATGGACTTAAAGCCAAGTGTGCTTCATCTGGTCCATGACCGGGAACAAGAATGACTGAATATGGATAGTCATTCCAACTGATGTTGGGGATGTGTTGCAAGGCTGCTGCATTTTCCTTTGCTTCCATTGGCTCAAATCGCGCTGCTTCATCTCTGTTGTTTATTTCCATTAAACCCATAGTAAATACCAATGAAGGTTGAAAGAACAAGCTCATTTTATCTATTTGTTCAGCCAAAACACCATTTAAACAATCCACCAAACGTTGATAATAAACCCCATTTATGTTATAACTCACGGAATCAATTTTTGCATAGCGAGGTTTTTCAGCAAGTGCATAAACATTTATCAGTCTGTTTATACCATTAGCGGCATCTTCCCAAGATTTTAAAATGAGGCTTTCATTATCTAGCTCATTGTAAAGTTGGAAGTACCCAGAAGGTTTTATGTGTTGTTCGATTAATTGCTTAAAAACTGATGATGATTGTATTAGTTTTTGCAATTCTTTGCCAATCAGTTCAATTTCATCATCAGTCCATATTAAACCATTGGTGTGGCAGCTAAGGTCTTCTCTACAGTTCTGAGCCGCATTTTGTAAAGCATTTTTCTTGTCAGAGGCAATTTTTGCCAATGTGCTATTTGTTGCTAATACTTTGTTGAGTTCAGGGATTTTCTCAAAAAGCGTAAGTAGATAAAAGTTTTTGTCTTGTGCATAGTTGCCAGATTTTACTGGATTGTAAAGTCGATATTGTTGTCCTAACAAAGCGTAGGGGAGTATAAAGATTAGCGCTAGAAGAAAGATTGTTTTGTTTGTAGTCATTAATTTATTGAAATATCTGAATATTGAATTTTGATTTGAAGCTGCAATATTTGCGAATAAGCCCCGATAGCACAAGCTGGCATATTACCGAATAGTGACAATTTTAGAAGCGAAATTTTAAGAATGCCAATCAATGGCAAATAGCATTCATTTTAAGTCAGTTTTTAACAATCTCTTGAATGAAACTTAAAGGAAAATTAATGGAGTATGCTACTGCTTTTAAAAAGTTAACTAATGTTGATTTTAATGAAATAGTAGTTTATAAAAGTTGCCTGTTCTAAATTTGATTCTTTATTTAGGTGAAAAAATTAACTAACGAACCCAACAAACATGGCAAACAAGATTTTAATTACACTTTTACTGAGTGTAATTGCAGCAACTGGCTTATTGGCTCAAAGTGAACTAACTGAAAAACATCAATTGGTAAGTGGAACACGTGTGTGGATGATTCCGCCAGAAGGAGCAGTTCCCGGAATAGGCTTTAACGGATTCCAAATAGGGGAGGAAGGCGCAATTAACGTGATGGAAGTGAACCCTGGCAATTATTTTTCTAGTACCGAAAATGTTTCAAAAGAAAACTTTGAAACCAAAGGTATAAAAATGATGGATTTAGAAGAGCTAGAGTTAAATGGATATCCTGCCAAATATTTTTGCTTGCAAAGTGTAGAAGATGAGACTTCTAAAACACATAACCTAGTTTTTGGTGATAGTACTTTTTCTGTTATGCTCATTGGTGTAAATCCGGGAGTAGATGAAAATATGGATGCGGCAATGAAAACAGCCTTGCTTTCAACGCAGTATCAGAAAGAGATGGAAATAGACTATATGGCAAATGCACCTTTCACATTAGATGATAGCGAAACAACTTTAAAGTTCGCGCAAGCAAATGCCAATATGTTTATTTTCACACCTGATGGAGTCACAGAAAACATTCAAAATACCACGATGTTGCTGGCAATTCCTTTGCCGTCTGATGGGCTTACCACGCCATCTGCCACTTGTGAGCTTATGCTAAATGGTCTCAAAGAAAAAGGCATTACCGACATCGAAATAATTAGTAGCGAAGAGCACAAGATCAACGATTATGTGGGGTACGAAATAATCGCTAAATCTACCATGGAAGGCAAGATGCTGAATATTTACATTCAAGTTGTAGCTGAAGATAAAGTACAGGTGGTTTTGCAGGGCATATCCGGTGGTGAAGAGTTTGATGTAGAAGTGTTTAGAGAATTGACACAGACTTTACACTTCAAATAAGTGTTATGACGACCAGACAAGAACACTTGGCCTTTTGTAGAATTTGTGTTTTAAGAAAAGCTAATCCTAAAATAGGCTTGGTTTGTTCGCTCACAGATGAGCATGCCGACTTTGAAGAATTTTGCGAAAACTTTGAGGAAGAAGAGGGGAAGAAAGAACAACACCTTGAGCAAAAGTTGAAAGTTTCTGGCGATGAAGAAGTAGGAGATCCTGTTAACTACGAAAAGAATAAATCGCTTGGTAAGTTTATTTTCTTTGGAGGGATCATCTTCTCCATTATGAGCATAGGAGCAGCTAAAGAGTTTGGTGGATTATTTATTCTGCCTTTTGGTTTAGTGCTTTACGGAGCTAGGCAATACATGAAGGGCGTAGAGCAGGAGAAGAATTACAAAGAGTTTCAAAAGCTTAATAACAAGTTGAACGAACATCAGAATAAAAAAAACTAAAAATATTTTACACCTCAAATAGCGTACGGTCTGACTATTTAAAATAGCCATATAAAACATTTAAATAGTCAGATTATGTATGCAAAACCTAACATGTCACAAGAGCTATCGGCTCACGATTTTTTCCCTTATTTATTTTTTGTCAACCTATTTCCAATAGAGGTTCTGTTTCTTATCAATTTAGGGGTTACGATTTTTTTAGAGTGGATGTCTGAATAAAATCCTCAGCATGGGTTTCTAATGGGCACGACTAACAATATTCCTTTTTTAATAAAATCTGCTTTAAAAAAATGACCCCGTCTAGAATCAAAAAATTTCAACTACAAAGAAATGCTCAGCCAAATAACAACGAACAAACAAATTATGAAGTCGTAATCGACCAATTATTAAAACACAAAATTTCAATGAACCATGCTTTTGAAAAGGCTAATAGTGAAGAAGAAAAGCTTGAGTTTTTATACAGTTTGCTTAACTATATTCAAGTAAAGCCAACTGTTTACTATTCGGTAAAGAAAATCCATGAGTTGTTGCGCGTATTCTTAAAATCAGAATACAAGTACAGTTATCAGCATCTCAGAGATTTAACGCATGCATTTATAGGCGCAGATAACGAATATCAGTATCAATTACCATATCAACTATTATTAGATGTTTTTGAAAAAGAAATTCAGGAGAATGGTTTAACCAATGAGGTGGAAGTGCTTTTAAAAGAATTGGTTATAACCGAAAGAAGATACTTTGGTGTAGAAGAAGAAAAAATAAACAGGAGAATCGCCATTTTATTAAATGATAAAAGTACAGCCCTGTTTGAAGGTAACGACGCACTTGGGCATTATTTGGCTTCCCAAGATTATGCTAAAATAGAGCCTGTAATCCAGTTTCTATTAAAAGGGACTGGGAATTCAAAGCCAACGAAAAAATGGCTAAAAGAAGCAGAAAAGCTGTTAAAAGAGCAAAAAGACAACTATCTACAAGAAATTATTCATGTTTGGTTTGATATCACCATATCAACCCTAAGCAGCATCCATAAATATTGGAAAGAAATAGACAGCTATTACTTTTTTGGCGAAAAGAACATACAAATTGTAAGAGGTGCAATTTGGCTTTGTGCTTTAATTAACGATGATAAACTTTCTACCAAGATTGAAGAAATATGTCATCTGTCTTTTAAAAAGATTAGAGGACATGGCGCTTTGTCTGTAAAAATTGGAAATGCTGGTTTGTATACTTTCTCGATGCTACCAGCAGAAACCGGCGTGTTTTTCATCACCAAAGTAAAAATGAAAACCAAATATCCATCAGTGCAAAGCCATGTTGAGCGGTTGCTCAAAGAAATGGCCGATGCAGGAGGAATGGATAAGGAAGAAATTGAAGAAATCGCAGTTCCGAGTTATGGTTTAGGAAAAGATTTTACCTATACCGAAGCCTTTGAGAAACAATCTTTCACCGCCGAAATCAAAATAGAATCGCTTAAAAAAGTGAGTTTGAGTTGGCTAAACAGCAATGGTAAAAGCCAGAAATCGATACCCAAGATTTTGAGAACAGAAAAGAAAGCCGATGTGAAGAGGATACAAGAGCTGAGAAAAGAGATTCAGGAGATTTTGATAGCACAAAGAGATCGCATTGAAGAACTTTATCTTAAAAAGAGACGCTGGTCGTATGCAATCTGGCAAAAGCGTTATCTAAATCATGCATTTATTGGTTTTCTAGCGCAAAAGTTAATTTGGGTTGCCAACACAGGAGAGCAATCGAATGCTTTTATTTATTTGGATGGCAAATTTGTAAATGCATTAAACGAAGAAGTAAAGATTTCAGAAGATACCGAAATACAACTTTGGCACCCGATACACAGCAAAGAAACGGAAATTAGCCAATGGAGAGCGTTTATGTATCAGCATCAGATACAACAACCCTTTAAGCAGGCTTTTAGAGAAATTTATCTGGTTACCGAGGCAGAAAAAAATACATTTAACTATTCGAATCGTTTTGCAGCGCATATACTCAAACAGCATCAGTTTACAGCACTTTGCAAACACAGAGCTTGGTCTTATTCTCTCATGGGAGATTGGGATTCTCACAATACACCCATTAAGCAATTGCCGGCTTGGGGAATTTCAACAGAGTTTTGGGTAGATTCTAACTTGCAGGGAATCCAAACTTCTGGCAATGGTATTTTTATGTACATATCTACAGATCAGGTGCGCTTTTATCAAGATGATAGAAGATTGGCGATGGAAGAAGTGCCCAAGATCGTGTTTTCTGAGATGATGCGAGATGTAGATATGTTTGTGGGTGTAACAAGCATTGGCAACGATACCAATTGGCAAGATGGCGGCAACAACGACATGTATACTTACTGGCACAGCTATTCATTTGGAAATTTAAATGAAATTGCCAAAACCAGAAAAAGCATTTTAGAGCAACTGGTTCCTAAATTAAAAATAAGCGATCAATGCAGTTTCGATGGAAAGTTTCTCATTGTAGATGGTCAGTTGAAAACTTATAAAATCCATTTAGGAAGTGGCAATATTCTTATGAGTCCGCACGACCAATACTTGTGTATAGTGCCGGATAGAAATAGCGATCAAGAAAAAGTGTATTTGCCTTTTGAGGGAGACCAGATGATTTCCATCATTTTAAGTAAAGCCTTTTTACTGGCAGAAGATCATAAAATCACTGATCAACTTATTCTGAGACAATTGTAAAAATAAAAGCCCATTTATAATCATTTATGGGCTTTAAATTGGATATTTATGCCAATTTTTTGGATAAAAAAAGGTTCTGTTTAAAGATAACCCAATATTAAAACAATCAAGATTGACTTAGCATCAATCAATTTAAAACAAATTTCTAATCCGTTTATCTAATCTTATGAGAAAAGTTTTCACCCTTGTTGCAGTCCTTTTATCACTGTACTTAAACAGTTATAGTCAGGAGGTGGACAGTTTGGCTTTAATGCTTGCAGAAATAGAGTCATCACTTAATTATGAAAAGGGAGTAATTGAGTTAGAAGCAGGGAATGCTATTTTACACGTGCCAGAAGGTTTTGGCTTTTTGGATAAAGAGCAAAGCAAATATGTACTTACAGATTTATGGGGCAATCCAGAAGATGAAACGATTTTGGGTTTATTGGTTCCAGATAACAAAGGAGTGCTAAACAGCAATAGTTGGGTTTTCAGTATCAGTTACGATGAGGTGGGTTATATCGAAGATGATGATGCCGAAGATATTGATTATGACGAGTTGTTAGAAGAACAACAAACAGAGATAAAAGCAGCAAATCCAGAGAGAGAGAAGCAAGGTTATCAAGCGATAGAGTTAGTGGGATGGGCATCTGATCCTTTTTATGATAAAAATAAAAAAATTCTACACTGGGCTAAAGAGCTAAACTTTAAAGGAGATAGTTTAAATACCCTAAATTACAACCTAAGAGTATTAGGTAGAAAAGGGATGTTTATGATTAATGCCATTGCTTCGATGAGCGAAATGCCAGAAGTAAATGCGAGTATTAAGCCTGTAATTAACAGTGTGGAGTTTAAAGAGGGAAGCAAATATGCCGATTTTGACCCGGAAATAGACGAAGTAGCTTCTTGGACTATCGGTGGCTTGGTTGCTGGAAAAGTTCTTGCCAAAGTAGGTTTCTTTGCTGTGTTGGCTAAATTCTGGAAACTGATTCTAGTTGGCATCGCCTCAGTAGGTGGCGGCCTTTGGAAAATGATTACTGGTAAGAAAGAAGAATAAGCTTCATCATTTTAATGAATTATGTAATGTCTGTTCTTCTATGAGAGGTACAGACATTTCTTTGTTGAATAGTTAAAAATGAGTGCACGAATTAGCTTTTTTTGAGGTTTCGGCATCGAATAAGGCAGTTTTTCCCTATATCATCAATCAGAAATTAAAAAAGTATTATTAAATTAGGTATGAGTTGAATAATACATGTGAAGATGGGTTATAATATTATTTACCTCTGAGAACACCTTAAATGACCACCGCAACAGATTTTTTTCAGGAAGCAAATGCTATTTCTAAAAGTGATTCTGATAAAGCAATAGCTTTGTACAAACAATCAATAGAGGCTGATCCAGCTTTTTTAGATGCTTATAACGGATTAGGAAATTTATTGCTCAATACTGGAAAAACTGAAGAAGCTATCAAGCAATATGAAAAGTGTGTTGAGTTAAACCCTAATTACAAATGGGCTTATTTTAATCTGGGGTTAAGTTATTCGACCATTGATGAAGAGAAATCTATCGAACACTATAACAAAGCAATAGAAATTGATCCCGATTATGTGGATGCTCATCTGGCTGTGGGTAATATTTATTTAGGTAAAGGTTTAATAGAAGAGGCAAAAACACATTACGAAAAATGTATTGCATTGAACCCGGATATGGGAGTTGCATATTTCAATTTAGCATTACTTATTAATAAAGTTGAACCTGAAAAAGCAGCATTACATTACCAAAAAGTAATTTCCCTTGAACCTAACAGAGTTGGCGCATATTTAGGGTTAGGGAATATTTATTTTGATAATAATGAATTAGAAAAAGCCAGGGTACAGTATGAAAAGTGCATAGAGCTAGATGCAAACTACGACTTAGCCTATTTTAACTTGGGGCTTACCTATGAGAAGCACAACACAAACAAAGCTAAACACTACTACGAAAAAACGATTGAAATCAATCCTACATTTACCTTTGCTCTTAATGGATTAGGTAATATCTATTTTGAAGATGGTAACCTAGAAGATGCCAGAGTACACTACCAAAAATGTATAGATTATGATCCTAACTTTATTTATGCTTACTATAACTTGGGGCTTTCTTATGAAAGGAAGGATGTAAATAAAGCAATAGAATATTACGAAAAAACACTAGAACTAAATCCCTCTTATCCACATGCATATTTAAGTTTGGGTAAAGTTTATCACGATAAATATGAGTTTGAAGAAGCACGATTGAAATACGAAAAGTGCATCGAATACAGTCCAGATAACTATTTGGCATATTACAACATCTATCTAATTATTGCCCAAACTGATAATGAAGAGTTGGTAGCCGGTTTTGTAAAATTGGTAGAAGAAAAGCAGTCTGCTTATGGGTTTTGGGCACTGGGCAATCTCTATAATTATTATTTAAAAGATTTTGATAAGAGTCTGCTCTATTACAACAAAAGCAGGGAGCTAAAAGAAATGAAAGAGATTTTATTAGATATCTCTAATCATTACGATGCTACAAGTAACCTCGAAAAAGCAATTGAAATATTAGATGAGGCGATCAAACAAGACCAAGAAAATGTTTATACGCTTCATAATAAAGCAAATTATTTATTTAAAAAAGGGGAATATGATAAAGCCAGAAAGCTTTGTGGTGATGCCTTAAAAAAGTATGAAGACAAACTAGAAAACGACAATTTCTTTAAAAAAGACCCGAACAATTATCTCTATGTTGGAGGCATCTATTTTGAAGTTTTAGGAGAATATGATAAAGCGATCAAACTGTTTACCGAAGGCTTAAAGCATGACGAAACCCACTTGGGGCTGTTACTCGCACTCAACAAAGTGTATGCAGTACAATCAGGCATTATGATTAACCCTGATGTGAGCTTATACTGGAAAAGGAATGCCAATTTAAAAATCGCTGAAAGGGTATTGAAAGAGCCATTTGTAACTGCTCAAGATCAATTAACAATGGCAGAGTTATACTTTACAGAAGAAAGGTACGAGAAAGCGAAAGAGTTAATTAATAATTACCTAAAAACTGGAAGAGAAAGTGCCCCTTGGTTTAACCTAAAAGGGCAGTTGCATTTGATACAAGATGAGTTTACTGAGGCGATAAGGGCTTTTAAAACAGCCATTAAGTTAGAAGCACACAATTTAAATCTTACGCTCAATCTGGGTAATGCTTATTTGAGAAATAAAGATTATTTTGAAGCTGATAAAATCTTTAAGAAAATACTCAAAAGAGACCCGAATAACGTGGATGCTTTAATTGGTTTGGGAGAAAGTATTATGCAAAGGTCATCAGACGAATCTGATGAAGCAATGTTGGAAGCTGCCGAAAACTATTTTAAAGAAGCGGTAAAGTTGGGTAAATCAGGTGGTGGTTCAAAAAGGTTAGACTTGCATGCACCAAAATCAGCTAATACAAAACGGGTTTATAAAGACATTAAACTATCAGACATTTACTATGCTTTGGGTTATATAAAAACCAAGCAGTTTGAGAATTTTAAGGTGGGCATTAAATCAGCCTATCTAAATGATAGTTTGCATTATTTTACAAAAGCCTGTGAAAGCGACCCAGAAAACCATAAAGCGCTTACTGCAAAAAGTAAAGTTGATAAATATGCGAGTACCAACAAGGAGACAAATAGGCTAGAAAGTTTTGGTGCGCTACTGGTAATTGCGATGGCATTTATATTATTTGTGGGTTGCCAGTATTTCTTTTATTTCGGTACAAAAAGTAACGACCAATATATTTTAAATGATAATG
>PBYL01000430.1 GCA_002729595.1 Thalassovita sp. | reverse complement strand
TGCTTTGCAATGTTTTGGTAAGATACTAAAACACTAAATAGGATTGTTAGTGACATAAACTTTTTCATAATATTACTTGCCGATTTATTTAAAAAATGATGCTCGTTTTGAGATCAGTTTAATCTGTATGTATTGTTTTGATTGATACAAAATTAGATGAAATGGAAGAGCTAGGGCTAGCACAAATCCGGTGAAATTGAAAATATTTCCGACAATTTTCAGGTAATATTCCGGCAAACTATAACAAATCCGACATTTTGATACTGTTTTTTTGATTTTCAATAAAAAAAAAGAGGAAACCTAATTTCCTCTTTTAATCCAATTATTGTTTTGTTACTTTTTATATCTTATCACATAGAATAGTTAGAAAGAATAAATTCCCTGTTCAATCTCAGCTCGGATTTTATCAGTTAACAACACATAGTTTTTAGATGATGGCAACATCACAAAAACTTGATCTGTACAATTAAAGCTTTCTTGCTGTAGCGGAAACTTTTTGATTTTATGAGTAGCTGTAGTTTCTATCTCTTTGCAGATTCTTACAAAAACTGGAACTGCATAAGATGGTAAGCCAGCAATTAATTCAATAGCTAATTTATCAAGGTTAAAGTTATCTTCAGGGGTAGTGAGAGCAAGCATTCCAGCTCTACCATCAGTATTCGGAATTTTAACTCCATAAACCGCGCAGGTATCCACTTCTTCTAAGTTATTTACAATTTTCTCCACTTCGTCTGTGGCTACATTTTCCCCCTTCCAGCGGAAAGAATCTCCTACGCGATCTACAAATTGTGCATGTCTGTAACCTAAATCTCTCAACAAATCACCTGCATTAAACCATTGGTCTCCTTCTTCAAAAACATTAGAGAACATCTTCTCGGCATTTCTAGCTTTATTTACATAGCCGTCAAATGGGACTTTGTCATTTATCTGAACGATGAGTAAACCTACTTCTCCCTTCTTCACTTTTTCAAAATAGCCCATCTCATTTTTAATAGGGATCTGATTTTCAACATCATATTTCACAAGCGCATATTTATTTGGGCTCCAACCCACACAGCAATCGATATTCAAAGTATTGGTAAAACTGATGTTGCTTTCTGCTGATCCATACAGTTCAAAAATCTGCGGAATTTTAAATCTGTTTTTAAAAGCCATCCAAATATCTGGTCGCAATCCATTGCCAATTATCTTATTAATTTTATGCTTGTTTTCCAATTCAGAAATTGGTGCATTGTTTAAATATCGACACACTTCACCAATGTAAATAAAAGCTGTTACGCCAAACTTCTGCACATCTTTCCAGAAGTTAGAAGTTGAAAACTTTCTTCGCATCGCAATGGCTGCTCCACCTGCTGCTGCACTCGGCCAAGCTACAATTAAAGCATTGGTATGGTAAAATGGAATGGGCATATACATCACATCATTTTTATTCAGGTTCATATTTACCTTTCCGAACCAATAGTAGGTTGTTAGCCAGCGCTTATGTCTTTGTATGGATGCTCTCGGCAAACCAGTAGTGCCAGAAGTAAATACGTTGGCATAGTGTTGCCCAGCTTCTACCTGTTTTGTAGTTAATGGATTTTCTTTAGAAACAGATTCAATTAAAGTGTTTAAATTTTTATAGCCTTTTGGGCAAGATGTTTTCCCTTTGTCTTGTACCCAATAGAATTTAGTATCTGCCTGTAAATCCAACTCTGGTTTTATTTCTTCAAAAGCATCCAACAATTCTTCACCAATTACAAAGGTTGAACCTTGGTGTACTTGAATGCTATGTTTTAGTGGATTTAATCGCTGATTTGGATTTACAAGAGAAGCAATACCGCCAATTTTCGCCATAGCAGCAATCAGAAAAACAATCTCCATTCTGTTCTCCATAAACACCACCACCACATCATCTTTCTTAATGCCTATCGAAATAAAATAGTTAGCATATTGATTGATTCTCTCATTAAAAGTGTGGTGAGTAAATTGGTGATCTTCATACAAAAATGCCAGATTATCTCTATAAACTACAGCATTGGATTCTAGCACTGAGCCCAAAGAAACATGATCATTCGGTTTGATGGAAAGTGCTGCTTTTAGGTTTTTTACAATAGACGGAATTCTTGGTATTAGATTTCCAACTCTTGGAATAACATCAAAAAAACCAAGTGTTTTAGTGTTGTTAGTTTGCATATTTATAGTTAAGTAAATTTATATTTTGCTTTAAATGAATTGAAAATTCACTGTAAATCACATCTTCAAAATAATGAATTTTGCAATCAGATTTATCAATGATTTTCAGTAAAAGACATGATCCTTATTCTTGTATTTACCATACAAATTGAATAAGGATCAAAATTGATTCTATGTGGATTTAATATTTACACTTCTACGAATTGTCTTTTAGGTATCTTAAAATTTGACGACTTAAAAATTTATGAATTCTTCCTCTAGTATTTCTTGTTCTTTTCTTACTGCATCATCAGAATTATTTCTCTTATGTTCCAAGTCAGAAATGATGCTCTCAAACACATAATTCTCTTTGGTAAAATCTACATCAATCTTGAACAATGGATAAATTGATAAGTAAAATGTTCCTATAAAAATTGAGATGACACTAAGAATAAAAAAATAAGCCATTATAAAATAGATTATAAGGTGAATAAAATGATCAATTAACAATTGAAAATCGAACTCAAATAAGCATACTTTGGAGTGTAAGACAATGCCCGATGCCGAGCATGAATGAGTCTGTTTTCTATGCAGACTTTTTAGTATTATAATGTTTGTAATCGACTATGCACAGAATTAATCTATTGCATTTTGATATTTAATGCGACAAAAATAGTGGGGATCTCGCTCGGTTAGTTAAGAAAATTCCGGCGATTTATATGAAATTCCCGACAGAGGGAACATCAAAAAAACCGCCTCACTATAACAAATCCGACAATGTATGTATCAAATTGCTTGCTGTAAAAGCGCTGATGGTGTTAAGCCAAACTCTTTTTTGAAACACTTAGAAAAATAAGATGGATTAGAGAAACCAGTCTTAAAAGCTATGTCTGCAATGTTTTCTTGCTGGCCAATAATCAACTCTTTTGCCCTATGTAATCTAACCGAAGAAATGAGTTGATTCGGAGATTTATTGGTAATGGCTTTCAACTTTCTTTGTAGCTGTCGCTCGCTAATCGCTATTTCTTTGCAAAGCTTATCTACTCCAAAAAACTCATTGCTAATATTATCATTTATACAATGCAATACTTCTTCGAGAAAAGAATCACTTTGAGGCAAATGGTATTGATAGCTTTCTAATTCAAGACCTGCTCTAGAATTATCAGTAACTGTAAAAAGTAAAAGCGACTCGCCAGTAACTGTTTCGTAAACAGATTTGTACTGAGTAAAACTCAAACCAGCACCAGAAAGCAAATGCCTAACAGATTGGGTAATTAATATTTGATTTGGGTTAGCTTGCTGCAAGATAGATTCTACAAAATCTTCTGTGGCATCACTAATAAAATGTGCTTCGTCCACTGCACCTTCTTTTATATGTATGCCAATTGCCAATTGAGCTTGCAAACTTTTGATCATATCAATCAAATCTATACTGCAATGAACAGCTTTGCTTGGGCCTTCAAAAGTTGCAATGAACGTATCATTTCTAAACTGAATAATTTTACCACGATATTGCTTTACGAATTGATTGATTAGTTCATTGGCTTTTTCTTTCGCATCAGGTGTTGCTATTAATCGAGCTGCAACAATGGTGAACAATTGCTCTTGGTAACTTTTTGCCGGCTTAACATTCAAAATAAAAGACTTCATTTGGTCTAGTACTTCTTGCGTGTTGCCAGCCCAGAATAGATGGTCGTCTCCATCGAATTCAACAAATGTTGCACCCTTAATACGATCAGCTATAAACCTGCCTTCTTCTATCTTTACATCAATATCATTAGTTCGCTGCATAATTAAAGTAGGCACTTTAATAGAACCAAGAATGTCTATAATATCAACTTGCGTATTCATTTTTGTGAGTACCAAAGCTGCACTAGGGCTAGCACCGGAACGGAAATAATTAGCCAGCCAATCCATAAAGGTTTTGTCATGTGCCTTGGAAGGTGCCAAAGTTTCGAGGTTCATTTCTCCACTACCCCAACTGTTTTCGATCATGTCGTAAACTACTTGGCGTTCTTCGTCTGTTGGTGCCCAAGGATATTCTGGTGAGTATCTTCTTTTAGCAAATATGCCAAAGGTAATCATAGAAATTACGCGATTCGGATAAGTCGCTGCAAACAATGCAGATACACAACCACCTTCTGAATGCCCAAATAAAATCGCCTTCTCAGAACCCACTGCGTCCATTACAGCACGTATATCGTCCATTCGCTCTTCTAAAGTAGATAGTTCCACTACTCTGTCTGATAAACCGGTTCCCCTCTTATCAAATAGAATTACTCTAGCAATTTTTCCTAACTCTTCTAAAAAATTCACAAGCTCAGGACAAGACCACATCCAATCGATATTAGAAATCCACCCCGGAATGTAAACCAAATCTACAGACCCTGACCCGAAAACCTGATACGCGATATTGATGCTACCACTTTTTGTATATTGAGTAGCTGGTTTCATATAATTAATTAGCTTAATGTAACATAAACATTCTGGTATAATACTCTATGTCTATACACATATATGTTGATAGTTACTTTGTGTTAAACATCCAAATCTAAGGTATTTTTTATGCTTTTGAAACAAATTCACTTAATCTGGATGGTCTAATTCAGTCTAAATAAAAAATGAAACGGAAAAGAAAATATAAGGTTTTAAAACGGTAAATTTTACTTCGATAAAGTTAAAATCTACAAGAAGTATCGGCTAGAAAATTGGTATCTGAAACATATATCTGTAAATTTAGAATAAGCACTTTTGCTATAAATTATTCTTATAGAAGGATTAATATTATAAATAAAAGTTATTGTAGTTTTATTTTTTTTAGAACTTAAACAGATGAAGATGGAAAAACACAATAGTTCAAATGGTGAACGAGGAACTAGTTTTGAAGTAAACGATTCAAGCAAATGTCCATTTTTAAGTGGTAACCAAGATTTTAGTGCTGGCGGCGGTACTAGAAATACAGATTGGTGGCCAAACCAATTAAACATTAACATTCTACGACAACACTCATCATTATCTGACCCAATGGGTAAAGATTTTGATTATGCAAAAGAATTTCAATCTCTCGACCTAAAAGCTGTAAAACAAGATCTTTACGACCTAATGACTGATTCACAAGATTGGTGGCCTGCCGATTTTGGTCATTACGGTCCATTATTTATAAGAATGGCTTGGCACAGTGCCGGTACCTATAGAATTGGTGACGGTCGTGGAGGTGGAGGAGCTGGTTCTCAGCGTTTTGCTCCCTTAAATAGCTGGCCAGACAATGCCAACCTAGACAAAGCAAGAAGATTGCTTTGGCCAATTAAACAAAAGTATGGTAAGAAAATTTCTTGGGCAGATTTAATGATTCTAGCAGGTAACTGCGCATTAGAATCTATGGATTTCAAAACTTTTGGTTTTGGCGGTGGTCGCGAAGACATTTGGGAGCCAGAAGAAGATATTTACTGGGGTTCTGAAGGTGAATGGTTAACTGACAAAAGATACACTGGAGACAGAGAATTGGACGATCCACTTGCAGCAGTAGTAATGGGTTTGATCTATGTTGATCCTGAAGGTCCAAATGGAAATGGTGATCCTGTTTCTGCGGCACAAGACATTCGCGAAACTTTCGGTAGAATGGCCATGAACGACGAAGAAACAGTTGCCTTAATTGCAGGTGGTCACAGTTTCGGTAAAACTCATGGTGCTGGCGATGTTAAACACGTAGGTCCAGAACCAGAAGCAGCAGGAATCGAAGAACAAGGTTTAGGTTGGATGAGTAGCTATGGTTCAGGTAAAGGTGGCGATACCATTACTGGTGGCCCAGAAGTTACTTGGACAAAAACTCCTACCAAATGGAGCAACAACTTCTTCGAAAACCTTTTCGAATTTGATTGGGAATTAACAAAAAGCCCTGCCGGAGCAAAACAATGGGTAGCTAAAGGTGCTGGTAATGTTATTCCAGATGCACACGACCCATCAAAAAGTCATGCACCGACGATGCTTACTACTGACCTTTCGTTAAAATTCGATCCTGAGTACGAAAAAATCTCAAGAAGATTCTACGAAAACCCAGACCAATTTGCTGATGCTTTTGCAAGAGCTTGGTACAAACTTACTCATAGAGATATGGGGCCAAAAAGCAGATATCTTGGTCCAGAAGTTCCTGAAGAAGATTTAATCTGGCAAGATCCACTACCATCAGTAACTCATGAGTTAATTAGCGAGGCCGATGCAGAAACATTGAAAGCTAAAATATTAAGTTCAGGTCTTTCAGTATCAGAACTAGTCTCAACTGCTTGGGCATCTGCTTCTACCTATCGTGGCTCTGATAAAAGAGGTGGTGCCAATGGTGCTAGAGTTAGGTTAGCTCCTCAAAAAGATTGGGAGGTTAACAATCCTGCTCAGTTAGACAAAGTATTGCAAAAACTAGAAACAATTAAAACTGAGTTTGCTGGCACTGGCAAGCAAGTTTCAATTGCCGATTTAATAGTTTTAGCTGGTTGTGCAGGTGTTGAAAAAGCTGCTAAAGATGCTGGACATGATGTAAAAGTGCCATTTACTCCTGGTAGAGTGGATGCAACACAAGAGCAAACAGATGCTGACCAATTCGGTTATTTGATGCCAGCAGCAGATGGTTTCCGTAACTTTAGAAAAACTAAATATTCAGTTTCTACTGAAGAATTACTGATAGATCGTGCTCAACTACTTACATTAACTCCTCCTGAGCTTACTGTATTAATGGGTGGTATGCGTGTTTTAGATACTAATTTCGATAAATCTAAGCATGGTGTGTTTACAGATAAACCAGAAACTTTAACAAACGATTTCTTCCTACACTTGTTAGACATGAACACTGTTTGGAAAGCTACTTCAGACGACCAAGAAGTGTTTGAAGGAACAGATCGTAAAACTGGTGCTGCAAAATGGACTGCCACTCGTGCTGATCTTATCTTTGGTTCTAACTCAGAACTACGTGCACTTGCTGAAGTTTATGGATGCAGCGATTCACAAGATAAATTTGTGAAAGATTTCGTTGCCGCTTGGACTAAAGTAATGAACCTAGATCGTTTCGATCTCGCATAAAATAAACATAAAGTAGATCATCAATCGATTTTGCGATCGATTGATGAATCTACATACATTACATACCATACTTTACAAAAAGCAAAGGTTTAGACATAGTTCTTACCTTTGCTTATTTTTTTAAGCATTTAATAGTGGCAGATTAATAATTGGTTATTGGCTTTGATTTAATTGTACAGCTTGTTATAAGCTTTGCAAATTAATAAGACTCTAATGGTTCTGCATCAGAGATTTGCATCGGATACGTTTCACGAGCTTGATCTAACATTTCTTTCTCCTCTGGATTTTTAACATCCAGATTTTTATACACCTCCAAACTAATACCTAAAGAAGCGGCACGTAATTCATTATAACTCAACTTTAACTCATCCAACACTTTTAAGTAAGCATCGTAAGTGGTTCCCCTATCTGTTTTTATAGAAATCACTGCTTTTAAAGGAGAATCTGATAAAAATGGATTTGCTCCATTATTATCGATAAACTTCTTCGTTCTGTCTTTCAGTAGATCAAACTTTATCAGCTCATCTTCTGCCAGAATTTCATTTTTAGAATTAACCAGAATGGTAAATACATTTCTCTGATTCAAATCTACTGACTCATTATTTTTAACTGGAAGCTTCATTAAGATGCCCTTGTCATTAACAATTGTGGTTGTTACCAAAAAGAATATCAGTAACAAAAAGGCAATATCTGCCATAGAGCCTGCATTTACTGCAGCCTGGTCTTTTTGCAAGTAACCCATAGTAAAATATTTTAGATTGATTTTACCTATATAATCAAGAAGTGAAAAAAGGATACATATTTCCACCTAAAAAAGTCTTTAAATTGAAAAGACTTTTCAACACAGTATTACAGCTTCCAATGTTAAAAATTGTTTAATCGATGGAATTAGTCATCTCTTTTCTGAACCAATACATTTCAATATTGTTAGGTAAACTAATTAGTTTAGTTAATTAATTAAAAATGGATTACTTATTAATTGAATCTTTGAGAAGTAGCATTTCAGGACTTCACAAAACTTTAAGGAAGAGCTTTACAGATGGTAACTCTTTTTCACTAACAGAATTAGAAACCATTGGGCTTATCTATCGGCATGAGCGCATTCTTCCATCTGAATTAGCTGCAAAAACTAAAATTACTACTCCGAGTATGTCTCAAATACTCAAGAAAATGGAAAAAATGGAGATGATCAACAGAACTCCTTCTAAAGAAGATGGACGCAAAGTGTATATATCTCTAAGTGAACAAGGACAGCAAATTGTAGACAAAGCAAAATACCGCAAAGACGAAATGCTGAAACATTTACTAGAAAGTAAATTAACTGTTGATGAATTGCATGTTTTAGAACAAGCAATACCGATTTTAAAAAAGCTAAATACCTAATAGAAATAACACATCTATGAATATACTTAATATTTCAACCGCAATTTTGGTAATGGATATGCAAAATACAATATTGGGTAACTATAGTAAATCCAATTTAGAAACTGTAATCCAAAATGTAAAACAATGCATAAACAAAGCAAGAAAAGAAAAAATAACCATTATTTATGTGGTACTTGGATTTAGAAAAGGCTTTCCGGAAGTCAGTAAAAATAATAGCATGTTTTCAGGTTTTAAAGAGAGATTAAACCATTTGGAAGTTGAAGAAATTTCCAAAATTCACGCCGAAATTGAACCAGAGCCAGAAGATATAATTGTAAAGAAACACAGAATCAGCGCCTTTTCAGGAAATGATTTAGAGATGATTTTAAGAGCATCAAACATTAATCATCTTGTATTAACAGGAGTTGCTACCAGTGGAGTAATATTATCGACCTTTACAGAGGCCTTCGACAAAGACTACAGTTTAACAGTAATTTCTGATGCTTGTAAAGATCGAGATGATGAAGTACATAAGGTTTTAACTGAAAAAGTTTTTCCAAAAGTAGCAGATGTAGTGACTACAGAAGAATGGATAAAATAATATATGAATTCAAGAATAAAATACACATTTAAAGCACTTAAATCTCCCAATTACAGAATATTTATAACGGGTCAGGCTATTTCGCGAATAGGGACTTGGATGGAGAGAACGGGTGTAAGCTGGGTGGTGTATGAAATGACCCACTCAACTTTTATACTCGGTCTTACTGTATTTGCTTCGCAGTTTCCATCATTTGTATTTTCTCTGTATGGCGGCATTATATCAGACAGATACAACAGACACAAAGTGGTGCTATTTACGCAAATAGCGTCTATGATTCAAGCTACAATTTTAGCGGTGTTGGTGTTAATGGGAGATACTCAAATATGGATTATTTTAGTGCTAATTACGATACTCGGAATTATCAATGCATTTGATATTCCCGCGAGACAATCACTGGTGCATCAACTTATTGAAGACCCAGAAGATTTGCCAAATGCAGTTTCGCTTAATTCTTCAGTGGTGAATATTGCCAGATTAGTTGGCCCTGCCCTATCTGGTATTATATTGAGCACACTTGGAGCCGGTATATGTTTCTCAATCAATGCATTGAGTTATTTAGCAGTAATTATTTCCTTGTTATTTTTAAAACTTAAACCTCAAATTATTAAGCCTAAAAAGCAAAGTAATTTAGTAGAAATAAAGGAAGGGTTTAATTATCTCAAATCTAACCAAATACTTGCACCAATTACGCTTTACATTGCAGTTGTAAGTTTCTTGATTTTGCCTTATAACACTTTGCTTCCAGAGTTTGCCAAAGAGATTTTCCATGGTGATGCACAAACATATGGATACATCAATAGCAGCATTGGTTGTGGTGCATTGCTGGGTACTATTTTCCTCGCAAGCCTTAAAAGTGAATCTAAACAGCGAATAGTCTTACTTCTAAATTCATTTTTATTAGGATTGAGTTTAATCGCATTTTCATTTATTACTTATCTGCCAGTAGCTTTATTGATTTCTGTAATTGCTGGCTTTAGTGGCTTAACACAATCTACCATTTGTTTAACCATTATCCAGACTCGATCTGACCCAGATATGCGTGGTAGAATGATTAGTTTGTTTGCAATGGCAATGTTTGGTATGCTTCCACTTGGCAGTTTATTAGTGGGTACAGTCTCGCATAATTTAGGAAGTTCTCATACCATTTTATTTGAAGGTATATTAGCCATAGTAGTTTCTTTTGTATTTGCTAAGTATTTGATTTCTAAGAATATAAGTAGAGAAACCATCGTAAACAAGATGAAAGAGAAAGTGAATAGCTTCTGATAAAATATAGTTGATTTATAAAATGAGGTAATTATAGAGTCGAAAAGGCAGTGTTCAAATTCACTGTCTTTTTTATTTCTCAAATTTTATAATGATCACAAGCAACCTTTACCAAAAATTAATCATCTAGCTGATGGAATCAATCTTTAAACCTGATAAAATAGTAAAATGAAATTCGCACTCAGCATTTTGATTTTTAGCCTAACTACCCTTTTCTTATTTGCCCAAAATGAAGATCAGGTGATTAGAAAAGCTATTGAAAAACAGGGGGAAAAGTTTATCAGGAATAAAAATATACATTCAGTTTCTATAGGTGTATACAAGGATGGCAAAACCTATATAAATCATTTTGGTGAACTAGAAAAAGGCACTGGAAACATACCTAACAATGAAACCATCTATGAAATCGCTTCTGTAACCAAAACCATGACTGGTTATCTTGTAGCCAAAGCTGTTTTGGAAGAAAAGCTCAAACTAGAAGACGATATCAGAGATTATCTAAAGGGAGATTATCCTAATTTAGTTTTTGAAAATCAAGCAATTACCATTCAACATTTACTCACTCATACTGGTGGATTACCTGCATTTCTACCATTAGAGATGAATGGTGTATTTGAGAAGTTTGATGAGCAAGTTCCATTCAAGGTTGACAGTATAGAAAGTAACTATAGCAAAGATCAATTTCTCAAAGACTTACATACAGTTGTAATTTCAACCAAACTGGGTACTCAATATTCTTATTCCAATGTTGGTGCTGAAATCGTAGGTTATATTCTTGAAAATATCTACCAAAAAAGTATTGATGAGCTTTTACAAGAAAGCTTTTTAGCATCTTATAATATGACCAATACTGCAATTCATCTAAATAGTGAGCAAAAAGAAAGATTGATAAAAGGATATTGGATGAGTAATAAAATTCAATCACCTAATCAACAAAATAAGCTTTGGGCTACAGGAAGTGGTGCAAAATCTACTTTGCCAGACTTAATGCAATATGTAAAAATGCAATTAGACGAGTCGAATGAAATTGTAAAAGAATGCCATCGTAAACTTTACGATAATGGGAACACTTTAAAACTAGCTTACTTTTGGAGAGTTTGGCAAGACAAATATGGCACTTCATACAATCATCACGGAGGTACAAGTGGCATGCAAAACTGGCTTTACATATTCCCAAAATACAATCTGGGTATTTCAATAATCACCAACCAAAGCGGACCAAAAACACCCCAATTGTTAAGTAAAACTGTAAAGAAAATATTGAAAGATGTAGTGGAGTGAAAATAGAATTTATCGCTTCAATTTGATAGCCATTTCAACAGCTTTTTGAGCATTTATTCTCCCAAAACCTAAATATTCTGAATGTCCATTTTTATCATATTTGGCATTATCAGCATCAATTTTATCTGCTGTTTGTATGATGATATTTTTGACTTCCAATGAGCTTAACTCTGGATTCACTGAAAAAATCAAAGCTGCTAAGCCAGCAACCAAAGCTGTAGAACAGGATGTGCCTCCAATTGAAATTGATTGAGGTTGCTTATTTGAATCTGTAGAATGTGAAATATTAATTTTTTTACCAGGAAAACCGTAAGAAGGTGCACAGACTGCCAACTCTTTACCATAATTGCTAAAACTGGCTCGCTGATCTAAACTGTTAGATGCACCAACAGCAATAATATCTTCGTGAATTGCAAAACCATGATACGAGATATGTCCATCCTTATTCCCATTAATAGGTCTATTCTCATTACCTGCTGCAAAGAGGATGATACAACCTTTATTATTTCGCCTACCTTCTATTGCTACTTTATGAAGCAGCGCTTTTAGCTTGGTAGATAAAGGAAAATTCCATGCAGATGTAGACCAACTACAACTAATCACATCAGCATAATTATCCATCGCATATTGAAACATCTCTATGTAAACATTATCTGATAACCAAGTGGGCATAGTCAAGGGCATCAACGAACAATTTGGAGCTAAGCCAACCATTCCTTTTCCATTTTCTTCTGCCACAGCCAATAATGAACACGCTGTTCCATGCGAGATATCTTTTTTGAACTTAGATATAGATGCTCCAAACTCTTTGGCAGCAACAATTTTATCTGAAGCCATTAAATCTGGATGTGAGAGATTAAACCCTTTATCAATAATGCAAACTTTAACAGATCGATTTCCTTTGGTGTACTTCCAAGCACCTTCTGCTTTTACATCTGCTCCAGCTTTTAAACTATATGTTCCACCCGAATTATTTAAATACCACTGATCTTTATACATCGTATCAGACGGAATATAATTAAGTGAAACTTGAGTGCTTAAATCTGGTTCTGCTATTTTAACTTCTCTAAATTTTAATAACTCTTTTGCTATTTTTAAAGGATTTTGTTTC
>PBYL01000429.1 GCA_002729595.1 Thalassovita sp. | reverse complement strand
TTAAAACATTTTTTTATCATAAAAAAGAAAGGCTTCTCAGTAAACTGAGAAGCCTTTCTTTTTATAAAACTATCAATTAATCTTTTTTGCTGTCTTCTTGAGTTTTTACCTGAATCTGGTTGATATCAATCTCTTCATCTTCATGATAAATTTCATCATACTCTTCAAACACTGGCTGAAGTTTCATTTTTTCTTCAGTCATATCAAATGATCTTAATAAACAAGGTAAAAGAATTAAGTTAGTAATCATTGCAATTAACAATGTTGTTGAAGTTAAAGCTCCTAAAGCGACAGTTCCTCCAAAATCAGATGCAACGAAAATTACAAAACCAAAGAACAGAACAATGGAAGTATAGATCATACTGGTACCAGTATCTTTCAAACTTACTGTAATTGCCCTACTCACATTATAATGGTGAGCAATGAGTTCTTGCCTATACTTAGCTAAAAAGTGGATAGAATCATCTACCGAAATACCAAATGCAATACTAAAAACCAGCGCTGTACTTGGCTTAAGCGGAACTTGCAAGAAGCCCATTAAACCAGCAGTAATAATCAAAGGAACCATATTTGGTATTAGAGAGATGATAATAATTCTGATATCTCTAAATAATGTACCCATAATAATCGCAATCAAAACAAACGCGATAATCATACTAGTACGCAGGTTTTTTATCAGGTATTCATTCCCTTTTATAAATAATAGAGTTGTCCCAGTAACATCCACTTTTAAATCTTCAGAGCTGCCAAATATAGAATCGATCTCAGGCCTAATCTTGGTATTCACCAAAGAGTCCATTTCAATAGAACCTAAATCAGCTACTTTCATAGAAATTCTAAGCTTCTGACCAGTAGAATCCATAAAAGACCTTACGAACTCATTATTTTGGTCTTGATTACTGATATATTTTTGAATGAATGCCTCATCCCTTTTGTCTGGCAATTTAAAATCTAGCGGATTATTATTGAAATAAGCCTGATTTGCCGCCTTTAAAAAAGTAACAAAAGAAACTGGATGAGTTACATGATCTAAATCTTCTAGATAGGTTTCTAGCTGCTCTATTTTCTTTAAAGTAGAACGTTTTCTAATACCTTTCTTTTTACCTGTATCTACTACAATTTCAAGAGGCATAATACCTTTAAAGTTATCTTCAAAGAAAACTAGGTCCATCTTTACATCGCTGTGTTCAGGCAAATCATCTACCATATAAGTTACAGCTCTCAATTTAAGCATGCCTACAAAAGCTATTACTACTACAGTGGCTGTTAACACATAAACTGCAATTCTTTGCTCTTGCACTACATAAATAAAGAACTTTAATATTTTCTGAATAGGCTTAAACTCAAGGTGCTCAATATGACGCATCTTAGGCTCAGGCTTATAAGAAAATACTGCTGGTATAAAGATGATACTAATTAAGAATGTAGCTGCAATATTGATCGTAGCAACTATACCAAACTCTTGAAGCACCTCAATATTTGTAACTGTAAGTACTAAAAAGCCTATAGCAGTGGTAGTATTCGTAATTAAAGTAACAATACCAATCTTCTGAATCATTCTACTTAATGCCTTGAGTTTGTTGCCATGCAAAGCATATTCTTGATGGTATTTGTTAAGCAGATAGATACAGTTAGGAATACCAATTACCACCAAAATTGGAGGTAATAAACCAGTAAGCATGGTAATTTTATACCCAAGTATTCCCAAAGTTCCAACCGTCCAGATAACCACCATGCCTATAACAGACAGAGAGAATATAACTGGTGAGAATGATCTAAAGAAAAGGAATAATATAACTGCTGTTACACCAAGTGAAATCATTAGGAACATATTTAATTCCTTTTTCACTTTGGTTTGAATTACACTTCTCACATAAGGCAAGCCAGCATAATGTATTTTTACACCTGTTTTTTCTGTGAAGGCTTTACCAGCATCCATAATTCCGGTAACTACATCCATTCTCTTTTTAGAGTTTAGGTAGTCTTCATCCATAGAAATTAGGATGAGTGTAGCACCATTCTCAGCATTAACCAGACGATCTTCGTAGAACTTAATTTTACCTACAAAGTTGAGTAGACTATCAAGTTCTTTCTGAGTTTTAGGAAGGGTTTCAAATACTTTAGCCGGTTCAAATTTCTTTTCTACTTTATTATTAGAAAGGTAAAAAGACCTTGGCAAAGACATTACTTCATTTATGCCATCTTCTGCTGCAATGGCATCTCCAAATTCTGCAAGTGCTAAAAAGTTATCTAATTCATAAATAGCACTATCTTTCATGCCAATTGCAAACATATTGGCATCTTCTCCAAATAAGCGGTTGAAATCTCGAAAGTAAATCATATCCGGATCATCATCCGGAACAATTTTCATAAAGTCGTAAGACAATTCAGCTTTCCTACCCATAAAACCCATAAATGCAGTAAGCAGTACGAGCGAAATAATGAGTAGCAACCTGTTTCTCAAAATAAAATGTGCAAACCAGGTCCACATAAAGTATGTTGTAATTTACTGTTTGTTAAAAGCTGCAAACCTAGATTTGAACAGCTTAAATATTAAAATCAATTTGTTAATTGCTTATCAGGAAGATTAGTCCATAAAATGAATCATCTTAATAGCAGCAATAGCAGCTTCTACACCTTTATTACCGTGTTTCCCTCCAGCGCGGTCTTTTGCCTGCTCTACAGTATTTGGGGTTAACACTCCAAATATTACAGGTTTGTTATATTTTAGACTTACATCTGTAAGCCCTTTTGCAACAGCTTCGCAAATAAAATCAAAATGTTTGGTTTCTCCCATAATTACACAACCCAAACATATCACAGCGTCTACACTTTCGTCTGCTGCCATATACTGGGCTCCTAATGTTAACTCGTATGCTCCGGGAAGATATTTTTTGATTAGTGCGCTTTCTGGTAATTTATATTCTAGAAGGGTTTCTTTTACTCCTTCAAATAAAGCTTCGGTTATATCATTGTGGTATTCAGAAACTAATACTGCAACTTTTTTATTTTCGATTGATAATAGTCCGTGCTCAGAATGTTCGTTAAGGTTCTTTACTGATGAAGCCATTTTTACATTTAAAATTTTCAATTCGCAAATCTACAATCTTTTCTCTTTTAAAGCCTGATCAATCCACAAAGTTCATTACTCTATTTTTTTTCCATCAGAACCATTTTGAATCAGGAAAAAACTATTATCAAAAGGATTGTATTTTACTCGGTCGTATTCTGGGTAAGCTATTGTAATACCATCTAATTGACTTACTCCATATCTGCCATTAATTTTTACAATAGCAGCTCCATTTCCACAATCATTTACCTCGTCAAACTTCGGATAAATACTTAAAAAATCTTTACTACGGTAAATACCAGTTTTATTGCCCTGTTTCACTATGTAATTACCGTATTTGGTTTCTTCTATACTGTCGTATTCAAAAGGAATAATAGGTTTTATGTCTTTATTTATCAGCCCCCATTTGCCTCCTTTTTTCACTATGGCATAACCATTATTAAAGCCTGTTATCGCTTCAAAAGCGGGCTGAATTATTATTTGCCCTCTTTTATTAAAATAACCCCACTTTCCTCCAAGTTTAAAGCCAGCTAAACCCTCTGAATAATAATGAACATCCTCGTATTGACAGTACACTCTTATTCTGCCAAGGTAGTCTACAAAACCATATAAACCATAAACTTTAGCTCTGAAATATCCAGCACTATGATTTTTATCATATTCTAAGTTTAGCATTTCTGTGCCCTCTGGCTCTTGCATAGACCTTAAATCCATATAGAACTGGTTTCTACCTTTAGACACATAAACCAAGCTATCGGATGTAGGCGTTGAAACACTTTTATAAATCGGACTTAAAACTTCAGAACCATATGTATTAATAAGGCCTTGGTTACCATCGTATTTAACAAGTAAAGTACCTTGAGGATAAAAGCTATAAATCGATGCATCTGATTTGTAGAGCTCAACTCCATTTGTATTTACAGTACCCCACTCTTTATTATCATAAAATATAAAATAGTTCTTATTTACTACTATTAGGCTGTCGATGTAAGGCGAAATTACCCAGTTGCTTTCTAAGTCAATTACACCATATAAATCATTCGTTTTTACAGCAGCATAACCATCTGTGTAATTACCACCGTTTTGCCAACCTTCAGAAACTATCTGTAAATCACTATTTAGAAATGCTACTGAATTATCGAACATCTCCACTCGGTAGCGATTACTTTGAAAAGGATTTATATGCTTATATTTTCCATTGGTGAGATTCTTACCAGACTTGTCATAAATATCATGAGTGAAATCGATCTTGGTAACAATCAACCTGTTATTTCCATCAACCTTGATTGATCTAAATTGTACTGGTATTAGAAACTTACCTGTTTGATCAATTACTCCTACCTGTCCATATTCTTCAACAAGTACTAAGTTATCTGTAAATGGCCTTACTCTATCGTATTGTTCAAACCAAATTTGTTTGGCATTATCACTCAGCAAGGAGCGCTTACCTGAGGCATAAGCGGCAAATAAATCGTTGCCAACGTTTACTACAGAATCGTAATAAAACTTGCCCTTTAATTCTTTTTCCCTAGTAATTAGTTGAAATTCGGAAAAGGTTTCACCTTGTAAAGCTGTGTCTTGTAAGGCTAATTTCTTGTATTTAAAAGGTGTGAGGGCCTCACCTTTAGCATTGATAGCAGCATATCTGTTTTCTGCTTTTACGATAACTCTTTTATTTTGAATTTCGCCAATGCTATCTAGAGTGTGCGGGTAAATTTTATGCAGTTCATCATTATACAAGCCCCACTTACCATTAAAATCAGCAATTTTAAACTCTCCATTACTTAACTGCTCAATTTCTCTGTAGACGAATGGCAAAACTTCTATCCCGTTGGTAGAAATGGCTCCTGCTTGTAACTCGCCTTCAATATATTTTTTAGCAATAATTACCTCTGCTTCATTATCAATTTCAAGAGTCTCGTATTCTGGCAACAACAAAAAGTTACCATCACTCTTTACTACACCATACTCTACTTTATCTGCATCAGTCCATTTGCCAATTACGGCCAGTCCTTTATGGAAAGGCTCTAGATAATCGAACCGTGGGCTTAATATGGTTTCAGATTTTTCATTAATTACTCCCCAAATGCCATTTAACTTAATGCCGATGAGGCCATTTTTAAATAGCACATTATTATTCTTATCTCCAGACCAACCAACTTCTTCATAAATTACAGGAATAATAATCTTTCCTTTTTGATTGATAATGCCTTGTTTATCATCTATTGTTACTCTCGCATAACCATTAAAGAAAGGGGAAGCATCTGCATACTCCGGAGTGATTTTTACTTTACCATCACCAGTTCTATATCCGTACAGATACGAAGTTTCATCGAAGAATGGCTCCAATTTACTTTTCTGAGCCTCAGCAATATTGATAGCTAATAGAAAAATTAAATGGAATAAAATCAAACAATGTTTTAGTGATTTCTTATTCAAGGTAAAGCTGATTCTTATCAAAAAATATGGCAAACCGAAATGACTCAATTAACAAAATCAATTACTTGCAATCACAAAATTATATAATAACATCTGAACAAGACATATTTTTTATCGAAGCAATTTAAACTTCTACTTTTACTGCCTTATAAAGCTGATTTATATTTTAAAAAAATATCTACAATGGAGGCGTAAGAATCATTTACAATTTCTTTTTCTGCCTCTTCTTTGCTCATCCAAACCACTTTATCAATTCCTTCTTCTTCTTGCGGTTTTAATGCTGAATCTTCTACACAATCCATTTTATACCAATGTGTGCACTTTAATACATTTTTCTTTTTGTGGATATATGTATGCCAAGATTCTCCTATTTTATCTCCAAGCGTAACTTTTACACCACACTCCTCTTCAACTTCCCTTACAGCCGTTTCTTCAGGAGATTCACCCTTTTCCATTTTACCTTTAGGCAAATCCCATTTCCCTAAGCGATGGATTAATAAAAGATTTCCGTCTTTGGATGCTATACCACCTGCAGCTTCTATTATTTTAAAGCTTTCTTTTACTTCACTCACTACTTTTTTGTAATTACTCACTACAAAAACAAAAGCTGTTTTCCCTTTAACCTTTCCATTTTG
The DNA here is from genome assembly GCA_002729595.1 of Thalassovita sp. Lineage (GTDB taxonomy): Bacteria > Bacteroidota > Bacteroidia > Cytophagales > Flammeovirgaceae > Chondrinema. Next base: position 2,914 of record PBYL01000429.1, on the reverse strand, counting down.
CACCAAATCGTAGTAATGCATTACCTGATCTGCGCTTGCTGCCCCTAAAACAATATCTTTTTGATTTATCTGAGTAGCTTTTTCTTTAGCGTAAATCTCAAATGGATAATCATTTACATAAAATTTCATGGCACAAGTTTAAAAAAGAATCACTGAATTTTACAGCTTAAATCTTAAAAAGCCTGATGCAAACGAGATGGTACTTCCACCTCCAAAATTTGCCAGATAGGTCGTAATATCTCTTGTGGCGATACCTGCTTCATAAAAACCTTTACGAGCAATATAAGTGAAACCAACAGGAATATTGATTTTAGATTGATTGTTCCCTCCAAAATTTGCTCCGGTCGAAATTTTAAAGATTCTGTTTGGTCTAAAATCACCACCGATAGCATATAGAATATTTTCTAGGTTACCAGCAGCATTATTCCTTGGAGCAATAATATCAAAACCCACATGGAATGTTCTATGATACTCATAGCTTGCTCCTACACGAATTACACTTGGCAGAGTTTGCTTTATACTATTACTTCCCTCCCACGATAATGGCGATTTATCTCCAGCAAACTGTAAAGCTGATTGATCACTCGCAAGAATATTAAAGTTGTTCAGACCAGCACCAGCGAATTGTACAAGCTTACCATCATTCACCTTGTACACATTACCATCCCATTTTATATTTCCGATATTAGTGACAGCCAAACCAATATATAAATTCCTTTTAATTACCATTGTTAAACCAAAGTCCACCCCTAAACCTTTACCCACTGGCCTTGGCATAGCTACTCGCTTAAATGCACTTACATCTGATGGAGGCCTAAATGTTGGACTCGAAACTATATCGTCATCATCGCCGAAATCCAACCCAAAATCTTCTGAAACAGAAATATTAGAGGCAATCAGTTGGTTGTTTTGAGATTCCATTTCTATCATGGTAATTCCCATAATATAGCGTAAACCGATACCTGCATACATTGAAAAGTTATAAGAATCTACTAGTTGCTTGCCATAGCTAAAGTTTAACTCTCTAAACCAAGTGCTAGCCACCCTAGAACCATCCATAATTTCTGAATAAAAACTGGCGGAATCCTCATTGCTATAAAGGCCTAAAATTACTTCTTCTTCTTTTTCTTCAGTTAAAGGCTCTAAACTCTCATTACCAGGATATCTTGGGTTTGCAATTACAGAACCATCAGACAATAGCAACTCAGGAAAATAACTAGCTGTAGCACCTAAAAAAGCAATCTCGGCGGTATTTCTATTAATCTGCGAATACATTTGAATTCTATCTCTCACAGAAAATGCAATACCTTGATTATTGGGTAATTGCAAGCTCATCCCAAGCAACATTACATCTGCATTCATAGAAACAGAAGTATTGGCGATTCTTTCAGCAGCTTCTCTCTTTTGATCTCTTGTAAAAGCAATATCACCTGAATTAAACAATGTTTGAAATAATTCTTTTCTGGTGAGCGCTTCTGAGAAAAATGTGGCATTCATCTCTAGAAAACCAAAAGTAAATTTGGGATCTCTAAAACTTTTATGAAAACCCAGATTAGCAGGGTTAATTCCAATTGATTGATAATCAGTAGCAAATGTTGTTGAAACACCTCCTCTACCTGTAGCTGTAAAAGCGGTAGATTCTGATTGTGCATTTACAACACAAATCGATAATGTATATATTAAACAAAATGTACTTAACAGTCTGGATGTAAAAAATTCACTCATAGCTCGTCTGATAAAAAATAGAAGTAGTGCCTGTTTTACTTCTAATATCAGAACCTTAACGCCACTTTCTCCGAGGCATTATTTTACAGACAAACTCAAGTACTTAGATAGCAGTAGAATATGACATATTTTACTAAAATGATTATCCTCCACATTTAATTGTGATAGTAATAAAAGCGCAAATTATCGTTTGAAAAAGGCAGGACAGCAAGCTTTTACATATGCTTACCTGAAAGCATTTAATAGGATATACATGTTAGAAACGACATCTCAAAATCACACTTCTAAAAAAGACGAGAAAAACATTATTTTATCAGTAAGAAATTTAACAGTTGAATTTGCTACTGAAGATGGTGTTGTACATGCCGTTAACAATGTTAGTTTCGATTTATACAAAGGAGAAACCCTCGGGATTGTAGGTGAATCGGGTTCTGGTAAATCGGTGACCTCTATGTCGCTGTTAAGTTTGATTCAAGATCCCGGAAAAATAACGCATGGAGAAATTATTTTCCATTCTAAAGAATACGGCAAAATAGACCTTTTGCAGATTTCTAAAAAGCAAATGCGTTCTTTGAGGGGAGATGAAATCGCGATGATTTTTCAAGAGCCAATGTCTTCTTTAAATCCTGTTTATACGTGCGGCAACCAGGTAATGGAAACACTTTTATTACATGAGAAGTTAAGCCGAAAAGAAGCAAAAAAGCGAACTATAGAAATATTCAAAAAAGTTAAAATCCCTAAGCCAGAGCTAACTTTTAATAAATACCCTCACGAACTTTCGGGAGGTCAATTACAAAGAGTAATGATTGCTATGGCACTCACCTGCAAGCCTTCCATTTTGATTGCAGATGAGCCGACAACAGCATTAGATGTAACTGTGCAATCTAGAATCTTGGAAATACTTCAAGAGTTGAGATACGATCAAAATACATCTACTATCTTTATCACGCATGATTTAGGAGTTGTTGCAGAAGTAGCAGATAGGGTAATTGTAATGTACAAAGGCAATGTGATTGAATCTGGCAGTGTTTGGGATATTTATTCTAACCCAAGCCATCCTTACACGAAAGGATTACTAGCTTGTAGACCAAGATTAGAGCTTAAGTTAAAGGTACTCCCAACAGTAACAGACTTTATGATAACTGATGCTGAAGGTTTTATCTCAAGCATATCAAATGCTAAGTTCAAC
>PBYL01000428.1 GCA_002729595.1 Thalassovita sp. | reverse complement strand
GCATCAGTTTTCGGTAAGTGAAACTCATGAACAAGCGATTGCTGGTAAAACTTCGGGTTTGTTAGAGTTGGGTGAAACGGTAACTTGGAGAGCTAAACATTTAGGAATCTACCAGCAATTAACAGTTAAAATGACCAGATTTGAGAAGCCTCAATTTTTTGTAGACGAGATGCAAAAAGGAGCTTTCCAATCAATGAAACACTTGCATAAATTTGAGTCTCAAAGAGATACATGCATCATGTATGATGAGTTCAATTTTGAATCTCCTTTCGGAATTATCGGTAAGCTATTTAATAGATTGTATTTAGAAAACTACATGAAATCATTTCTGGAAATCAGAAACCAATTCATCAAACAAATAGCCGAATCTAATGAATGGAGGAGGTTTATCAATGAATAATCTTCTAAACTCACTCCCCACAAATTCCTTTTGCAGCTAGAAAGGCAGTTGTCCAAGCAGCTTGGAAGTTGAAGCCACCGGTAATCGCATCTATGTTGGTTACTTCTCCGGCAAAGTGCAAACCCGGATGCAGCTTGCTTTCCATGGTTTTAAAATGGATGTTTTTGGTATCGATTCCTCCGCAGGTTACAAACTCATCTTTAAAAGTACTTTTCCCTTTTACTTCAATTTTGCAGTCAGTCATGGTTTCTACCATTGCACTAATTTGCTGGCTGTTCATCGAAGCATAATTTATATTTTCTGGCAAATTTAGTTTCACCATTCTTTGCCATAACCTTTTAGGCAATTGCGCAATTTGCAAATTCGCCACGTTTTTCTTTCCCTGCGTTTTTCTATTCTGCTGAATTTCGGCTTCTACATCTTCACTAGATTTTCCAGTCCAATTTACAGAAATTGTAAAATTGTAATTGAGATCGAAAAGCTCTCTGGCAGCCCAAGCAGAAAGTTTGAGCACTGCCGGACCGCTTAATCCCCAGTGCGTAATTAGCAGCGGGCCAGACTCAGCAAAAGATGTATTTTTAATCTTTACTTCGGCATTCGGCACGGCTATACCGAGTAAATCTTTCAGTAAAGGATTTTTAATATTGAAAGTAAAAAGTGAAGGTACAGGCTCTATAATATCGTAACCGATTTTGCCCAACATTTTCCAAACGGCAGGGCTGCTACCTGTGGTTAAAAGCACTTTATTGGCACTAAAAGTTTCTTCTTTGGTTTGTACTCGCCAACCTGTTTCGGTTGGTTTAATCTGGGTAACCGATTTGCCAGTAGCAATCTGAATCTTGTTTTTTCGGCATTGCTGAATAAAACAATCGATAATGGTTTGAGAATTATCTGTAACCGGAAAAACCCTTCCATCATCTTCGATCTTGGTACTTACACCGTGGTCTTCTAGCCAGCCCATCATATCGCCACACAAAAACTGATGAAAAGGGCCAAGCAATTCTTTGTTTCCACGAGGATAGAATCCCGTCATTTCTCTCGGGTCGAAACAGCCATGAGTGACATTGCATCTGCCACCGCCAGAAATTTTTACTTTACCAAGTACCTGTGCAGACCTTTCCAGAATTAAGATGTTTAATTTCGGATTTCTTTCTGCACACTGGATTGCTCCAAAAAAACCTGCTGCACCGCCGCCAATTACTATTACATCGTATTTCATAGAAAATTCAATTTACCAGATACTTTTTCTCTGGATATTTGTACTTTGTTTTAGAACCAAAATCCAAAAATCAGAATTATTTTTAAAACCAGCTTCTAAAAGCAGACAATTTTTAAAACTTAAAATCAATTACCTTTTTATATGCCTTTTGATGCCCAAGCCATTAAAAAACAATTTCCACTTTTCAATAAATTTCCTGATCTGGTTTATCTGGACAGCGCGGCTACTGCACAAAAACCACAGTCGATGATAGATGCTGTTTCGGCATTTTATAGTTTCGAAAATTCAAATATCCATCGTGGTGTATACGATCTTTCGGCTCAGGCAACACAAAAGTATGAAGGTGTAAGAAAGCAATTGCATCAGTTTTTAGGTGGAGATTCAGCCAATTGTTTTACCTTTTGTGCGGGTACGACTGATGCGATTAACATGGTGGCAGAAGGTTATTTGGCAGATCAATTGGAAGAAGGTGATAAGGTAATTATCACCGAAATGGAGCATCACGCCAACCTGATTCCATGGCAGCAAATCTGTAAGAAAAAGAAGGCTCTATTGGTAGTAATTCCTATTGATGAAAATGGAGAATTAGATATTTCTCAATTAGAGAATTTGTTGGATAATAGCACAAAACTGCTAGCTATTACACACATTTCCAATACTTTAGGAACGATTAATCCAATTAAAGAAATTACAGAATTGGCACATCAATACGATGTTCCTGTGTTGATAGATGGCGCACAAAGTGTTGGACATTGCTCTGTAAATATCACTGAAATTGGCGCTGATTTTCTAGTTTTCTCTGGACATAAAATGTTTGGGCCTACTGGTATTGGAGTGCTTTATTGTGCCGAAAAATTTCACGATCAGATAAAGCCGACTAAATTTGGTGGTGGTAATATTACCGAAGTGAGTTTTGAAGAAACCAGTTGGATGAAATATCCACACGGCATGGAAGCAGGAACGCGAAACATCGCCGGTGTAATTGGTTTGGGTGCGGCATTGGATTTTGTGGAGCAATTAGATTTGCAAGAAACTTTTGTACATGAGCAGAATCTAGCAGCTTTGCTTAGAAAAGAAATTGGAGAAATGGATGGAGTTGAAGTAGTTGGTAGCCCGAAACATTTTGCCGGAATTGTTTCTTTTCAAGTAGAAGATGTGCATCCGCATGATGTTGCCAGTTTTCTTTCTGATGCAAAAATTGCTGTAAGAGCGGGGCATCATTGCACACAACCTTTGCTTAACGGAATGGATATTCCTGCAACTGTTCGAGCATCTTTTTCTATTTATAATACAGAAGCAGATGTAACGAGATTGGTAAATGCCTTGGTAGAACTTAAAAAATTTTGGATGTGAGCAGTCAGTTAAACAGCCTATATCACGAAGTAATTAAAAAGCATAACAAAGAACCTTATCATTTTGAAAAAGTGCCAGCAGCAACTTTAAGTTTGCGGGCAAATAATCCGATTTGTGGCGACCGATTCGATTTATTTATTGATGCTGATAAGGATATGTTGGATGCTTTGCATTTTCATGGTTTTGGCTGTGCCATTTCGAAGGCATCGTCTTCTATTATGATTCAAACTTTGGAAGGTAAAAGCTATGAAGAAGCAATCAATATTTGCAGCAATTTTCTAGCTTACATCCACAATGAATTAGATGGTGAGGTATATAGTGTTGATTTTGAGGCTTTTGAAGCTTTGCAAACACAAACAGCCAGACTAGACTGTGCGGCACTCAGTTGGAAAACGATGCTAGAATTTCTGAAACAAAAAACGAAACAACAATGACAGACATACAAATATTTGATACTCCGCTCGATACTGGAAAATGTGTAGACTTGGCCATAAATCCTGCTTCTGGTGGCAATACCGCTTTTATCGGCACAGTGAGAGAGCAAACTAAAGGTAAAAAAGTGGTAAAGCTCGAATTCGAATCTTATATACCAATGGCCATCTCCGAAATGCAGAAAATTGCAGATACAGTTGTAGAGCGTTGGAAAGCTTATAGTGTGGTAATTCACCACCGAGTGGGCACATTGGCAATCGGTGAAGTGGCTGTGATTATTGTTGTAGCTACCCCTCACCGAGCAGCAGCTTTTGAGGCTTGCCAGTATGCTATAGATACCTTAAAAGAAACAGTACCCATCTGGAAAAAAGAGTTTTTTGAAGATGGTGAAGTTTGGGTAGCAGCGCATCCTTGATCAGCCAACCCCATTTTTAGTTTTGATGATTGATGCCATAATGCTCAAAGCGATTTCTTTGGCTCCGCTAGCACCAATATTTAAGCCGATTGGGCCTTCTATCTTGTTAATTTGTTCTTCTGTAAAACCGGCTTCTTGCAATCTGGCAGCTCTTTTTGCTTGGTTTTTCTTGCTTCCAAGTGCTCCTATGTAAGCAATATTAGAAGGCAATAAAACATGCAAGGCATCATCATCAATTTTAGGATCATGCGAGAGAATTACCGCATAAGTTTGAGCATCCAAGTTGAAGTTATTCAACACTTCAGAAGGGTATTCCTCTATCAATTGATCCGGCTGAATTTCGAAACTGGTCTTTTGGGCAAATATGCCACGTGGGTCAATCACTACACTTTCAAAATCATACATATTTGCCAGTTTTACCAAAGCAGAAGTGATATGAGCCGCACCAATAATTAACAGTTGACTCTTTCTTGGAAAGTTTTGAACAAATAAATTCTTATCTCCCTCAGTCAATGTGCTATTTTTTCGAGTTTGATAAGTTTCCTTCACCGCTTCAACCAAAGTATTATTTACATCTATCTCACCATCTTGAGAAATAACCGAACCATCAGGATTAAACAAGATATTGCTCGATTTTCCTTCATTTAAATCAGTCACTAAAACACAACTTTCATTGGCTTTTAACTTTTCAATCAAGCTATTGAATACTTCATTTCCTGTAAGCGGTTGCAGATAAACATCTAATTTCCCACCGCAACTTAAACCAACTGTCCATGCTTCATCATTACTAATTCCAAATTGTAGGTTTTTACCATCCACAGCATTGTTCAAAGTGCCAGCCGCTTTTAACACAGCACCTTCAACACAACCTCCACTAACCGAGCCAGCCATTTCCATGTCTTCAGTTATAATCATGCTTGAACCAACTGGTCGGGGAGAAGAGCCCCAAGTTTGAATTACACGGGCAAGTGCTAGTTTTTTTCCTTGTTGTTGCCAAGCAGTTATTTGGGAAAGTAGGTCTTTCATAATATCTTCGTTTTATTGGTTTTCCAGATTGGATGATAAATGCTGTTAAAACATGTATTCATCAAAAATAAACAATAGATTGAATTATCTGCTTTATTTAGTTTGTTGAAAGTGCAAACATCTTTATTACAAATACACATAAATATTTTATGGCTATTGTCAGGTTTACATCGGCGCTCAGGAGGTTTTTTCCTGATTTAAAAGATACAGAGTTTGAGGGAGCAACTGTAAAAGAGACATTGAATAACATCGAAAAATCATATCCGGGAATACTTTCTTATTTGCTCGATGACAATGGAGCATTGCGAAAGCACGTGAATATATATTTACAAAATGAATTGATTGAAGACCGCCAGCATTTTTATGATCAGGTGAAAGAGGATGACGAAATTATAATTTTTCAGGCACTTTCTGGCGGATAAACTCTATGAAACTTCTTGCAGGTACATCTAAAGGACTGGTTATTTACGAACGCAAAGCCAGTGGTTGGGAATTAAGCGATATACAATTTACAGGCTTTCCTGTCTCTATGCTTTTTGTAGATACACGAAATGGCTATTGGTGGGTAGGTGTTTCGCATCGGCATTGGGGGCAAAAACTGCACTATTCCACTGATGAAGGTAAAAGCTGGGAATCTGTTCCAACACCTTCTTACAGAGATTATGAATACAGACCGGGAAAAAAAGTGCCACTCAAGAAAATTTGGGTGATGCAAAGTGCAGGCGATGATAAACCCGATTGCTTGTGGCTCGGCACAGAACCCGGAGGCTTGTTTTACAGCGAAGATAATGGCAAAAGCTTCGAATTGGTAGAAGGCTTATGGAACCACCCCAGTCGTATGAATGACATGGAATGGTTCGGAGCGGGTAAAGATTATCCCTTTATCCATTCGATTGTTGTAAATCCACAAAATAGCGATCATGTTTATATCGGTGTGAGTTGTGCCGGAGTTTTTGAGACAAAAGATGCAGGCAAAAACTGGTTGCCTAAAAACAATGGATTGAGAGCTGCTTATTTGCCAAACCCAAAGGCAGAAGTTGGGCACGATCCACATTTGTTACTTATGAACCAAGATAATCCTCAAGTTATCTGGCAGCAAAACCATTGTGGCATTTTTAGAACCGATGATGCAGGAGAAAACTGGTTCGATGTAAGTGGTAAAGATCAATTTCCTTATTATGGTTTTGCACTGGCAATTGGTGATGATGAAAAAACTGCTTGGGTAATTCCCGCAGAAAGTGACGAGAAAAGGATTCCCAAAGATTTAGAATTGGCAGTGTATAAAACAGCTGATTCAGGCAAAAGCTGGCAGGCACAACTAAATGGCTTACCCAAACCACCAGTTTTTGAAATTGTACTCAGGCATTCATTTGTGCGAAAAGATAAAACACTGGCTTTTGGAACGAACAATGGCAATTTGTATCTTTCAGAAAACGAAGGTGAAAACTGGTTTAATTTATCGAACCACCTTACTTCTGTAAACTTCCTTCTTTTAACCAACTAAATAAAAAGTACCAGCTTTTAAATTAACTGAGTCTATAGAATTTTTTCAAAATCTGGCTCAGAATGCCCAAACCAGCCTAAATAGTACATTTTTATTGAAGTGAACTTCAAATTCTCTTCAAATTGCTAATATACTTTTGTTTAAAATTTACCAGTGAGGGTAAGTAAATACTACAAACAAAACTATGAAAATACTGATCGTTGAAGATAATAAAGAGCTCTCGGAAAATGTGAGAGACTACTTATCGCGAGAAGGCTATATCTGTAATACTGCTTTTACATTTATTGAAGCAGTTAATAGCATTTCGGCATTTGAATATGATATGCTTGTACTAGATATTATGCTGCCTGATGGCAATGGACTTGAAGTATTGAAACAGTTAAAAAAAGTGCAGCCTACAACGGGTGTGCTTATTATTTCTGCTAGAGACAAACTAGACGATAGACTCTCTGGCTTAGATTATGGAGCAGACGATTATCTCACCAAACCTTTTCACCTCTCTGAATTAAATGCTCGCTTAAAGGCTGTTTACCGCAGAAGAAACTTTGAAGGACAGCAAAGAATTATCTTTAATGAAATCAGTATCGACCCAGATAAGTTTGAGGTTACCATACACGATGAGCCGCTTATTTTAACTCGTAAAGAGCTAGAATTGCTTGAGTATTTTTTGGCAAATAAAAACAGGGTTTTAACTAAGCAATCTATTGCAGAACACCTTTGGGGTGATCAGGTAGATTTATACGATTCTTTCGATTTTGTTTACCAGCATATTAAAAACTTGAGAAAGAAAATAACCAAGGCAGGTGGCAAAGATTACTTGCAAAACATTTACGGAATGGGTTATAAGTTTAATCCGACTCCGGTTTAAGTTGTATCAATCTTGTTTTCTTGATTTTAAGTAGGCTTCAAAATCCCAGCCTTCTTTTGTTCTGTTTTGTTGATTTGTTCTTTCTGGATGTTCCTTGAGAAATTCCCAATAATAAAAATCCTCATAAGTAATGGCATCAGCAAAATTAAGCTGATATAATTAATCCTTCTAATAAATAAAAAAGCCCTTTTTTGTCCAAAAAACCAAGTTATTTGTCAGATAATAGAAGATAATCACTAGCCAAATTTTATTAGTTGTCAAACAAATACTTAAAACTTCAATGAGAAATTTCTCAACTACATGTTACTTACTAATTATCCTTTCCTTTCTTTATCAATCTGCAAAAGCGCAAGAAAGCAGCACAAACTCCAATAAATATTTTGCACATCTTTCTTTGAAACAAGCTGGCGTTGGCTATTTAAGAAAAATGGGAGATATGGGTCTAGGTTTTAAGTTGGGTTACCAATTACCTTTAGAAGATGAAAGGTATGCAGAGGAAAGCAGTTCTATTTCCATTTTAAAATTTCTTACCTACAAAGGCTTTACAGGAGATATTTTGTTTAATGTTGCCACTACGCCCAATGGTAGCTTACATATTTTGAGTGTTGGGTATAGCAATACGCAATCAGGAAATCT
>PBYL01000427.1 GCA_002729595.1 Thalassovita sp. | reverse complement strand
TTTGAAAAATGCCATCAAAAACATATCCGTAGAATAAGCCAATTGGTTCACCAACAATTAACCTATGCACAGAACCTGTTTTTAAGTGACCATCTCCACCTCCAACATCTTTGTAATCTTCGCCACCTAACTCAATAATTTTATTCCTATTAAAGGAAATATTAAATGCCGATGTCCAACTAAAATTATTGGTAGCAATAATATCACTTTCAATAGAAAGCTCAATTCCTTTATTTTCTACACTTCCTATATTTTGGAGAGATGAAGTAAAACCTGAAACAAAAGGAACAGCTACATCATAAATTAAATCTGTGGTCTTTTTGTAATAATAATCTGTAGTAAATCTGAGTCTGTCGTCGAAGAAACCGAAATCTAAACCGATATCAAGCTGAGCTGTTTTTTCCCATTTAAGATCGGGATTGGGTATTGAGTTAGGATAAAAACCTGTAACCAAAGACCTGCCTATTGTATAAGTAGTATTGGTTAAAGTTGGTAATGAATTGTATAAACCGATTTCTTGATTACCAGTAATGCCATAACTCGTTCTAAGTTTTAGGTTAGAAAATAGATTCATACTTTTTACAAAATCCTCTTCAATTAAGCGCCAAGCAAAAGCACCTGATGGAAATAATGCATATTTATTATTGTCACCAAATCGAGAAGAACCATCCATTCTGGCATTAATAGAAATCAGATATTTCTCTTTGATGTTATAATTAATTCTTCCGAGATAAGACATTAAACTCCACTCTGTATTAGAAGAAGATGGCTGATTATAAATAGCACCTGCACCTAAAGCATTTTCTTTCAACACATTATTTACATACTCTTGCGAGGAAGCGGTGATTCCTTCATACTTGTTTTGCTGAAAGGTGATACCCCCTAAAACTGAAATTGAATGAGCAGGACTTAACTTTTTAGTCCAATTTAAAGTATTCTCGTTTAGCCAGTTTGTTGTGTAACCGCCATTAATACTTGCACTTGCCACTCCACCAGACTCAAAAATATTAGAAGGTATAAAGGTGTCGAATTTTGTATTGACCAAATCTGTACCTACAGAAACCTTAGCAGTTAGATTTGGCAAAAATTCCCATTCGCCATAGATATTTCCTAGAAGTCGAACCATTGTATTTTCTCTAACTTGCTCATCGGCTGTAGCTACCGGGTTTGGATATATTATACCCGGAGTATTTACAGATGTATAAATACCTAATGCTTCATCTTGGAAAATGGGTAAAACTGGATTAAACTTCATAGCAGAGGTAACTACTCCACCATTACCACCAGCATCTGTACTTACTGCATTAGAAACAGTACGACTTATATTTAAATGAGTACCTACTTTAAATCTATCGTTGATTTTTCTATCAATATTGATTCTGCCAGAAAAGCGCTTAAAATCTGAATTCCTGATAATCCCTTTTTGATCGAAGTAATTTCCAGAGATAGAATAATTCAACTTTTTATCACCACCAGAGAAAGTTAATTGATAGTTTTGAATGGGTGCAGTTCTAAAAATTTCATCTTGCCAGTCGGTACCTTTCGGATTTGCCTGTAGTTCTGAAAGTTTTTGACTATCGTAAACTGGATCGAGTCCATCATTGGTGTATGCCTCATTAACTAGGTTTGCATAGTTGTAAGCATCCATCACATCAATCTTTTTCACTATACTTTGAGAACCAAAATATGCATCGAATGTGATTTGATCTTTGCCTTCTTTACCGCTTTTGGTCGTAATTAAAACTACACCATTGGCAGCACGAGCACCATAAATTGCAGTGGCAGAAGCATCTTTTAATATTTCGATTGATTCTATATCTGACGGATTAATAGTAGATAAACCACTCATTCTCGCATTACCCCCTGTGTTACCATAACCAGAACCATTATACACCGGAAAGCCATCTATTACATATAAAGGTTCATTACCTCCTTGTAGCGAACTGCTTCCACGAATCCTGATAGAAGCCACAGCACCCGGCATACCAGAAGTTTGAGTTACCATTACTCCTGATGCTCTACCTACCAGACCTTGATCTATAGAAGTAATCGGCGTTTCGTGAAGCTCTTCTGCTTTTACAGATGTAACAGCTCCGGTTAAGTTACTCTTTTTCTGTGTACCATATCCAACCACAACTACCTCATCTAGTTGTTCCATATCTGCAGTCAATTGTATGTTTATTACAGTTTGACTGCCCACCAAAATCTCCTGTGTTTCGAAACCTATATAGCTAAATTGTAGTACCGTATTATCATTCACATTTAGCGTATAATTACCATCTAAGTCTGAAGTTGTACCGGTTGAAGTACCTTTAATAAGTATACTTACACCCGGTAAAGGCTCTCCATCTTCTTGAGAAGTTACCTTCCCAGTTATTTTAAATTGAGTTTCATCTACAGTAAATTCTTCTTTTACTGCTATATCGGTCAACTTCTTCTTATTGATATAGATATTGTTATTTACTCGCTTAAATTTAAGATTGGTTTTTTTAGATAAGTCTTTTAATATTTGAGCAAGCGACTGATTTTTTGCTTCAAAATCTAGTTTTATATCTGTATCTATAAGCCCTTTAAAATAGTAAAACTTAAAGCTCGTATTTTCTTCAATGGTTTCTAATACATCGCTTAGTTCAGAACTATCTGAATACAAATCGAGGTAAATTTCTTCAATGCTTTTCTGGCTCAAACCCTCTTTAGGGATAACCATACTACACAAAAAGCACTGTATGAAAATGCCTATAAGGGTATATTTAGACATAATGAGAATTTGTCTTAGTAATTTCAATTTCATATTTTTAATAGATTGTAATTATTAAAAGATTTCAATTAATCCCTGAACAATCTGCCGGCAAGCTCTTTTGTTCAGGGTTTTTTATAGTCCTGTATTTTATCCAGAATCAAAGTACATAAGCTTAAAAAGTATGATTAATACATGGTTAAAAATTTATCTTTACTTTACTATCCGATAGTATTTTGTATTTAAATCCTGCAGCAAAACTCAAACCCTCAAGCACAGTGGCTAAAGGTTTGTTATCGTATTTTCCAGAAAAATGAGTGAGCCCTTTTCTTGCTCCACTAATTTCAAAATCGACTCCATACCATAGCTCCAATTTGCGAATCACTTCATCAAAGTTTTCATTTTTGTAGTACAGAATTCCATCTTTCCAACTCAGTATTTTTTCTCTGTCGAACTGACTCACTTTAATTTCATCACCATCAATAATCCCAATCTCACCCGGTAATAAAATCACTTTTTGTGTGGCACTTTTTACCTCAACTTTACCTGTTGCCACCGCAATGTATTCTTTGTTAAATTCTGGGTAAGACTTTACGTCGAATGATGTTCCAAGTACTTCAATTTCTAATTTTTCCGTAAATACTTTAAAAGGTTTGTGTTCATTTCTTTGCACATCAAAAAAGGCTTCCCCTCTTAAGTAGACAGTTCTATTATCGGTATGCAGATATGAGTCTGGAAAACGAATTTCAGAATCAGCATTTACTTTCACTTTAGACCCATCTGGCAAGCTCAAATTGGTTTTTATGCCCTTTGGCGTAGATTTTACAATATAAGCTAAGGTATCTTTTACTTCTGAAATTTGGTGTGGCGTTGTTATTTTGTCTCTAAGAAAATATACTGCAACCAGTATTATAGTAATTGTAGCAGCTATTTTAAGTAGAGATATTTTGAAATGATTCGGCTGTTTAAAATCAGTGTTTAATTCTTCAAATTGATGTTTTCTTTCTGATTTAATAATTTGCTCTAACAGCAGGCTTTTTTCAGAATCTTTTAATACTTGCTTATCAAAATTCAATCTCAGAATTAACTCCTTTGCTTTTTTTGCTTCTTCTTGTAGCTTAGGGTTATCTTTCAATTGCTTCTCCCAAAAAAGATTTTTCTCAAAGTTCGGTGCTATTACCCAACTCTTAAATTCCTGATTGGTCAGTAAATCAATATAGCTTATCTCCTTTTTCATTAAAATTTAATTTGAATCCACATGATAAAAATTTTGTGGCTTCTTGATTTTAATAATACAGAGAGGTGCTTGTGCTAAATGATACCAAAAAAATTAAATTTTTTTTCGAAGAAGTAATCCTTAGTCAAAAAATAAATAGCAAATAAAAAATACCGCTAGCTTCAATGTAATTCTTAACTGATCTAGTGCTTTATAAATCAGTCTTCTTGCGGACGAAATGTGGGTATAGCCTTGAATTTCAGAAATTTCTTTATAGCTGAAATTGCTGAAGAAATAAAGATAAATGGCTTCTCGCTCTTTACTTGTAAGCTTATTAATAGCCTTGTTTAGAGCTTCGACTTGCATGCTGTTAAACTGACGATTTATTATTTTGGTCTCTTCTGAAATCTCGAACTTAAACAAATTCTCTTGCTGATACTTTAATCTAACAGCTAATCGTTTGCGGTACTTTTTTAAATAATCTAACAACTTTCTCCGAAAAGATTTCATTAGATAAAACTTTATAGAAGTAGCTTCAGCTAGTCCAGATCTTTTTTCTCTTAAATAGATAAAAAAATCTTGTAAACAGTCTTTTACTAATTCTTCATCTTTACAATGTTGTATGCCGAAGTTGTAAAGAATATCAATATAAGTTTGATAAATAGCAATAAAAGCACCTTCATCTCCCGATCTAAATAGCTTCCAAAGTTCAACTTCTGATTGATTTTGATAAGTTTTACTTTCGATTTTAAATACAGTAGTATCTACTATATTAGATAATGTACTATCCGATTGGTTAGATGTAGTGCTTTTCATTTTCAGTTAAGATCTTGCTTTATTTAAGATACACTTTTTTTATGAAAAAGCTTAGTAAATAAAAAATCATCTCAACACCAACTGGTCTTCTACAGGCTCTACAGAGCTTAAGTGAGCATCTTTAATATGTGAAAGTTTTTCTATTATCTCTGCATTGTCTGCTGCCAAATTATACTTTTCTGATGGATCAACTTCCAAATTGTATAATAAAGGAGGATCGTGTTTTACAATTTTAACCTGCTTGGAGTAGGCATTTTCTCTAGTAGCATAATGTATTTTCCACTTGCCTTTTCTAATGGCAAAAAGCTCTTCATTATCGTAATAAAAAATTTCGTCTCTTTGTGTTGCTTTTTCTTCGAATAAAACTGGACTAATATCTACACCATCATAAATTCTATCGGTAGGCACATCCATACCAGTTATTTTGCAGATAGTTGGGAATAAATCAAGTGTAGAACCCACATCTGAAATTACACCTGGCTTCACTTTTTCTGGCCACCAAAAGATTCCCGGCTCTCGCATTCCACCTTCGTATGAAGTACCTTTTCCTTCTCTCAATAATCCAGCTGAACCGCCTGCTTCATTAAAATGCAACCAAGGCCCATTATCCGAAGTGAAAACCACCAATGTATTTTTATCTAATCCATTTTCTTTTAAAGCAGAAATAATCTGTCCGACACTCCAATCTATTTCTTCTACTACATCACCATACAAACCTCTCTTGCTAGTTCCCTCAAACTTTTCTGAAGCAAATAAAGGAACATGTGGCAATGAATGCGCTAGATATAGAAAAAATGGTTCATCTTTATTCTCTTTAATAAACTTGATAGACTCATCAGTATATCTTGAAACAATGGTATGCTGGTTGGCTGGGCGTTCAATAATCTCTTCGTCTTTCATCAAAGGCACATTGAAATATTTTACTTCTGGATGTGGACCAGTTTCATTAAAACCAGCTCCATCAATTCTATCCATATCGTTGCTGTATGGAATGCCATAGTAAGAATCGAAGCCATTGCTCGTGGGCAAATACTGAGGCAAGTGCCCCAGATGCCATTTACCCACACAAGCAGTTTTGTAGCCCTGCTCCTTTAGTAATTCTGAAATAAGTATCTCGTATTCTGGAATTCCTCCTTTTGAATCTGGAAACAACACGCCTCTTTCGTTACTGCACATGCCACTTCTAATTGGCAATCTTCCGGTAAGCAAGCCGGTTCTACTTGGGGTGCAAATGCTAGAAGATGCATAAAAGTTTGTCCACTTTTGCCCCTCAGTTGCCAGCTTATCCAAATGTGGTGTTCTTATAGTCGGGTGACCATAAACACCTAAATCGCCATAGCCTAAATCATCTGCAAAAATGATTACAACATTTGGCTTTTCATTTTGCTCTTTAATTGCAGTTTCATGGGCACATCCTGCCAAAACAAAAATTGAAAGCAGAATCGCATGTAGTTTCATCTTCATACTCTGTATTATTAGTTTAAATGTGGTTATTTCTATTTTTCAAAATTGGGTTTTATCGTCATCTCTTTTGATGTCTTTAATCTTTGCAATTTGATTTTTAGAATGCTACCATCGGGCGGTAATGTTGAGTGATATGCCGCATCTCCATTCCAATTTCTCACTTTATGCCAATTACCTTCTGCATTGTAATAGCCATCTTCTATACTCACATATTCTGCTTTGTTATAACCCGAACCATAAGTAGGTCTAAATATAAATTTTGCATCAAAACCAATTACTACAAATTCATCCTCAGCGACTTGCCCGATTAATACCCTTCCGGTTTTATCATTGTGTTCTTTATAAGTTGGAAAACCAAATTGAAAAAGTAAATCATAACCTTCAAAATGAAGCAGTTTCTCCCGCAATCCTTCTTCTTGCACGGCACATTGTAAATTGCCATTTTCCTGCATTTTTAAAATTTGAGGCATGGCTTTACTAAACAAGCTAAAATTAGAAGCGATGTATTGTAGCTTGTTATCGAGGTGTACTTTATCCCTTTTATCATGTGGACTTAGATGGAAAGGATCGACACCATAAGGCGCAACTCCTATGGCACTGTAATCTGCCAAAGCATAAAACTGGTACCGAGCGAAAACATCTCCATTACCCATTTCTGCAATAAACAGTGGGTTATCTTCTCGACTGTATTTTTCGCATCTATCTTTAAAAGATTCTATATTTTGATGATAAACATCGAGTGCCAAAGTAAATAATTCTGGTGCAGCTACTTTCCAAACTGGAATCATATTACTGGTTGGCCCACCACTCGGATACTCTCCCGGTCTTTCAAAATAGTTTTCTCTAGTCCAAACATTGGTGTACATCGGCAGGGGATAAACTTCTTTACCTGCTTTTGCAATGGAATTAATATATGTCGCAATGTGATACGCATTGAAAGCCTCAGCTGCTTCTACACCAAAAACTTTATCCCAATTGCCAGATTCTTTGCCCAATCCGCTAACCAATTTAGTTGGTACAGGCTGATCAAAAACTTCATTAGCTTTTGCAGAATAGTCTCGATCTGTACCCAAACTGCCAGACTCGTTTTCGACCTGCATCATTATCACCGTTTTGTCTTTAGAATCAATTTCTTTGATGTGTTTCATTAATGCGACAAAAGCATTTTTATCTGCATTTAAATTCTCTTCAGACAAAACAGAAAGTACCTGAATTGGCTCACCGCCGCTATTCTCCATCCGTGGATATTTTTCTATATCTTCTTTCATCCAAGTAGGTACATAACTCATGCTCCCATTTTTGAAAGAACCAAACCAAAGAATAATGAGTCTGAGGTCATTTTTTCTAGCTCCTAAGATAAGAGAATCGACTTCATTAAAATTGAATTTACCAGGTTCAGGCTCAATATTTTCCCAATAAACAGGCGCTTCTAAAGTATTACAATTTAACTCTTTAAGCTGCGACCATTCTTTACTCAATACATCTGGCCATGCACTCGAATTCCATAATTGCCCACCTAAAATCAAATATGGTTTATCATCTACATAGTAAGTGTATTTGCCATTTTCTTTTACCACTCTGGGGAAGGGTTTGTCTTTGTTACTTTGTGCATTCGCTTTAAAGTTTAAGACAGCTATGCACGAAAAAACTAAAAGATATCCTATGCTTTTTAGGAAATTTCTATGTTTTATTAATTTCATAACTAGTTTCAGTTTGATGAGAGATAGACGGTAATTGCTAATTTTACTTTAAATACGGTGCGATTTTCTTTTGCCAAATCACATAGCCATTCGCATTCATGTGTAAGCCATCTTCTAAAAAGATATTAGCAAGGGGTTTACCCTCATCTCCCAACATAGAATCCCAAACATCTATAAATTCTACTTTATCATTCTTACTAGCAAACTGCTTCATCAAAACATTTGCTGCCTGCATATTATCTCTAAGCTCCCATCTACTAATGCTGGGTTTCAAAGAAATATAAGCTACCGTAGCTTCTGGCAACTGCTTTAATATCCACTTGATTAATTTTTTTCCATCTTTCGCTGCTTTCTTTGGTGTTTTATTAGCAGCAATGTCGTTTTCGCCAACATAAATTACAACCTGAGATGGCTTGTAGGGAAGAATAAGCCTTTCTTTAAATGTAAGTAAGTCACTTGTTTGGGAGCCACCAAAGCCTCTATTGATAATTGGTTTATCAGGAAAATACTCTTGAATATCTCGCCAAATAGTAATTGAAGAACTCCCAATAAATAAGATTTCGCCTAACTGAGGAGGATTTTCAGCATCTTTCTTTTCAAATTTTGCTATATCTTTTTCCCACTTATTTTCATTTTTTGCTTGCTGAGCAGATGAGATAAAGGATAAAAATAAAAAACTAACTAATAGTTGAAGTCTGAGAAACTTGATCATACGTTTATTCATTTTCTTAAGTCAATTTACTTTAAGTAAAGTACTTAAGCCTCCTTTTATCTCCAATTTTAGGTGTTTTTTCTTTACCCAATAATGAAAAATGGCTTATAAAACTTCCTTTTTGGTAATAATCAACCCTCTCTTATAAGAGTTGATTTATTACTTTAAAGTTACTTTATAGCCTTGTTTCTACTATCCTGCCCTATCTGAGTAAATAGTATAAATTTTCATTTTAAATACGGAGCGATTTTCTTTTGCCAAATTGCATAGCCTTTGTCATTCATGTGTAGGCTATCTTCCAAAAAAATACTTATGGGTGGTTTGCCTTCTTCATTAAGCATGGAATCCCAAACATCTATAAATTTCACCTTTTCGTTTTGAGCAGCAAATAATGCTATCAATTTATTTGCATCTTGCATTTTATCTCTCAAGTCCCATTTACTAGGGCTCGGTTTGATGGATATATAAACTATTGAAGTATTGGGAAATTGCTGTAAAATCCAGTCTATTAATTCTTCTACACTGTAAGCAGTTTCTGATGCTGTTTTACCAACTGATATATCATTTTCACCGATGTAGATCACAACTTGAGATGGCTGATATGGAAGAATTAGTCTTTCTTTATAGAAAAGTACATCTCTTGTTTGTGCACCACCAAAACCACGATTTATAATTTCTTTACCCGGAAAATAATCTGCCACATCTTTCCAAAGTGTGAAAGATGAACTGCCAATAAAAAGTATTTCTTCTGGTTTGGGTGGATTTTCTTCATCCTCTCTTTCAAACTTGACAATGGCTTTTTCCCAAAATTCTGGAGTTGTAGGTTTCTCTTCTACTTTCTCCTCTTTTTTTAAAGAATTACAAGAAATTAAAATGAAGCAAAAAAATAATGGTGATAGTATTGATTGGATCAGCTTTTTGTTCATTACTGTAATATTTACTGATGTGAAAATACTGATAGACTACTGTATCTCCAATTTAGAAATCTTTCTCTTTAATCAGTAATGAAAATTTGATAGTTGATAGATACTCTTATTTAAGTGCAAATAAACCCTTTTAAACAAAGGGTTTATTTGTTTCTAAATATAAATTTTTCTTTCAGAAATTAATGAGAATCCCTTAAAACCACACTGGTAGATTTACCTTTTAAAAAGTCTAGATCAACTCCTTTTTCTGCTTGTTCTACATGTTTGATGTACAATTGCACATATCCTCTATCGTATCCCAAATCTGGTGCTTGCCAACTGGCTTTACGTCTTTCTAATTCCTCATCCGATACAAATAAATGGAGTCGTTTGTTAGCAACATCTACTTCAATTTCATCACCGTTTTCTACTAAAGCCAATGTTCCTCCTGCTGCTGCTTCTGGCGATACATGCAAAAACACCGTTCCGAAAGCTGTACCACTCATACGACCATCTGAAATACGCACCATATCGGTTACACCTTCTGCCAATAATTTCTTGGGAATTGCCATGTTGCCTACTTCCGGCATACCCGGATATCCCTTAGGACCCACATTCTTTAAAACCAATATGCAAGATGCATCTACTTCCAACTCAGGGTCATTTATTTTTTCATGATATTCTTCTATATTTTCGAAAACTACCGCTTTACCTTTGTGCTGCATTAACTCTGGAGTTGCAGCCGAAGGTTTTATTATAGCGCCATTTTCACACAAATTGCCTCTTACCACTGTAATACCAGATGCTTCTTGGAATGGATTTGCTGGAGTTCGGATTACATCTTCATTATAGCAACTAGAAGTCTTTGCATTTTCGACCAGAGAGTTGCCATTTACTGTAATTACGTTTTGATGCAGTTTTTCTGCCAAAGCTTTTACGACCACAGGCAATCCACCAGCATAATAGAAGTCTTCCATAAAATACTTACCTGAGGGTTGTAAGTTCACCAACAATGGAATTTTACTCCCTAAATCATCAAAATCGTCGAGGTTGAGCTCTACTCCAACTCTGCCAGCAATGGCGAGCAAATGCAAAACAAAATTGGTTGAGCCGCCAATAGCCGCATTTAATATAATCGAATTTTCAAAAGCTTCTCTGGTTAAAATCTTAGCAGGAGTTAAATCTTCTTTCACCATTTCAACAATTCTTCTTCCTGAGAGCTGAGCCAATACTTTTCTTCTAGAATCTGCTGCTGGGATTGCCGCATTCTCTGGTAAGGTTAATCCCAATGACTCTACCATACATGCCATAGTTGAAGCTGTTCCCATTACTGCACAATGGCCATCACTTCTACACATACAAGCTTCTACTGAACGCAATTCCTCTTCTTCCATTTTGCCAGACCGAACCGCTTCACTCATTCTCCAAACATCAGAAGTAGCTATGGGTTTGCCTCTGTAATGACCAGTAAGCATTGGACCTCCAGAAACAGCAATGGTGGGCAAATCGACACTACAAGCGCCCATTACTGAAGCTGGCGTGGTTTTATCACATCCTACTAATAATACGACACCATCAATCGGGTTAGCTCTAATGGATTCTTCTACATCCATGCTCATGAGGTTTCGGTAAAGCATGGCTGTAGGTTTAATCAAGGTTTCACCTAAAGACATTACCGGAAATTCAACCGGATAGCCTCCTGCTTCAAACACACCTCTTTTCACCGATTCTGCCAACTCCCTAAAATGTCCATTGCAGGGAGTTAACTCAGACCATGTATTACAAATACCAATTACTGGTTTGCCTCTAAATTCATCATCTGGAATGCCTTGATTTTTCATCCAAGCACGATAAATAAATCCGTCTTTACCTTTTTTGCCAAACCATTGTTGACTGCGTAATGCTTTCATTTTCATAATTTTATTTTAAAAATTTATCTTTTAGTTCAGTATCAATTTTCACTAAAAACCAGATCTTTCATACTGTTTTCAGCATCATTTAAATGAATGATGAGTAATTGCTCTGCTTCAGCAAAATTTCGATTTAGTAAATTATTTATAATTTCTAAATGCTGTTTAATTACTCTTTCAATTTTTGAGTGATCGTATTCTATTTGCCACAAATGGTAAGTAATGAGTGTAAAAATGCTGTTGTAAGATTTTTCTATAAAGCGATTTTCACAAGCTTTCAATAAAGTATAATGGAATGCTTGCTCTACTTCTGCCAATGCATTAAAAGGTCTTTTTTCTTCTAGCAGCAATTGTAAATGGGTCGATTTTAGTTTTTCTAATTGCAACCAAATGATATTGTCATCAGCCATTTGCTTAAACTTGCTCAGTGCATAACCTTCGTAAAGTTTTCTGGCGGAAGCCACTTCCTCAATCATATCCATGGTGAGAGAAACCACTTCCCATTTTTGCCGAGGAGATTTCTTGATGATTCCTGTTTGCTCAATTTTCAACAAAACTTCGCGAACAGTTACAGTATTACACTCAAAAGATTTCGCCAACTCCAACTCCGAAAAACGATCTTTGGGTTTTAACTCATAAGAAGACAGCTTTTTCAAAATCAACTTTTCTATTTGATCTGCCTTAGTATTATCAAGTTCTTTAGAAGTATAAAAATCTTTTCTAACTGGCTTTCTAAGCAGCATTTTATTACTACCATCTTTTAGCACAATTCCCTTTTCACTCAACAAATCCACCACTTTCCGTATAGTAGTTCTACTTACTCCTAAATCATCGGCCAGTTTTTCTTCTGGTGGCAATCCACATGGTACACTTGGTTGCTTTGCCAGAAGCTGCATCATTTCATTAGAAGTATTTAATATAAGCTTACTCAATTTAGACATTCTCTAAGTTAAAAGAGAATCTGTTAAGTTTAATTACTAGTAAAAGATTTTTTTGTATTTTTATTAATAATAAAACATTCCTTCTGACTCAACTTACCTTACGAAAATTTGAAGATTAGCAAGCTAGTTTTAATCAGATTGGCTCCAGTTGTACCAGCATGTTGAATTGTTTTTAAATAAGCCAGTTTTAACACCGGTTTTGTCTTTGATCTTTCGGGAGGAAGAGCTACCTTTTAACCAGACTTATAAATAACCATATATGAATAAACTAACTTTTGAAGGACAAACTGCCATTGTTACTGGCGCAGGCACAGGTATAGGTTTTGAAATTGCTCGACAACTTTGCGAACAAGGTGCTGCTGTTTTATTGAATGATATTGATGAAAAGTTATCCAACGAAGCAGCTGAAAAAATCAAATCTGAAGGAGGAAAATGTATTGCATTGGCGGGAGATGCAGGAAATATAGATTTTATTCAAAAACTAGTAAACTTGGCTGTCTCTGAGTTTGATCAATTAAATATAGCCATTGCCAATGCTGGAATAACTACCTATGGTTCTTTTCTAGATTACTCACCAGAAAGCT
Source organism: Thalassovita sp. (assembly GCA_002729595.1). GTDB lineage: Bacteria > Bacteroidota > Bacteroidia > Cytophagales > Flammeovirgaceae > Chondrinema. The sequence goes on along the minus strand of PBYL01000427.1, from coordinate 9,057 downwards.
TTCAAAAGATTATTCATCTCAATTTACAGGGTTCATTTTTTCTAGCACAAACTGTTGCTCGACAAATGAAAGCACAAAAAAGTGGCGGCAGAATTTTGCTCATGTCTTCTGTAACTGGTGTACAAGCACACCCATTTCTGGTTCCTTATGGCATGACTAAAGCTGCTTTGCAAATGCTGGCTAAAGGTTTAGTTTGTGAACTTTCTCAGTTTGGTATTACTGTAAATGCCATTGCTCCGGGAGCTGTTGTAACTGAAAGAACACTTTCAGAAGATCCAGATTATCCTAAAGAATGGTCTAAGCTTACACCTACAAGAGATGTAACTTAGCCGAAAGATGTGGCGCAGACAGCTTTGTTTCTAGTTTCTCCTCATTCGGGTCAGGTAAATGGGCAAACCATTGTAGTGGATGGAGGTTGGTCTAATACCAGTCCAACCCCCGATTTAGATTTTCCTGAGGGATAAAGCATCAATAATATTGCTTAAAAAAATCAACCCAATACAAAGCGATATATAGGGCAAAAAAGATAATACCTAGTATTAATATATTTTTACCATGCTTTCTGTCTGACTCAGAATATACATGCACCCTTTCGCCATTGGGTAAAGTTTTCTTAAACGTAGATAAATGCCAACCAATAAAAACGCCTATTAAACCGCCTAAAAAAGCAAAAATATAACCCGCATTTCGCCAACTACTATTTCCTTTTTCAGGTTTAGAGAGATCTTCATTTCTTTGTTGCTTCAATTTTGAAATGTATGCTTCATCTATCTGATTACCTCTACTCTTTAAAATTTGTTGAGAAAGATTATAATCTACGGCGTTCCACTCATCAGGCTTTACCAATATCTCTATTAATTCTTCATCAGAAAAATCAAATAAATAGTAATCTTTAGGAAGCTCATCTACAGATATTTCGGCTGAATCTACCAGTAACTTTTCGGTTGATTCAAAATCTGTTTGTTTGATTTTCACATAGTACTCATTCAATAACTTATTGTTAGAAAAAGTAATGTCAAAGGTTGGAGAGCCATCTTCGACTTCAAAATCAACATTGTTATTTTTCAATACCTCAACCAAAGTATTAGCATCTTCTAAGTTGCTAAATCTTCTAAATGTTAAAAATCTCTCTTCCATATCTACTATTTTTTATTTAAAAAAAATTAATTCATTTCCGAGTATCATCAAACCATTCTTCTGCATTCCATTTGGGAGCATTACCTCCTACTTCTTTAAAATAAATATTTGGGTCAGTTGATTGAATAAGTACTATTAATTTTTGCCCAGTTAGTAACCATTCTCTTGAGGTTTTCGCCATTATATCTAACAAAACTTCACAAAGTTTTTTATCAAATTCTGCTAAATAATCAAAACACCTAAAAACTAAGATCAAGCCCTGATAACTTGTATTATACATATCTTCTAAACAATCTTCAAATGCATTTAAGTTTTCGCCATAATAATCAGGAAAGTTCAAATGCTTTTTTAGATTTTGATGAAGATTTTTGGGTTTCCAGTTTCTAACATCCATGTCATAAACCTCAAAACGATTATCTGTAAACCAAAGAACATCTTTATCTAAAATAGCATTTTTGTAATACATACAAACTGCACCGTTTTTTAGAATCTGATAATCTAAACCTGTATTATTTTTATTGAAAGACATATTTATAATTTACAACACCATTTAAAAACAAAAAGAGCCAGAATATAAATATCCTAGCTCTTTGTATATAAGTCAAATATAATTTTATGCATTCTGCTGAATATGGAAGTTGAATTCCACTGTGCCTAAATTATTCCATAGTTTCATCCAAATCGGTAGTAACATTTCTGCTCCCCTTGCAGTGCTGATGTCTCCCAAGTCCAATATGTTTTTCTTTTTCCAACCAAAGCTATTTAATAGTTCTTTTACAGTTTCTTTAGCCGCATCGTCATTGCCAGATACAAAAATAGAATGATCGCCCTGCACCAAACTAGGTTTTACCATTAAAAAAGAGCTCATGGTATTGAGTGTTTTTACCACTTTTAAGTTTGGAAAAGTACGTTGAATTTGCTCTGCCAATGAGTCTGAATTTCCGGGGTTGAGTGTTGGTGGCATTCCATTCGAAAAGTCTAATGGATTTGCTACATCAATGATAATTTTATTTCCTAAACTTTCTGCTTCTGCTTGTTGTAAAATTTTGATGGACAACATTCCTGAAGTACAATTGAAAATGACATTTTCTGCAAAGGCAGCAGCATCTTTAAAAGTGTGTAAACCAATCTCTTTATGCGATTCGTACCAATAGGCAAAAGATTTTTCATCGCTTTTATTCGCCAGCGTTTTTTCTACATCTCTAGTGCCAATTACCACTTCGTGACCTAATGTATTTAATTTTTCGGCTATGGTTTTACCTACTATTCCGGTTCCTAAAACTGCTATTTTCATTATAATAAATTTTAGTATAAATTATTAATTTCATTTACTTTTAATATTTACTATCAAAAGTATAGTTTTGGAATAGACGTGTCAAGATGGTGTTAAGACTGATAGACACTATCATTTATGATAGAATAATTGAATATCAGATCATTATAAATTGAAAAAATTTTAAATAAAATGAGAATTAAAGACGAAGACTTCAAATTTGTGATAGAAGGTAAAGATTATCACTGTGCTATGGATGTAGCTGCCACATTTGTTGGTGGAAAATGGAAAACAATTGTGCTTTGGTATTTGAAAAATGGGAAGAAACGATTTACAGAACTTAAGGCGATGATTCCTGCAATTACAGATAAAATGCTTTCGCTACAACTTCGCTCTTTGGAAAGTGATGGCTTCGTAAGTAGACAAGTATATCCAGAAATTCCGCCCAGAGTAGAATACGAATTAACCGAAGAAGGCAAAACGCTAATACCATTATTAGACGCAATGGCAGATTGGGGAATAAACAAAGCTAACCGACATGGAGAAATGGTAAAGTTGGAAAATCAGAAATAAAAAACCATCTGACTAATTGCCAGATGGTTTGACATTAAAACATTTTTATTTTGAGTTGAGCAATCACATTGACGTAATCGCATCTTTACCCAAATATCTTCTGAGGGCTTCTATAAAATAATAGTCGGCATAGTTAAGCGGCTCGTCTATTTCTGAGTTTGCTGGCAAGTTTCCGGTAGCGTGCTTTAGCAAAAAGTAATTGTTTTCACCGGGTTTTGCCAAGTATTCGTCTGATGCAAGACTCTCTAAAATTGCGGTTGCTTTTTCTTTATATAATTGACCTTTATCTGCATCTACATAGTTAGCCAACTCGAAAAGCGCTGAGCTTACAATTGCTGCAGCCGATGCATCTCTAGATACATCTGGAATTGACGGATCGTTAAAATCCCAATAAGCTACCAAGTCTTCTGGTTGGTTCGGATGGTTCAGATAAAAGTCTGTTGTCTGTTCTGCCTGCTCTAAGAATACTTCCTTTTTAGTTTCTCTAAATGCGACTGTATAACCATAAATCGCCCAAGCCTGACCTCTCGCCCAAGAAGAACTATCTGCATATCCTTGGTGGGTTACTTTCTCAAGCACATCACCAGATTCTGGATCGTAATCTACCACATGCCAAGTACTGCCGTCTTCTCTAAAATGATTTCTCAAAGTAGTAAGCGCATGTTGCTCTGCAATTTTATAGAAGGTACTATCTCCGCTTTCTTTTGTTGCCCAGAAAAGTAATTCTAGGTTCATCATGTTATCTATAATTACTGGGTACTTCCATTCTTTAGACCAGTCCCAAGATTTGATACAACCTACAGTTTCGCTATAGCGACTAATTAACGATTTTGCTCCTTGCAACAAGATTGGCTTAGCAGATTCGTCACCTCCAATGTTTAATGCATTGCCGAAGCTGCAATACAACATAAAACCAAGATCGTGTGTGTGTGTAGCATCTTTAAGTGGTTCTAGTGGAGCTGTTCTGGCTTTGGCTGCTGCCAACACTTTATCGTCTTTGGTTAAATCGTATGTATACCACAACGAACCTGGATAAAAGCCCGAAGTCCAATCTTTGATTCCTACTAAAATTGTTTCTCCATTTTCTACGCTTCTAGGATATTTATCCAACTCAGGATAGTTCTTATCTGCCAGTAATAATTGTTCGGCAATTACTGTAGGCAAATTGTTAAGCTCAGATTTTCCAGTTAAACTTTTCTTTTCTAATTGAGCATCTTCTGATGATACAGTTTCAGTATTTTTTTGTGAACAACTAAAGAGATAGAGCGATACAAATAAAAAAATCAAAAAATTGGCTGGCTTATTCTCAAAAGGTTTTTTCATAGAATTTTACAACATTAATAGTAAATCAGAAAAAGGCTCCAAATGAGCCTTCTTCTATAATATTAAAACATTATCAATTAATAACCCGAATTCTGTGGCAGTAAATTGGCATTTCTTTCCAGTTCATCTTGCGGTAATGGAAACAAATAATCTCTGCTTGTATCTACATTGTCGTGAGATTCTAAAGAGTTTACTCCTGTAAATACTTCTACTAACATATCTCTTCTTTTGATGTCGTACCATCTCTTGAATTCAAATGCTAGCTCTAGCCTTCTTTCTTCAAGCACTGCAGTTCTAAAATCGCTTTGAGACATACCATCTGCTAAGTCTGCTGGAAAGTCTGTCATGGTTCCTGCCCAGTTTCTTGCTCTCGCTCTTACCTGATTGATGTAACCTAAAGCTTCTGCAGTTGGTCCACCAGCCGTTTCATTTAAAGCTTCCGCAGCGATGAGTAAAACTTCAGCATATCTAAATAATACATAGTTATGATCTGAGTAGCGAGTATCTGCATTAGCATTACCCGGATAGCGAGCAAACTTGGCAATATGTGGTCTTTGTACTTGCTGATATTCTGTATAAGGTGTTGCTACTCCTCCAACAGAAGTTGTATCTTCTAAGCTAACTTTTCTTCTATAATCGCGAGCATCCCAAGTGTTATACACAGCCATGCTTGGTACACTCACACTCCAACCATTTTGATCTGCACCACGAATACCAGTAATAGGTCCCATTATATCATCATTGGCACTACTGCTACCAGATTGCTGACCTAAAAAGTCAACCGCAAAAATGTGCTCTTTTAAGTTATCTGCTTGCTCAGCAATGTATAATGTTTGAAAGTCGTCTTCTAAAGCATATCCAAAGCGATCTTTGTTATTAATCACCCAAACAGCTTCGTCTGCAGCTTCTTGAAAATTACCTAAAGTTAGATGGATTGATGCTAACATAGTCGCAGCCGTTCCAGCAGTTGGTCTAGTTCTAACATCTCCTGAGTGAGTGTCTGGCAAGTTTTCTTTGGCAAATTCAGTATCAGCAATAATATGCTCATACACTTCAGCAGCTGAAGTTTTAGCGATAGATTTTACCGCATCAGGATCACTCACAAAATAATCTATATAAGGAATGTCGCCAAAAATTCTTACTAAATGGTAATAAGCATATGCTCTTACAAATCTGGCTTCTCCTTCTAAAGCATTTTTTTCTTCATCGGTGGCATCAATTAACTGAACTCCATCAACCGCAGCATTTGCCGCACTCACTACTTGATACAAACTTGGCCAGAACTCAGTAATCATTCCGTTGTTTGAGTCCATATCGAAATCGTTTACTTGTTGGCGACGTGCTGGCGTTCCTCTGTCTCCAATGTCGCACATATCGCTACGAAGCTGTAAAGTAAGTGATAACTTTCTACCGAAAACAGTCTCTGATGCCATATGACCATAAGCTCCGTAAATAGCAGCTTGCACATCAGATGGTGTTTTAAAAAAGCTTTCTGGTGCTAAAACTCCAACTGGCTCTTCTTCCAAATCGGTACAAGCCAAAAATGAAAGTAGTAGCGGAAATATGATTAGTTTATTTATATATCTTTTCATAATTACTATGTTTTTAGCGCTGAATATGATTAAAATCCGATGTTTAGACCTACTGTATAAGATTTAGCATTTGGATAACTACCATAATCTAAACCGAGGTTTCTATTGCCATTTGTAGAACCCGATGTTCTGTAATTCACTTCAGGATCGAAACCAGTGTAATCTGTAAATGTCAATAGGTTTTGAGCACTTACATAGATTCTTGCTGAGCGGATTTTCAATTTTTCAGTTGCAACTGTTGGCAGATTGTAACCTAAAGCGATGTTTTTCAATCTGATGAAACTACCATCTTCAACCCATCTTGTTGAAGGTTTGTAGGCTCTGCTTGTATTCACTTTCGGAATATCAGTATCTGTATTTGTTGGTGTCCATCTGTTTAATGCAGCAGTAGTTGCGTTGTTAGATGCAGATAATCTGTCTAGTTCCATTACAGAAAAATTGTAGATATCATTCCCTACTGATGCTTGGAAGAAAATATTTAGATCGAAGTTTTTATACTTGAAATCGTTATTTAATCCCCAAATAAAATCAGGATTAGGATCACCAATTATTGTTCTGTCATCATTGTTCAACTGACCATCAGGCGTATTTGTCAATTCGTTGTTATCATCTCTGCCACTTATATCTCTGTATTTTTCGCCACCTGCTTCTTGTTCGAAACCAGAACCAGAAATAAACTCATCTCCTTCTTGGTAAACACCATCATAAATATATCCATAGAATACACCAACTGGCTGACCTTCTCTTAGCACTTGCGTATTACCAATACCAACCATGTGGCCTGGACCTGAACTATATTGAATTTCATTTCCGTCTGGTAATTCAAGAATTTTGTTTCTGTTTAAAGAGATGTTGAAACCAGTAGACCATTGGAACTCACCTACTAGGTTGTTAGAATTTACACTAAACTCAAAGCCTTTGTTTTCTACTACACCAATGTTTTGAAGCTGTGTGCCATAACCAGAATACTCAGGCAAAGGAACACTGAACAACAAGTCGTTTGTTCTCATGTAGTAATAGTCAGTTACGATATTTAATCTGCCTCCAAATAAGCCTACATCTAAACCAATATCTGTTTGAGTAGTGGTTTCCCAAGATAAGTTATCGTTTGCTACAGAAGTTGGTCTAACTGCATTTACTGGTACGCCACCAATTACTGTAAACTGAGAAGAGAAACGTGCCAATGTCTGATAAGGTCCGATAGCACGGTTACCAGTTTTACCATAACTCGCTCTTAGTTTCATATCAGAAATTGCTTCTATACCTGACATGAAAGCTTCGTTACCGATATTCCAAGCAATAGCACCTGATGGGAAGAACGCCCACTTGTTACCTTCACTAAAGATGGAAGAACCATCGTAACGCGCGGTAAAGGTGAGTAATAATCTATCGTCGAAATTATATTTAAGTCTGCTGTACCAAGAAGAAATCTCCCACTCGCTTATATCAGAAGAAGGGCTTTGGTAAACTGAACCACCATCTAAATCCCAGAAAGAAACGGCATCGGTAATAAATGACTGGCTGTGTGCACCCCAGCTCTCGCTGCTAGAAGACTGATAAGAGTAACCACCAATGGCTTCAAAATCGTGCTGCAAACCAAATTTTTTATTGTAAGTGAAATAGTTCTCATTCAATACTACAGTATTTCTATCTGTATAAATACCTGCATCTCCACCTACATTGGCACCTGCATTAATTAAGGTTGAAGTATACTGACCTAATCTGCCATAGTTGATTGCACCACCAGCAGAAACTCTAAATTTAAGATTGTTTAAGATTGAATACTCTCCATAAAAGTTAGTTTGCAGTCTATCTTCTGAATCTTGGTTAGTTCTTTCTCTTGCAACTGCTACCGGATTATCGTGCGGGTCACCTACTCTATTTCTTGTGTAAGTACCATCTGCATTGTAAATGCCAAGTGTTGGTTCGAATTTGAAAGCCGCTGCCACTACACCCACATTATCTGCACCACCACTTCCTTCTTGCGTAAGTGATCCGTTTTTGTCTGCTCTTCTGGCAAAAAGATTTAATCCTAATTTAAATTTATCAGACGCTTTAAAATCGAGATTGGTAGTTAAAGAATATCTTTTGTAGTTAGACTCAATCAAAATACCTTCTTGGTCGTAGTAAACACCCGATACATAATAGCTCACTTTATCATTACCGCCAGAGAATGAAAGTTGATAGTTTTTGATGCTACCAGTTCTAAATATTTCATCTTGCCAATCGGTATTTTCGATGTTATTTAAATCATAGAATCCCGGAGTTCCTTCATTCACATATTCTGCAAACTGAGTTCCGTTTAAAAGATCTAGTTTTGAGATTACTTCTTGGCTAGAAAAAGATGATCTAAAATCTACTCTCATTTTTCCTTCTCTACCTTTCTTAGTAGTAACCATTATAACGCCATTGGCACCTCTTGAACCATAAATGGCAGTTGCAGAAGCATCTTTTAATACTTCCATAGATTCAATGTCTTCTGCGGGTGGCAATGTACCGCCCACGAAACCATCAATTACAAATATTGGGTCGCTACTTGCATTAATAGAAGTTCCACCTCTTACTCTTACTTTAAAATCTGCACCTGGCTCACCATTGTTCGCTGTTACTTGTAAACCTGCTGCTCTACCTTGCAAAGCTTGCACTGCTCCAACTGATGGATAAGCCGTTAACTCTTCTCCTTTTACTGATGAAACCGAACCAGTTAAATCACTCTTTTTAACAGTACCATAACCGATTACCATTACTTCTTCTAGCTGAGCAATATCAGCAGCAAGATTAATATTAATGGCACTTTGGTTGCCAACTGTAATTTCTTGTGTGAGGTAACCAATGTAGCTAAACTGAAGCACATCTTCTGAACTTGCCTCAATATTATAAGCACCATCTATATCTGTAGTTGTACCTGAAGCAGTTCCTTTTATAAGGATACTTACACCCGGTAAAGGATCGCCGCTTTCACCATCTAGCACTGTTCCAGAAATTTTCATTTGAGCAACATTTGTGGTAATCACTTCTTCAATCGGAGGTGAAAATACTGTCCGTTTTTTAACTATAATATTGTCGTTGATTCTTTTAAAGGTGAGATTGCCTTTTTGCGAAACATGTCTGAGAATGTCGCCAAGTGTATTAGTGCCACTAGGAAACACGAATTGCTCA
>PBYL01000426.1 GCA_002729595.1 Thalassovita sp. | reverse complement strand
ATTAATTTACTCATTTATTGAAAGATGCTCCTTTTTATACATCTCTTTTTTCTTAAAATAATTCACCCAACGGGTTATATATAAATATTTACATCAATTACATTTTTACAATAACTCATTAATTATTTAATACATTATATCTGAATAGTTACATTATTTTTAAATCTTTAATCCATCCATTATTTATTTTTCTATAATTATTCATATAATCTATTTATACCCTAAATAACTATTGTATAATTAATTATACTATTAAATTACAATTGTAATATTATACACATATCTAACTATCATCTAAATATCTGAATATAATTTATAAATACATTCACGATACATATATTGTGTATATATAACACATCAATATATATTCTATATTTATATCTATAATAATATTATAATTTATTATTCTATAATTTTATAAAAACATAATATATACATAAATCATAGTATGCTACTATTGATTTACTATTGATTTACTATTGATTTACTATTGATTTACTATTGATTTATCGTTTATATTTTTATGTTTTATAAAATATATATCTTATATTTGTGTATAGATAATAGATGAATAAGAAGTAAATTGATATTTTATATATGAAAGTATTATCAATAGCAACAAGGAAAGGTGGAGTGGGGAAATCAACCATGACGATCTACTGTGCATCCATGCTATTCCACATCAGCTTCAAAAAAGGACTCAAAATAGCCCTTGTAGATTTTGATGACCAAAAATCAATTGCTAACCAGCGCGAAAAGGAGTTAAAAAAGAAATCTGTAATCGAATCTCTGGCTGAGATTTATCCGAACGATTACAAAGAAAGGCTTTCTTCCCTTTACCCAATCTACTCTTTCACTTATCCAGAGTATTTGAAGAAGCGTAAAGAGCTTGAGAAGAACTTTAGCTACGTTTTCTTGGATTTCCCTGGTAGGGTAGAGAAAGAGCAGTTAGATGTGCTTAAAACCATCGATAAAGTAGCTACTCCCATTGTTGCAGATGAGTTAGATATCGAGTCTGGAATGTCTTACATGAAGATGTGCAGTGATTTAAAGATTGAAACTGGTTGGTTCTTGAACAAAGAAAGAAACACCAACTTTACCAGAATGATCAAAGCTAGAGCACACGACAACTACTTTTTGAAGGTGAATAAAAACATTCACAAAATTCAGAACGGCAATGGAGAGCTGCTCAGCATTGCAGAAAGGCCAGAAACCTACAGAAGTCACAGATCGACCATAGTTCCTTTTGATGACAAGGAAAAAAATATTTCATCGCTGCTTAAATTTTTAATCAATTAAATCTTGATTGCTATGGCTAAAAAGAAGGCAAATACTTTTGATGATGATTTTGAAATCATTGTAAACGATCCGCTCGCTGATAACCAGAATACTGAACCGGAAAATAAAAAAGTTGTGGAAACAAATACAGAAACAAAACCAATTGCAAAAGAAAGTACTTCAACTGCTACAAAAACAGTGAAAAGTGCTAAGAAAAAAGCTAATCATGATTTTGATAGTTTAAGAAAAACTGTCTTAGAAATGCGTGAGGGGGGGATTTTTGCAGAAAAAAACTCAACTGTTCAAATTCCTGTTAAGTTTTTAGCCCTTATCAAAGACATTGCTGCTGCTACGTCAAGAACTAGCACAGAAGTAACTACAGCGATGATAAAAATTATGGCTAACGAAATGAAAGACGACATTTTGAAGATGATTGAGGAGAAAGAAAAGAAAACAAAAAACATTTTAGATTGATAAATCTTGTAGTAAGTCAATTACATCAAGATTTTGTATCTTTAATTCTCGTCATCAAGTCCGATTGGATATAAAGCGATTTTAACGATTTGTACTATTCAGTTGATGTATTTAACTATTTCAATTTTAAAATCGCTTATTCTCTTTTATTTTTGCTTTAAAATTAATTTTGAGATTAGAGTTTAATCTTACATCACATCTTTTTTACAAATAGCAAAACCTTTAATAAAAAATGTTTTGCTCTATAAATTATTTAAATTCTATAATTTATATTAATTATAAGCCTGTAACAACGTGCACTAAATTCTGATTATCAGATAGTTACAGTTTTTCGTTCGACATAATACTATCCCAAAACCGACGAAAGGGAATCCCAAAACCGACATAAGCCCATCCCATTACCGACATAAGGTGTTCCCAAAGGCGACAAAAGTACTTCCCATAGCGACAAAACCCACTCCCAAAACCGACATAAACCTATCCTTTACCGACAAAATACCCTCTAAAAGTCGACATAAGTCGCATATTCTACCGACAAAACCCACTCCCAAAACCGACATAAGGTAATCCCTTAGCGACAAAACATACTCCCAAAACCGACATAAGTCGCTCATAACAACCTACAATCTGTAATGAAATTTAAAAGTTTTACCGACAAAATGCTCTCCCAATAGCTACAAAAATACCTCCCAAAACCGACAAAATACCCTCTATTAACCGACATAATATACTCCCAAATGCGACATAAGGTAATCCCATAGCGACAAAAGCCTCTCCCTTTACCGACATAAGGTAATCCCAGCACCTACATAACTACCTCCCAAACCGACAAAACATACTCCCTTGAGCGACATAATCATCATTTAGGCTTGTTTAGGGCAGTTTTATACCGACATAAGTCGTGGTTTAGTGAATATGGATAGCTGTTATAAACATGTGTGGAGCGATTTTGAAATGTAAATGCTAAACGTTTTGTTTTTTAACTAAAAATGTCTCATATTTAAGACATCAAATTACATTCAAAATTTTTAGTGAAATAAGATGGATCGAATGAGCATATCTTACTTCCAAGAAAACAAAAAATAAGGGCATTGATTAACCAAAAAATTAAAAGTTAAGATGAAAGTTGACGCTCAAATCATTGATGCTTTTGGGAAATTACAAATCTCCTTACCGGATATTCTGAGATCTTATGGTATTACAAAAAAGTTTATTTATACCAATATCGACATGAGTAGGAGCACTTTTGACAGAAAAATAAAAGATAAGACATTCACGGTAACAGAGATGAAGAGGATTGCAGAGCTGATAAATTAATTTTCTGCAAACATTTTTAAGCATTTTTTGATCTATTAAAAGGGAAATTTTATCACTATGCACTATCCAAATAAATTACTAGATATTGAAACTGGGAGGCAGTTTAAGCAACTCACCATCTTTGAAGACCCCAATCTTCATCAGATATTAAACACAGCAATAGACAAGATTTTAACTTTAAGGAAGAGTGAGAATGACAAGTATGCGATAGAATTTCCTAAAGAATTAGCTGATAGAATACCAAAAAAAGTAAGAGAAAATACCTCAAGAGAGCTTACTGGTAGCGAAGTGAGAACACTCACTGCCATCGTTTCTTTGGCTCAAAAGAAGCAAAATGAACTAAAGCTTTACAACGAAATTGATAGAGCATACCTCTCTTTTACTCTTTCTGAATTCTTTAACGAGTGCGGAATTAAGAAAAACAAGTCGGGTAAATTCAATCCGAAAGACAAGAAAAACTTTATAGATTCTCTACTTGGGTTGCATTACCGAGAGTTTTTAATACCAGTTCCTAAGATGGATAAAAATGGAAAAGAGCGTATTTCCATAGACATTCGTCGCTTGGTAGAGATACATAACATTGACCTGGGAAACCTCGAAGATAACTTCAGAGAGAAAGATCATTTGTATAAAATCACCATAGATTCAAGCTTTTTTAACTTCGAGCGCAAGCAAAATACGTACTTTGAGTTGCCATCTGACCTCAACAAAAGATTGAGAAAAGTAACAGTTGGCAGACAAAATATAGGCGTAGAACTCTTTATTAAATGTCTGCATCAGTCATATCAGCTCTCTAAAAACACTGGGAAAAGCGTAGTTGAGTATACTTATGAGAAGCTAGAAGAGATTATGAGGCTGTACAGATACAAGGCAATTGGCCAACATGGAAGAATAACTCCGACCATAATTAAGGCTTTTACTACTGCTCAAAAACTCGGTTTAATAGAAAGTTGGGAAGAATCGCGCTCTAAATGGGGTGGTAAAAAGTACATACTTTATCTAAATACATAAGACTGATTGGGTCAGATTGGTGCAAAATTACTTTTAGAAAACAGGTGGAGAGATGAATCAGATTAAATTATTCGAGTCTAAAAAGATAAGAACAACTTTATTTGAAGGCGAACTTTTTTATGCAGTTGCTGATGTGGTAGGCATTCTGTCTGAAAGTAAAGACCCACGAGAGTACTGGAATACCTTAAAACAAAGAGAAAAGCAGTTGGGCACAATTTGTCACCAACTGCCTATTCCTTCTTGGAAAGACGGAAGAAAATACAAAATAGACTGTGCAAATCGCGAAGGTTTATTAAGAATTATACAGTCTATCCCTTCTAAAAATGCCGAACCTTTTAAGTTGTGGTTGGCAGATATGGGTAATCAAGCGCTAGATGAGAAAGCAAATAAGAGACTGGCTGCACACAAAAAGCTAAAAGATACCCAGAATAAATTCTTCGAAAACATTAAAGAAAGAGGTGTAGATGAAGAAGGTTTTGTGAAAATTCTCGATTCTGGAGATGATGCATTATTCGGTGGAACAGACATGAAAGAAAAATTTGGCTTGGAAGATGATGCCAAACTCGACGATTATATGCACGAAGTTTTACTGAGAGGGAAAGATTTTGCCACTGCCATTAGCGATCTAAGTGTGAAAAAAGATGATTTAACTGGAGAAGATAAGATAGAAGCAGAGCATCGATCTAACAATAAAGATGTGAGAAATCTGCTAAGTGACAAAGGAATGAAGCCAGAAGACATTCCTTTAGAAGATGATATTAAGAAGCTAGGTAAGAAATCTGATAAGAAAAAACTCGATAAATAGCTTATTTAAGATTATCCGTAATCCATTGTTTCACCAATATGCGATTGTTTTTCCCTACTTGTAGTTCAGTTCCATTCCGAAGTTTTACCATATTTCCTTCAAAGTAATCTATCTTTTTAGCATTAATCACTTGTTGTTTATGTATCCTGATAAAACCATTTGCTTGCAATTGCTGCTCGAAACTGCTCAAAGTTTTAGGTGTGAGATGAAAAGAATCTTCTAACCAAACCTTTACATAATTGCCATAACTCTCCAAATAATAAATATCAGATACATCAACTTGAATGTGTTTTTTATCAACTTTAATCAAAATGCTCTTTTCTTTTTCAACAATTGACTGTGGCTCAGAGCTAGTTTTGTTTTTTAATTGATGAATTTCCTGTGCTTTGCTCACTGCTTTTAAGAAGCGATCGAAGCCAAAAGGTTTGTGCAAATAATCTATTACATCAAGTTCGTAACTTTCTAAAGCATATTCTTCATAAGCAGAAGTAATAATTACCAAAGGTTTAATTCTCAAAGTTCTCAGAAAATCTAATCCACGAAGTTTAGGCATTTTAATGTCTAGAAAGAGCAAGTCCACTTCATTAGTGTTCAAAAATTGCAAAGCATCAGTTGCCATATAACACTGTCCAACAATATTTAGGAAAGGCAAATCTTTTGCATATTTCAATAAAACTTCATGCGCAAGAGGTTCATCATCAATTATCAGGCAGCGTAGTGTCATGAGAGATTTAAGGTTAATTGAGCCGTAAAACTATCTTTTTCTTTATTTAAAGTTAATTGATGTTTTTGAGGGAAAAGAAGTTGCAATCTTTTTTTCAAATTGCTAATGCCTACACCTTCACCAGATTCTTTTTGATCTGATTCAATCGAATTGTCTACTGAGATTTCAACTGAATTTTTACATGTAAAGACGATTTTATGAGCATCATTTCTTAAAGTAAGATATAAAAAACATGCGCGCTCTGCGGGTTCAATTCCATGTTTAAAAGCATTTTCAACAAAAATGATAAAAAGTAGAGGTGGAATGAGCTGTTCTTTTATGTTAATATCAGTTTCAAAACTATAATCCAGTTTTTTAATCGATCTTACTTGCTGAATCTGAATATAATCTTTCAGATAGGTAATTTCTTCTTCCAAAGTAACTTCATTCTTCTTTCCCTTATAAATCACATATCGCATCAATTCGGAGAGTTTTAAGATCATTTCTGGTATTTGCGCATTTCCAGTGAGACTCAGCGCATATAAATTATTTAAAGTGTTAAAAAAGAAGTGCGGGTTAATTTGCTGTTTGAGTAAATCCAACTCAGAAGCTACTTTTTCTTTTTCTAAAGAATCGATTTGCTGTTGTTGCTGAAAGAATAGAATTGCCAAAATAATTGGGATGGATACAACCAATAGAAAGATAGTAACAAAAGCATTTTCAGATTCAAAGGGAGAAGGTTTGAGAAATGCGCCAAAGGTTTTATTAATCGGTAACCAAATAATAAGCTGACCAGCAATTGGATAAAACAAAAATACAGTGCCAGTTAAACCCAAAATATAAAATGCCAAGCCTCGCTTTTTTAATAGTTTCTTAATTAGAAAATGATGGTTGATGTAAAAGAAAAAATAACCAATGAGGTAAAGGCAAAAGAACTGAGCAAGAAAGCTTAAAAAGGTAGGAAAATGTCTGAAAATTTTTCCAATGTCAAATTGAAAACCGATTAATAATTGTTCTTTCGTGTCTAATTCGGGTATTTCTAAACTAGAAGTTGCCATAATAGAAAGCACCAAAGAAATTAGAAACAAGGTAAAAACAATAGCTTTATCTAGACTGATTTTCTGCCACCAATTAACATTTGTCTTATCATTTTTAAAAAGTTGATTAAGCTGAACTAAAAGTACTGTTGTTGAGCAAAAACCGGCTAAAAATAAAACATCATCTTGCCAGAGTTTTGGAATAGGTAAAGAATCAGAAACCAGAAAAAGAACAGTGAAATAAGTAGGCAACAAGAACAACCAAAAAGTTAATTGCTGATTAAAGCTCTTTTTTTTTCTAGAAAAGATAAGGATAGGTAAAATAAGAATAGAATTGATGCACAAGTAAATAAAATACTGAATCCAAGTTGGATTTTCTTGCTGATTGTTAATCGAAATCGAAGTGCAAAGTACAGCCACAAAATACACCCAACTCTCATTTTGAAGAAAATAGTTAGCAATGTTTTGAAAGTTAGATTCCAACTTGATTTTCGACCTCATTGACTTAGAATTTTTGGAAATACTAAAAATGCCTTTCATCTAATAGCTATTCTGTTTGTTCTTCAATCTCCAAAAGAACTATCTAATAAAAGTACTTGCAATTTTTAATGACAAAGCTCCCAAAACTCATGATGAAGGCAAACTAGCTTTAAGTATTGCTTTCATCATCAAAAACTTTCCCTTCAGCATCTAAAATTGAAAGAGATTCTATGTGGTAATACCTTGGCTGAAAATTACAGAACATAGAAATGGAAGAATTACAAATTGAAAAACTTACCAAGGTGTATGCGAATGGGGTAAAGGCTTTGGATGACGTCAGCATCAAAATAGGAAAGGGGGTGTTTGGTTTATTAGGACCAAATGGTGCAGGTAAATCCACTTTAATGCGAACCATTGCCACTTTGCAAAATGCCAGTAGTGGAGAAATATATTTTAAAGGGAAAAATATATTCGAAGAGCCTGAAAACTTTAGGAAAAAATTGGGCTATTTGCCACAAGAGTTTGGGGTGTATCAAGGTGTTTCGGCTTATCGATTACTCGATCACTTGGCTGTTTTAAAAGGATTAATCAATCCAAAAGAGCGGAAAGAACAAGTGTTGGCAGTTTTGCAGCAAACCAATTTATGTAACCACAGAAAAAAAGCAGTGAGCAGTTTTTCTGGTGGAATGAGACAGCGATTCGGTATTGCTCAGGCTTTATTAGGTAATCCTAAACTAATTATTGTTGATGAACCTACAGCGGGTTTAGATCCAGAAGAGCGAAACAGATTCCATAACCTATTGAGTGAGATAGGGGAGCAAGTGGTGGTTTTGCTTTCTACACATATTGTAAGTGATGTCCGTGAATTGTGTCCTAAGATGGCGATTTTAGCCAATGGAAAAATTGCAGAACAGGGAAAACCTCAAAATCTCATTGACAACCTGAAAGGTAAAGTTTGGGCAAAATCAGTAGATAAAACCTCATTAAAAGTCTACGAAAAAAATTTCACTTTGCTTTCTTGCCGAATGTTTGCTGGCCAACCATACATTCATTTGTTGTCAGATGATCAACCAGACTCAGGCTTTGAATTGGTAAATCCTGATTTAGAAGATGTCTATTTTACTACACTTTTTGGAACACAAACAACTGCTTTGGAGGGGCAAAACGCATGATAAAGCAGTTACTCCCATTTGAAATCTATTATTACACCCGACAAAAAATTTTCTGGTTGACAGCAATCGTCTTTTTGCTCTTAGGCACATTCATTACCGCCTACGGAAATTATGGTGGGAAAATGGTGTATGTAAATGCGCCTGTAGTAATGGCGATTCGTTCAGGATTGATTACGCTTATCTTGCTTTTTGTGGCTATCTTATTTTCTGCAAATGGCTTACTTCGAGATAGAGAGCAGAAAATGGAATTGTTGGTATTTGCGTCTCCCATTTCTAAAAGGCATTATTTCATTAGTCGATTTGTAGGCAATTTCTTGGCCGTGCTGTTAGTATTCCTCTTGGCAGAAGTGGGTTTTCATATTGGTTTATTACTTAGAGATAATTCGCAAGTTGGTACTTATAACCTATATCACAAACTTTGGAACCTCTTGGTGATGGTTTTCCCAAACCTCCTTTTTTTCACCAGTTTTCTTTTTTTGGTGGCTTTGCTATTTAGAAATGTAATGGCAGTTTATGCAGCCGGTTTGTTGATATTTATAGCCTATTTCGGAGGGGCAATTTTGGGTAACTCACCTATTTCGGCACATTACTCACCCACGAGTCCAGAAAATGAATTTTTGTCTGTAATGCTCGATCCATTTGGTCTTTCAGCGGTGTTTTTGAAATCTCGAGGTTTATCACCTGAGGAACAGAATTATCAATTTCTTACTCTTTCGAATACATTTTTAGCAAATCGAATTTTCTGGCTGATTTTCAGTATTGTACTATTAGGCATCACTTATTTCAAGTTTGAACCAAAGTTAAAGGAGGAGAAAAAAAGGAAATCTCCAAAATCAAAAATTGAAGAGGTTTATAAAAAGCATCAATACAAACCTGTTAAAGTAATCACTTCTTCACTTAAAGCTTATTGTCAAGGCATTGCTTCTTTGGTGAAAATGGAGCTCACTATTTTCACGAAGGACAAATTGTTTTGGGCAATGGCGGTTTTATACCTTTTTATGCAGGTTCTTAATCTCAAAGAATCTATTTACAGCGGGATATATAATACAGTTTCTTACCCAACCAATTCCATTTTGCTAGAACTGCTAATGGAGAATCCCCTTTTATATGTCTTCATTGTTTTTTATGCAGGAGAAGTGGTACATCGAGCTAGTGCTTGCCAATTCGATGGTATTTTAAATGCGACGCCTTTTTCTGAAAACCTGAAAATGCTTACTAAAGTAATTGTTTTGGCTTTGGTAATTTCTTTTCTCTTATTACTGAATAATCTCACGGGTATTTGTTTCCAAGTTTTCGGAGGATATTATCAAATTGACTTTCCGGCTTATACAGCACTTTTTATTTACAATCTGCTGCCTTTTTTATTCTGGATAGTGGTGATGGTACAGGTGCAATCTTTATTGGCAAACAAATATGCAGGCATGGCAATATCAGCTTTATTGGTTGGCTTTTTCTTGAACAGTCAGCGATTTGGATTGGAACATCCTTTATTACAAGTTGGTGATTTCCCCAAACTTTCTTATTCCGAGATAAGTGGTTTTGGCCATTATCTCAAAGCCTATTACTTATATATCATTTACTGGTTTGCTTTTCTTTTTGTACTTATTCAATTTAAGCAATTCCGAAATAAAACATGGTTTAAGAGTGAGAAGAAACTAGTTGATGGAAACATTTTAAAGTTGAGCTTATCGGTGATAGTCTGGATTTTGGCAGGTACCTATACATTTTATCAAGTCAATTTTGTGCATCAATATCACAGTTCGAAATCTAAAACTGAGTTGCTGGCAAATTATGAGTTAGCGTACAAGCCTTTATCTTATCTACCACAACCTATAATTACTTCTGTAAAAGTAGAAATTGATGTTTTTCCAGAAGATCAGTTATATAAAATAAAAGGAAATTATCTCTTAAAAAATGATACAGATAAAGCAGTTGATACTTTGTGGTTCAATACACATCATGAAGTTAACCAGACTAAAATTGAGGTTTCAGAAACGTCATCGTTTAGTTTCGATCATGCTTTGCATCAATACTTTTTCTCATTGGAAAAACCGCTATTACCCAATCAAGAAATACAAATCGATTTTGATTTAGACATCAACCGAAATGGTTTTACAAGATTCGATTCTGAAAATGCGGTTTTGGAAAATGGCTCTTATATCGAATTGGAGAAATTTTTACCGCAACTCGGCTATAATGAATCTTGGGAAATTACAGATGAGATTGAGCGAAAGGAAAATGGTCTTCCTCCAAAAGAAAACCAGATTACAAACACGCTTCAAGATAGAAAGTATGAATGGATAGATTATGAAACAGTCATATCAATTCCTGATGGAAACCAAGAAGTGATTTCAATTGCAGAATTGGAAAATACTTGGGAAAATGATGGAAGAAAATATTTCCATTATAAATCCTCGTTGGAAATGCCCTTTATGTTAGGCTTCGCCATTGCCAATTATGAAAAGCATACTGAAAATCATCGAGGTAAAGCCATAGAAGTTTTTTATCAGAAAGGGCAGGATTTTAATGTAAAGAGATTAGTTGAGGCTACCAAACATAGTTTAGATTCTTTGTCTTCATATTTTATACCTTATCCTTATAATCATTTAAGAATAGTGGAGATTCCAGATTACAGAGGAGCAGCCACATCCTATCCGGGACTAATTTTTATAAGTGAAGATTTCTTTCTGAAAGATGTTTCATCCATCGATACACAACAACCCGATTACATTTATGCTTCTATGTTGCACGAGATTTCACACCAGTGGTGGGGTGGTATGGTAGAACCAGCAGACTTTGCCAACAAAACTCTTACTGAAACATTGGCTCAACACAACGAACTGATGTTAATGGAAGAAAAATATGGTAGGGTTGTTCTACGTGGATTCTTAAAAAATGAATTGGAATCTTATCTCACAGGAAGGGCTTATGCCAATGATCCTGAAAGTTCATTGATGCAACCTTCTTTACAATCTTATCTAGTTTACAACAAAGGCACTATCGTGATGAATGGCATCCAGCAGTTAGTGGGAAAGAATAAAATGATTGCAGCTTTAAAAAACTATGCTGAGAAATATACTTATCCCAACTTAAAGCCAACTACCAATGATTTATTGAACGAATTGATAAAAGATACATTAACCAAAGACGCGACATTAATTTCAGAATGGATGAATGAAATTGTATTGTACGATTTCAGGATTGATTCTGTAAATGTAAAGCAGATTGCAGAGAATGATTTTGAAGTTACAGTTTTCACCAATTCACAAAAATGGCATCAAACTCAGTCTGGAAAACAAGCTGAAAATTTCAATGAAAAAATTGAAATCGGTTTCTTTAATCAACATCCAGATTTCTCAACTAGTGAAGATTTAATCTATTTGCAGCAAGCAGATTTTCATGAAGGTAAACAAGTATTTACCTTCCATTTTCAATCACTTCCTCAATATGTATTAATTGATCCTTTTTTCACCAGAGTAGAAACTTCAATTAATGATAATCTCATAAAAATCGAAGAAAAACTGTAATAAAGCGTGATGAGTGATCTACTAATAATACTGAGATGAGCGGAAAGTGGCGGATGGGAATTTTAGAACAAAACGATCAAACGTGAGAAATTTAGTAGATTTTATAATCTTAATTGTACTAGCAAGTCTTGGAGTTTATTTATTTCAACCAACATTAAGTTATGGTTTTGTAGGTCTGCCAGTAATACTGTTAATAGCGAGTGGACTTATCGCCTTTAAAAGCAAAGCATCTAAGAAAAAAGGAGCCGGCAACTTATTTTTATTAATAGCACTACTTTCACTATTATACATCACAGTACTGCCGGTATTTACAACTTGGTCTTTATTTAGAAGCGATGATTATCAAAAATTGATTGGTGAAGTAAAAACTGGACAAGAATTTTCAACCTATGTGGCACCAATTTCAACTGAAAAAATCAGAATTATAGATCAGTCGATTGCCAACAAATTGGGCGATAAAGTATTGGGTTCAATTCCATCTTTAGGTAGCCAAGTAGACTTGGGAGATTTTACCATTCAGAAAGTAGGAGACAAACTCTATTGGGTGGCACCGCTTTTACACTCTGGTTATTTTAAATGGAGCAAAAATTCAGGTGGTACAAAAGGTTATGTGATGGTTTCTGCTACCAATGAGCGAGATGTAAAGTTGGTACAAAAAAATGGAGAAGATGAGGTGAGAATTAAATATCAACCTAATGCTTTTTTCTTCGATAACCTTAAAAGGCATATCTACTTCAATGGCTATTTGAGCAAAGGTTTTACAGATTTCACTTTCGAGATTGATGACAGTGGCAAGCCATATTGGGTAGTAACGCTTTATGACAAAAAAGTGGGCTTTTCTGGAAATGATGCTACTGGTGTAATTACTGTTGATACTAAAACTGGCGAAATTCAAGAATATAGTATAGATGAAGCTCCTGCTTGGTTAGATAGAATTCAGCCAGAAAGCTTTGTCGAAAATCAGCTTGAAGATTGGGGAGAATATGTGAAAGGTTTCTGGAATTTTGCCAACGAAGACAAGCTTACTACCACCGAAGGAATTTCTCTGGTATATGGTTCAAACAATCGATCTTACTGGTATACAGGTTTAACTTCTGTTGGTAGTGATGAGGGTACCGTAGGTTTTGTGTTGGTTGATACAAGAACAAAAGAAGCAGTTTGGTATAAACAAACTGGTGCAACTGAGCAAGCTGCCAGACAATCGGCGATGGGTAAGGTACAAGAAAAAAGGTTTGATGCTTCTTTCCCTATTACCTACAACATCAATGGAATTCCAACTTATGTAATGTCACTTAAAGACCAGGCAGGCCTAATTAAAATGATCGCGATGGTCTCGATAGAAGACTACTCAGTAGTAGGTGTGGGTAATGATATAAAAGAAAGTTTAAGAGCTTATAAAAGTGCTATTAACAGCAAAGGCAATGCTTTAGCTCCGAGTAGTGAGGTGAAGAATTACGAAATAGAAACTACAGTTTCGAGAATTTCTATCGACACCAGAAATGGCAATACTTACTATTATATGATTCTCAAAAATCACGAGAATAAGATTTTTGTGGGTACATCTATCATTTCTAATGAGCTGCCAATTACAGAAGTAAATGATAAAATAAAAGTAAGCTACGATGATGGCGCAAATGAAGTAGTAGATATCGTGAAGTTTGATAATTTGGAATTTACCCTTCAAAAAACCGAGCAGCAAAAACAGATCGAAGAATATTTTGAGGCTAGCAAATAGCTAGCAAGTAGCTCACAATTAGCTAGCTTCTAGCATTTAATTTTTGAGCAGCTAACAACTCGTTAGCTGCAAAATTATACCTACAGAACCAGAGAAGATAAGCAACTAGCATTGAGAAAAGTATAAATTAATACTAACAACATGCTGAAAAAAGGCTTCTTAAAACCTGAAATATCAATAGATAATATTGGGAAAAAGCGGTTTTGGACAGGCATTGTAATAGGAATAATTTTTTCAATTATTCTTAGCCTGTTCTTTAATTACTCCAGAGAAGTTTTTCGATTATTAACTTACTCTAGAGATTTATATATCCCTACAAAAAGCGAAATCAGGTTTTACAATTTGTATTTTGCTTCTTTGGCAACTGCATTGGCTTTTGGGTTAACAATTATCTATTGGTTTGTTGGAAAAAACACGAATATCAAAAAACGATTTCTAAAATCCTTTGCCATTTCCAATGCTCGCTTTGTAATAATAGTTGTACTGCTAATGATTGCTCGATTTGGAGCAAGTATGTCTTTTATTTATGCTTCATTCATTGAGCCGCTCAACTTTATCTATGAGTATTGGATATTCTCCTTCCTCATCCCTTT
>PBYL01000425.1 GCA_002729595.1 Thalassovita sp. | reverse complement strand
TAATATTATATTAAATGCTAATATGTTCTGGCTTTTTATTCATTTATCTTACACCATTATTATATCATTTCCCATCTTTAATTAGTTTTCTAAAGTGCTAGAATTTTGATTAATGAACTTTTTTGGAAAAAATATTTTCCTGAATGTTCATGATGTTATGATGAAATTTTATATTTGCCATTATTTTTAATTAATCTAAATAAAATCAATTAACGCATAATGGTAAAATATTTACTAAAACTGAAAAGTGCAGTACTGCTACTTACTTTTTTATTTGTGTTCACAAATTGTGATGATGATGAAACTGAAAATACTACTCCTTCTGTAACCAAGGCTGCTGTAATCGAGAATTATGCAGAATTGGTTTATGCCAATTATGTAGATACTTACAATCTTGCTGCTACTTTAAAGCAAAAAATTGAGACTTTTTTAGCTAATCCAACAGCAGAAACCTTAGCTGATGCCAAACAAGCTTGGTTAGATAGTCGCGAGCCATACGGCCAAACTGAAGCTTTTAGATTTTACGATGGACCTATTGATGATGAAAATGGACCTGAAGGACAGTTAAATGCTTGGCCTTTAGATGAGTCTTACATCGATTATGTTTCTGGAAATGTGAATGGTGCAGATGGCAACATCAATGTGAATATTATTGGAGATGCAGAAACTTTCCCAACGATAGATAAAGATTTAATCGCTGCGCAAAATGAAGATGGTGGTGAAACAAACATTAGTGCTGGTTACCATGCTATCGAGTTCTTATTATGGGGACAAGATTTAAGCGAAGGTGCTGGCGGAGGCGACAGACCATACACAGATTATGTAACTACTGATGAATGTACCAATGGAAACTGTGATAGAAGAGGTGATTATTTATTAGCAGCAACTGAACTGTTAATAGACGATTTACAGATTTTACTAGATGCTTGGGAGCCAGGTGCAGCTTACAGAACCACTTTCACTTCGGAAGATGAACTAGAAAATTCTCTTGAAAAAATCTTAATCGGTATTGGTAAACTAAGCAAAGGTGAATTGGCTGGTGAGAGAATGTTCGTAGCGTGGGATGAGAAAAGCAAAGAAGATGAGCATTCTTGCTTTAGCGATAACACGCACAGAGATATTGTAAATAATGCAAAAGGGATTGTGAATGTTTACACTGGAACTTATGTATGGACTGATGGAACAGTAGTGGAAGGTCCGGGTATTGATGAACTAGTTGAGCAAGAAGACGAAACATTAAACACTGAAATGATGGAGTTATTAAACTCTGCATTTACTGCTACTGAGGCAATTCAAGCTCCTTTCGATCAGGAATTTTTAGCTGAGCCGGGTCGTACAAGAATTAAAAGTGCCATTGATTTATTAAGATCACAAGGCGATAAAATTGCAGAAATATCTGCTTTGTTTGGGTTTACACTAGACCCTTCAGATGTATAAGAGATATTATTGAATCCAATTGTAAGCAGTTAAACTGCTTAAAACTGAACGATTGTCTTAGTTTACAATTAAATAATGATTGACATCCGCTCTTGCTTGCAAGGGCGGATTTATTTGGGTTATGAAAGCGGCAAGGAAATACTCACTAATACTGGCAACAGTTTTATATGCTGTAATTTTGCTTTTCGAGAGTTGTCAGGATAAAGATGATGAAATTGTTTGGTTAGAAGAAGGTGAACAATTTTCTGGTGGTTCAACTACTGTGCACGACGAATCTGTAAATGCCTTTGGAAATGCAGCGCCAAACCTTATAGGGGATAAAGATTTAATTTTTGTAACAGGTAATTCGTTTTTTAATAGAAACTGGGTAACAGCGCCATCATCTACAGAAGACCTTGATGGTTTAGGACCTTTCTTTATTGCTCGATCTTGTTCAAGTTGCCATTTTAAAGATGGAAGAGGAGCTCCACCAGAAGAGGGCGAACAACCAGTATCTTTACTTTTTAGATTAAGTATTCCCGGAGACTCAGAAACTGGTGGTCCGGTTGGAGAGCCAAGTTACGGAGATCAATTTGCAACCAATTCTATCTTAGGGGTAACTCCAGAAGGTTCAGTAGAAATTGCTTACGAGACTATTTCCGGCAGCTATGCTGATGGAGAAACCTACACATTAAGAAAGCCAAATTATAGTTTTACTGATTTGGGCTATGGTGATTTTCATGCGTCTACTATGGTATCGCCAAGAGTTGCCCAACATATGATTGGTTTAGGTTTGCTTGAAGCAATAGACGATGTAACCTTGAATGAATTTGCAGATGAAAATGATGCAGATGGCGACGGTATTTCAGGCAAAATAAACTGGGTTTGGGATTTTGAGGCGCAAACTGCAAAAATTGGCCGCTTTGGTTGGAAAGCCAATCAACCATCTGTAAGACAACAAGTTGCAGGTGCTTTTGCTGGCGATATTGGTATTACTTCATCTGTATTTCCAGAGCAAGCTTGCTCTTCGTCAGAAGAAGATTGCCAGAATGCAGTAAATGGTGGAGAGCCTGAGTTAAGAGAAAGTATTCTGGAAAAAGTTACGCTTTACTCGTCGGCACTTGCGGTTCCTAAAAGAAGAGACTGGGATGACGAGGAAGTGCTAAAAGGCAAACAACTCTTTTTTGAAGCGAATTGTACTGCTTGTCATATCCCTAAAATTACAACAGGTAACCATCCAGATTTTCCTGAATTTAGTAATGAAGTAATCAGACCTTATACTGATATGCTTTTGCACGACATGGGAGATGAGCTGGCAGATAATAGACCAGACTATTTAGCAGATGGCAATGAGTGGAGAACGCCGCCGCTTTGGGGCATTGGTTTAATTGAAGAAGTAAATGGGCATACCAATTTTATGCACGATGGCAGAGCTCGCTCATTAGAAGAGGCCATTCTTTGGCATGGTGGAGAGGCAGAAGCTTCGAAGCAGGAGTTTTTAAACATGGAAAAATCTGATAGACAATTTTTAATTCTATTTCTTGAATCTTTATGAAAAAGTATTTCTTACTGCTCAATATAGGAATTATAGTTTTTGGTTTAGTGGCTTGCGAAAGTGAAGATAATTCTGATCAAGATAGTTTTGACAGGCAAGTAATGCTAGACAATTTAGGCACAAACATCATTTTGCCAAGCTACGAAACATTCGCTAAAAAAGCGGAAGTGCTCAATGCAGCTGCAGTCACTTTTTCCACAGAAATTTCTAGCGAGAATCTTTCTACTATGCAAAGTGCTTGGAAAGACGCAGCCATTGCATGGAAGTCTGCAGAAATGGTAAATTTCGGACCAATTGATGAGAAAGTGCTTGAAACAAGTATCGATAATTGGCCAACTAATACAAACAATATAGAATCTGCTGTAGACACAGAAGAAACAATAGACGAAGCTTATGTAATCAACTTAGGTTCATCTACCAAAGGTTTACCAGCCATTGAATACCTCATTTTTGATGGAGATCAAGATGATAATGCGATATTGGAGTCACTACAAAATGATGCACAAAGAGTGAGTTTTTTAGTGGCATTAACCAATAATCTTGTAAGTATTGCCACTGAGATTAGTAGCGATTGGCAGAGTGGAGATGGCAATTATGTTTCAACTTTTATTTCTTTAGATGGTAAAGACATTGGTAGTTCCACCAATACATTGGCTAATGCTTTAATCATTCTTACAGAAGAAATTAAAAATGAAAAAATAGGTGTGCCATTGGGTAAAAAGAGTTTAGGAGAAGTACTTCCCAACAACTTAGAAGCATGGAGAAGTCGCTATTCTTTAGAATTGATAGGAGAAAATATAAATGCAATTGATGATATTTTCAATGGTGGAAACTCAATTGGTTTTGATGATTACTTAGATCAAGTCGAAGCTAAGCATGATGATGAATTACTTTCTTTAACCATCAACAATCAGATTGATGCCATAAGAACTGCCCATGCAGCTGTAAACCTTTCGATGTACGAAACACTTAACTCAAACCCCGAAGATTTAGAGACTTTGTATAATGAGTTACAGAAACTGGTAGTGTTGGTTAAAACCGATATGATGTCTCAACTAGGCTTATTGGTAACCTTTAGCGATAACGATGGCGATTAGTTGAATTTTAAGCTAAAACCATGAAAGAGAAAATTAATAAGCTGTTATTTAAAGAGGTGTCAATCGCACCTTTGGCTTTTTTTAGGGTTTTGTTTGGGGCAGTTATGTTTTGGAGTATCCTTCGGTTTATTCTCAATGGATGGATATACCAGCAATACATTCAACCTGATTTTTTCTTTTGCTATTTTGGCTTTGAATGGGTAAAACCTTTGCCTGCTTTTGCCATGTATTTGGTTTTTGCCATCATGGCAATTTCTGCATTTATGGTCATGTTAGGGTGGTTTTATAAAGTGTCAATCAGCGTGTTTTTTGTTTTGTTCAGCTATGTTGAATTGATTGACAAAACGAATTACCTCAATCATTACTACTTTATAAGTCTTGTAGCATTTTTGCTCATTTGGGTTCCTGCTCATCGCTATTTTTCAGTTGATGCAATTAGAAAACCTAGTATCTTAAAACAGCAAGTTCCAAGATGGGTGATCGCTATTTTCCAGTTTCAGTTGGGTATTGTATATGTCTATGCAGGAATTGCCAAACTGAATCCCGATTGGTTATTTGAGGCGATGCCTTTAAAAATCTGGTTACCCGTTCATTCAGATTTTCCAGTTCTTGGTAAGCTGTTTCAATATGAAATTACAGCTTATATATTTAGTTGGTTTGGTGCCATTTATGACCTTACAATTCCATTTTTTCTATTAAGCAAATTCACTCGCAAATATGCTTATTTGGCTGTAGTTGGCTTCCATGTAATCACTTGGTTGTTATTCCCAATAGGTATGTTCCCATTTATAATGATTGGTGCTACACTGATTTTCTTTCCAGCTAAATTCCATCAGAATATTATTCATAAAGTTCAAAGCTTGTTCAGCTTGAATAAAGAGAGCTTCTCAGTTCAATCAACCCAATCTCAAAAAGTTCTATCTAAGAAATTAGTTACAACTTTTTTAGTTGGCTATTGTCTTCTTCAATTGGTGTTCCCTTGGCGATTTATGTTTTATCCCGGACATTTATTTTGGACAGAAGAAGGCTATAGATTCTCTTGGAGGGTGATGTTAATGGAAAAAGCAGGCTATGTAGTTTTCCATGTAGAAGACAAAGAAACTGGTAGAAAAGGAGATGTGTATGCAAAAGACTATCTCACACCAAACCAAGAAAAAATGATGGCTACTCAGCCAGATATGATTCTACAATTTGCACACCATTTAAGAGACGAATACAAACAGCAAGGCATTGCTGAACCTGCAATTTATGCAGAAGCATATGTAACACTGAATGGCAAAGGTAGCAGGTTGTTTATCGATCCAACTATTGATTTAAGCAACATAAAAGAAAGTTTTGAGCATAAATGGTGGGTTTTACCTTACCAAAAAACATTAGCAGCACAATGAAGAAGATATTTACTATTCTTTTATTAAACTCATTAATTGCTCTAGCCAATTTTGCTGTTGGGCAGAACTACTCTGTAACAGGGAAAGTCGCAGAGAATGAAACTGGAGAGGCACTGGGAAAAGTGAAAGTCTATGTTCAGGGCAAAAATGTGTCGGCAGTTACAAATGAAGATGGAACATTTGAACTAAAGAATTTATCGTCGGGGACATATAAAATAAGTGCTTTTTTGTTGGGCTATGCCACGCAAACAGTTTCTATCCAAATTAAAAGTTCAGACAAAAAAGTAAACTTTACTTTGCCTTTGCTAGAATCTACTTTGGATGAACTTGAAGTTACTGGCGAACAAGAGTTGAATAGTATTACCAGATTGAATGCGGTTGAAAAAACGGCCATCTATGCTTCAAAGAAAAACGAAGTGATCTTGCCTAATAACTTAGCGGCAAATCTGGCAACTAATAATAGTAGACAGATTTATGCATCAGTTCCGGGATTGAATATTTGGGAATCAGACGGAGCAGGTTTGCAATTAGGAATTGGAGCGAGAGGTTTAGACCCAAACAGAACTTCTAACTTTAATGTAAGGCAAAACGGGTATGATATCAGTGCTGATGCTTTGGGTTACCCAGAAAGTTACTATACTCCACCCACAGAGGCTCTGCAAAAAATTGAATTGGTAAGAGGAGCGGCCTCACTACAGTATGGAACTCAGTTTGGTGGATTGTTGAATTTCATCATCAAAAAAGGTCCAAAGGACAAAGCCATTGAGGTTACTTCAAGACAAACTTTGGGTTCTTTCGGTTTTTTTAACTCATTTAATAGTGTAGGAGGCACTGTAAAAAAGCTGAATTACTATACCTTTTATCAGCATAAGCAAGGTGATGGATGGAGACCAAACTCACAGTTCGATCTAGATATGTGGTATGGAGGTGTAAATTGGAATCCGGTTTCCAAACTCAAAATCAATCTGGAATACACTTATATGAAATATCTGGCTAAACAGCCAGGTGGCCTCACCGATGCCATGTTCAATGAAGACCCACGACAGTCTATTAGAGATAGAAACTGGTTTAGGGTAAATTGGAATTTGTTTTCGCTTTCGTTTTATTATGATATAAGTGATAATTTGTTGCTAAATGTTCGAAATTTTGGACTAATTGGTGGGAGAGATGCGCTAGGTAATTTACAGCGAATCGATAGAGTAGATGATAATACGGAGCGAAATTTATTCGTAGATGATTTTAAGAACTTTGGAAACGAAACCAGACTCATTTATCACTACAATACATTTAATCAGCCTTCTGCACTGCTTACTGGTATCCGATTTTACAAAGGTGATACACAAAGAATGCAAGGGAATGGCTCTGCTGGTTCAGATGCGGATTTTCATTTCTTAAACCCTGAAAGTTTGGAAGATTCTGACTTCGATTTTCCCGGCTATAACTTCTCAGCTTTTGTAGAAAATGTTTTCAATCTTAGTGAAAAGTTAAGCATTACTCCCGGTTTAAGGTTTGAGTATATCAATACGCAAGCAGATGGCTATTATCAATCTTCGGTTTTAGTAAAAGACCCAGAAACTGGCTTAGGTGTAGATTCTACTTTTAATGTTTACGAAGATAAAGAGCGAGTGCGATCATTCATGTTTTTCGGTTTGGGAGCAAGCTATTGGTTGTCTGATGATCTAGAAATCTATGGCAATTTCTCTCGAAATTTTAGAGCCATCAACTTTAATGATATTCGAGTGAATAATCCCAATTTGGTAGTGGATGAAGACATCCAAGATGAATCTGGATTTAACTTCGATTTAGGCTTTAGAGGCAAATACCAAGACTGGTTTAATTTCGATATCAGTGCTTTTTATTTGAAGTATAATGGTAGAATCGGCTCCATTTTAAGAGTAGACGAAACCAATTATAGAAGTTATAGATACAGAACCAATGTGGGAGATTCTAGACATATCGGGCTAGAAGCTTTTACTGATGCAGATATTCTAAAACTTTTACATTCTGATTCTCAGTTTAAGTTAAAGCTTTTCGGTAATGTGTCTTTAATAAATGCAGAATATGTGGCTTCTAAAGAATCTGCCATTAAAGGGAATAAAGTTGAGTTGGTACCAGATATCAATTTAAAAACAGGGCTCTCTTTCGGATGGAAAAAGCTAAAAGCATCATTGTTATATTCTTATACAGATGAGCAGTTTTCTGATGCGAGTAATGCAACGCAAACGCCATCGGCTGTAGAAGGAATTATACCCGCCTATTATGTAATGGATTTTTCTGCAAGCTATAGTTATAAATGGTTTTTGCTAGAAGCAGGGTGTAATAACCTCACAGACAATATGTATTTTACCAGAAGAGCGTCTGGTTATCCTGGTCCGGGAATTATTCCTTCTGATGGTAGGAGCTTTTATGCTACTCTAGGAGTGAAGTTTTAAGTATAAAAAATAGAGGGAGATAATTACGTAAATTGCTCTACTATCTCCCCTTATTTGGAATTACACTCATTTATTATTTCAAATACTAATCTCTATAAAAGGCTGAATCATCGAAATGTCTGTGGTGATAGAACTCATCATTATAAGTTGTTGGTGTAGTTTGAGGGCTATCTAATCTATTTTCGAAGAATGATTGTACAGCAGTTTCGTAAGAGCGAACTACATAAATAGGTTCTCTCTTATACAATGGGAAGTTAGCTAGGTTCGCTCTGGTTATACCAGTAACAATTACGTTGTGATCGTCACGGTTAAGAATTGCTACACCTAAAGGTAAGAGTATTTGATAATCCTCTCCATCTTCGAAAAATTCGTGTTTAAGGTCTACATCTAAATACCTGATTTTCATGTGTTTAACATCAGCAATCAAATCTTTTACTTTACCTAGTTTTTCGCCATCTCCTCCAACTATATCCCAACCTCTAACATCTGGATATTCTTTAGCTACTTTAAATTTATCCATTTGCGATAGTGGGTATAGATCGGTTTTATGTACCTGATATTTTCTTACTGCAGTTTCCATTTTAAGTGTTTGGTTAAGTTAAATTTATCTTAGTAATTTTTTTATCTACCTAATTGACCGTTATCGGGTCAACCTGTTGTGTATCAGTAGAAGAGTTGTATTGGTTTTCGTAGCTATTATCTGGCTCACTTAATTGAGTGATTATCAATGTAACAGCTACAACTAAAATCAGGATGAAAGCAACTATCCATTGCCAAACTGATTTCTTTTTGCGTTCTATTTTTATTTCTGCCATTGGATTAAGGTTTAAGTCAAAATTTGATTAGATATTTTCAAGTACTATTCCAGATCAAAAAATAATTATATTTCTCAGTAAAAATGCGCTTGGCACTAATTCTAGGCTCTTTTCCGCCGTATCTAGCAAATTATTGGGTTTTTGAATTAAAATTTTTTGCGTACTTCTTTCTACATCCTTTGGGTAACTATTCCCCAGAATTGGGAGACAAAAATTTGAGTTAAGATTAGTGCATTTCAAATTGATGACTATAGATAAAAATAGAATCTGCGTTTTTGGCAAAATTTCGCATATTATACATATTTTCTAATGATTTAATTTGGAATGATTGTTCAAAAAAATATTATAATTGCATTTCTTATCTTATTTCGAATCAACCAATATTGGTGTATACATTGTTTAAGTCTCAATGTGAAACAATAGAAAAATTATTTACAGGTAATTTTTTATATAAAAAAGAAGCAAAAACTTTTAAAATATACACAATATAATAAGCTGTAATTTTCTTATCACTCAATTATGTTAGATATGCAACTATTTTGATTTTTAGCAAATAGCTGATAATCAATTATGTATAAATAATATATGCTCTTAGAATCTTTATATTTCTTTCTAGATAGTGTTTACGTACACAAGTTTGAAATTCGTTGGTTTTAAATGTAAATAATACTATTTCCATCTTAGTATTGTACAAAAATTATTTAATTTATGACCAGCGACAATTTAGAAAAACAACTAATTAAGCACGATTGGAAAAGTATCTCACTTGTGTATAATGAATCTTCTAACTATTTAGAGATGACCTTTACTGGTCCTTCTGAAAGTGAAGATTACAGAGCTGCTTGGGACAAAGCCCTTGAAATAGCTACTGAATACAAAGTGATACATTGGTTTTTCGATCAGAAAAAGATGAGTCTTTTTCCACAAGATCTTAAATGGGCTACTGAAGATTGGTACCCAAGATCAATAAAAGCTTTAGGTGCTGAAAGATACAATGCCATCGTATCTTCAGATAATTTCTTTAGTGATTATCAACTTAAAAAGAATCTTGATGGCCTATATCAAGATGCAGATAATCCGTCTGTCGCTTATTTCAAATCTAGAGAAGATGCACTTGTATGGTTAAAAAGCCACATTAAGTAATTCTATATTATCAAAGCTGAAACAAATCAATCATTTATAAACAAGATAAATTAATTAAAAATGAGCATTGAAAACAAAACAATTATCGTAACAGGTGGTGGTTCAGGTATTGGATTAGGTATTGCCCAAAGATTTGACCAAGAAGGTGCAAATGTTACTATTTGTGGTAGAACCGAATCTAAACTAAAAGACGCAGTTGCAACAATGTCTGAACGTGCAGCATACAAAGTTGTTGATGTATCGGATGAAGAGTCTGTAAAAGAATTTATTCAGTCTTTTGAGAGCATCGATGTACTATGCACTTGTGCTGGTGGCGGATGGTTTGGTCCGGTAGAATCAGTACCAATGTCAGATGTACGTAGATTACTCGATACGCGCTTTTATGGACAATTTATGTGTGTTCACTATGCTGTGCCTCTTATGAAAAAAGGAAGTAATATAATTTTCTGCTCAGGTATTGCAGATAAAAAAGGTCTTCCACTTTTCAGTGCTGGAAATGCTATAGATGGAGCTTTAAATGCAGTTGCCAAAGGTTTGGCAGTAGAACTTGCAGATAGAGACATTAGAGTAAACGCAGTTTCTCCGGGTCTTATCCAAACTAACATTTCTAATAACTTAACCCAAGAACAAATGATGGAGTTTGGAGCACTTACAATTGCTCAAATTCCTATGAAGCGTCCAGGTCAACCTAGCGAAGTGGCACAAGCTGCTTATTTCCTTGCAACTTCAACCTATGTAAATGGACAAATAGTTGAGGTTGATGGTGGTTGGACAGCATAAAATCGTAATTATTTTATAGTCTAAACAAATTAAATATGTCATCAAACACAATTGCAGAACCAATAACTTATTTTGAGGATAAAGTTGTATCTATCAAATATCATCCAGATTCAAACAGTATTGAAAATACCTGGAATGGTTTTGCGAACTCTGATACTTACAGAGCTAATATGAATAAAATTTTAGAAGCTTTCAAAAAACATAAGGCAGACTCTATTATGGGAGATGTTGCTAATATGAAAGTTGTAAGTGTTGCCGATCAAAAATGGACCAACGAAGTTTGGCAACCAGAGATTCTTAAGTTAGGATTTAAAAGGAATGCTATTGTAGTTTCTGGTGATATTTTTAATAAAATTACAGTTGAAAAAATTGTAAATAGTACCGATTCTAATGCAGGTGTAGAGTATAAATATTTCTCTCAAAGAGAAAAAGCATTTGCATGGTTAAGAGGTGAATAATTCAATAACCATAAATCTTAAAATTTGGTGTTTATTGTATTTTACAGTAAACACCATTTTTATTTGCTATTAAAGTATTGTATTAATCATTCTTTTATAAGGCGTAAGTAATTCGTTATCTCCATCAAGCTCTGTAATAAGTGTATTAATTTCTTGTAATTGACAGATTTTATATTTTTGATGGGAGTTTAATTTTTCGGAAATAGTGAGAGATATTACTTTTTTGGATGATCTAATCATGGCTTTTTTAATTTGCACCACTTCCCAATCAAATTCGGTGAGCCCATTACTCGTATCCATGTATCCGGTACCCAAAAAGCATAAATCAGCTTTTATATCTGAAAGCATATTAATGGCATAGCCACCCATTGATACTTGCGAATCTTTAGAAAGTTTGCCACCAATAAGTATTACTTCTACAGTAGGGTGAGACATTAACTCTAAAGCAATAGGCAGACTAGGGGTAAAAAATGTAGCTCGGAGTTTTAGCGGCAATCTTTTTACTAATTCTAGATTGGTTGTGCCTCCACTTATTAAAATTACTTGATCGTTTTTAATTAATTGTACGGCTTTTTCTGCAATTATATGTTTACACTCTGCAGCATATATTTCATCGTTCGATACGTTTTGCTTAAACTGAAAACCATTTGCTATAGCACCGCCGTGTACTTTCTTTAGTTTTCCTTGAATATGTAATTCTACTACATCTCTTCTAACAGTATCTATAGAAACATTGAGTAATTGAGATAAATCAGATAGCAAAACTCTATTGTGTATGCTTACATTATGTAAAATCACCTGATGCCTGTTTTCTTTTTTCATACTTAATTATTGAGGCCGAAGGCTTGTATGTGTTTGTTTTAGTAATAAATAACTATGGCTAATTGAGTATAATATAAATAAAATCTTCTAAAGAAACAGAAATATAATGATCGTTGGCGTAAACATGCAATATTTTGCAGTTTATTGATCAATATTGCTACTTTTTATTGCAAATAAATTTTTTTGATTCTAATATTAGCTTATAAATACAAAGTTTTGCTTTAAAAAGCTGCAAGTACTTAACCATTTTGCGGTTTTTTATCGATTTAGCAGTCAGCCCTTAGCCAATAACAACCATATCTTTTAGTAACAATGTATTTTTAATTTAAACCACGACTATGAGAATAGTAATCAATTACAAAAAACGCCTTATAATGCTAGGGTTGATGGGGCTTATTGTTTTCTTTAATGCGGAAGTGATGGCCCAGGCTAATTATGTAATTATGGGTAAAATCACAGATCAAGGAAGTGGAGATCCACTAATCGGTGCTACTCTTCAGCTTGAGGGCACAGATGTTGGAACAATTTCTAATCTGGATGGTGAATTTACAATTTCTACTAATGTTGATCCGGGAGAATACAAATTAATTGTAAGGTCTATCGGATATGTTTCTCAAAGTTTACCTGTTTCACTTGGAGCACAAACTAAGATTACAATTGATGTTCCTTTAAAGGCAGATATTCTAAGCCTCGATGAGGTTGTTGTTACAGGTTCTACAGTAGCAACCAGTAAAAAGCAATTAGGAAATGCGATTTCTACCGTACAATCAAAAGATTTAGAAAATACTGGTGCAGTAGCTATAGATCAAGCATTATCAGGGAAAATTTCTGGTGCACTTATTCAGCAAAACTCAGGTGATCCTGCAGGTGGTATAAGTGTAAGATTAAGAGGGCCAAGTACGATTACTGGTAGTTCTGATCCTTTGTACATTGTTGATGGAGTAATAGTAAGTAACAGTAGCAATGAGCTAATCGACCTTGGGGGTACAACACAGAACAGACTTGTTGATATTAACCCGAATGATATTGAAAGAATAGAAGTAATTAAAGGTGCTGCAGCTGCGGCTATCTACGGTTCTAGAGCAAGTAATGGTGTGGTTCAAATCTTTACAAAAAGAGGTCAGTCTGGTAAACCAAAAATATCATTGTCTACCAGCTTTAGAATGAACGAACTGAGAAAGAAAATAGATTATAACCAATCTCCAGTTGACTGGGTTAGTGCTACAGACTACACAGATTTAAGTACTGAGAATGTAACTCGTTACGATTTACAAGAAGAAATTTTTGATAAAGGTTATGGTTCTGAAAACTTCATTTCGATTAATGGAGGTACAGATAAAACAAAATACTTTATTTCTGGCTCATATTTGAATAATGGCGGTATAGTTAAAAATTCTAACTTCGAGAGATATGGTGCTCGTTTAAACCTAAATCAATATGTGAATGACTGGTTGTCTGTAAACTTAGGTTTAAATTATACAAACAGTACTAGTCAAGATATTCCAAACGGTGGTTTAGTTGAATATTACGGAGCGCTTACAGGTTTTATCTTTGCAGATAACACAATCGATCCAACTCCAGATGCTTCTGGTGTTTATCCTGAAGTATCGTTGTTTTCTAACCCAGCAGAGGTTGTGGCAAATTACAAATTTGGTCAAAAAACAAACCGTGTAATCACAAACTTTGGTTTAACTGCTAACCCGATTGATAACATGACGATTACTTATCAATTAGGTATCGACTACTACAACCAATCTGGAACAGGTTATCTACCAATCGCGAATACTTCTTACTACGATGGAGGTTATGCTACAAGAGGAGATGCAAACGTATTTCAGTATAACAGTGATTTAAATGTAAGCTACAATTTTGATATTTCTCCAAGTATCCGTTCGACTAGTGTAATTGGTGGTACATGGCAAAATCAAACATTAGAAAGCATTTCACTTACTGCTCAAGACCTTGTTCCTGCTGCACAAGTTGCTTCTGCTGGTACAATTATCGGTCAATCAGATTACAGAAGTGAAGTTTCTTACTGGGGTGCTTTTGCTCAACAAACATTCGGTATTAAAGAAAAATTCTTCTTAACTGGTGCTTTAAGACTTGATGGAGCTTCTGTTTTCGGTACAGACGAAAGAAACCAAGTATATGCTAAAGCAAGTGCTTCTTACCTTATTTCATCTGAAGATTTCTGGCAAAGTACTTTCGGTACGACTATCCCAACATTTAAGTTGAGAGCTTCTTGGGGACAAGCAGGTAACTTAACTGCACTTGGTGCATTTGATAGATTCTCTAACTATAACACAGTTTCTATTAACAGTACAAGTGGTGTTGTGCCATCTACAGTTTTGGGTAACAGCAGCTTAAAACCAGAAAGACAAGAAGAATTTGAAATTGGTATTGATGTAGGTTTACTAAACGACAG
>PBYL01000424.1 GCA_002729595.1 Thalassovita sp. | reverse complement strand
TTGTATTTTGTTCCATTTTTTTCAGTTAACAGGTGGTTACAGTTAGCAGTAATCAGGTATCAGTGAACATGTATCAGTTTACAGTTAACAGTGTGCAGTTAACAGATTACAGTATTTCATTTACTGTTACTAGAGAGCAATTATCAGTCATCGTATTTTGACAACTGATA
Source organism: Thalassovita sp. (assembly GCA_002729595.1). GTDB lineage: Bacteria > Bacteroidota > Bacteroidia > Cytophagales > Flammeovirgaceae > Chondrinema. The sequence continues at coordinate 33,073 of PBYL01000424.1, read as the reverse complement.
ACTGTTGACTGTTCACTGAAGATTGATTACAAACCAAGTGCTTTCACTGGCATTTCGGCAATGCCTGATTTTCTGGCGTGGTCTATCAAACTACTGATAAAGCTCTGCTCTTTCGAGTCGTTGCTGTAGCTTGAAAGTTTGAACAACAAGGCTGATACACTCAAGTTTTTGATATCTTCTGTGGTTAATCCGAATCTGGAAATCATGTCTCTTACTTTCTCAATCATGTTACCATTTTCAGAATCAAGCAAGTTGCTTTTAATCTCCTGCACAGTACTACTGCTTTCTACAAAGCGGTCTACTGATTTACCAGTGGTAATAGACTGAATAATTTTCTCGAAGAACATGCTGTCTCCACCTACGATATCAATCTTAGCAGATTTTAATCCATCACTCATTACTTGAGCTTGTGCCATAGCAATGTCTTTTTGCACATTTACACGCGCCATTTCAATATCCTTCTCAATCTGCAATTTCAAGCGGAATTCTTCCAAACCTCTACCAGCTTCGTCTAACAATTTGTTAGCCTCAGCTTCTGCTCTAATTCTCTGTGCTTCTACCAATGCTTTCTCATTAGCTACTTTAGCCTCAGCCATACCTTGTTTCTCGATGGCAATTGCCTTCGCTTCCATACCTTTTGCCTCTGCTTTGGCTGTTTCTTCGATAGTTTTAGCATCTGCAGCAGCTTGCAACTCTTGAGCTTGCGCTTTAAATTCAATTACTTTCGCTTCTGCAATACCTCTAGCAGCTTCGTCTTCTATTTTCGCTTTAGCCAACACTTTGGTAGCTTCTGCATCTTTTTCTGCGATCATAAATTCAGTATCTGCATCAATACGTTTTTGTTTCGCTCTAATTTCAGCAGCCTGTCTTTGTGCTTCAGCAGCTTTTACTTCTTTCAATAATTGCTCTTCTGCATCTTGCTCAGCTTTGGTAATTGATACTTTTTTCAAACGATCTGCCTCTGCATAAGCCTGAGTATCTTTAATCTTCTCTTGCTCTTCTACCACAGATTTTTCAAGAATGATACGCTCTTTAATTACATCTTGAATATCGCGTTTCTCTTGCTCAAGGGCTTTTTCTTTAGCAATATTTGCCAACGAAACAATTTTCTCTCTTTCTGTAGCTTCTAGCATTCTTTCTTTTTCTAGACGCTCTGTCTCTACTGCATCTACTTTCTCTTTGTTTTTCTGAGCGATAATTACTTGTCTCTCTTTATTTTGAGTAGCAATCTCCAACTCCTCATCTACACGGATGCGAGCAGTTTCTGCTTTCAATCTTTCTTCGTGCTCTACCATTGAGGCAGCAGCTTCTTCTCTTGAGCGAATTGTTGAAATTTCTCTGCGTTGTTTCTCTTCTGCTTCAGCTTGTTGCTTTTCAAGCTCAAGGACTGCCTCTTGTCTTTCAACATCTTGCTTTTTAATGGTTTTCTCTTCGTCGTTTCTAATCTTGTTAGCAAGTATCTTTTGAGCAGCAGTTTTCTCAGTAATTTTCTTGATACCTTCAGAATCTAAGATATTATCTGGATCGAGTGAAGCAAGCGGAGTTTGCTCTAAGTAGTCAATCGCACAGTCTTCTAGAATATAACCATTAAGGTCTGTACCAATCGCCTTTCTTACCATGTTGTTCAACTCATCTCTCGAATTGTATAAATCGATAAAGTCGAATTGCTTACCTACGGTTTTTAAAGCTTCTGAGAATTTTGCTTCAAACAAAGCAACTAGCAAACTAGTATCTGATGCTCTATCGCAACCAATTGCTTGAGCAACATCCATCACACTATCGCGATTAACTCTCACGAAGAATGCAACCCTAATATCTGCACGGAGGTTGTCTCTACAAATCAATCCGTTTTTGCCTTCTCTGCTAATTTCGAAGCTTTGCACAGAGATATCCATTACATCCATTCTGTGCAAAACAGGTACAACCATACCTCCACTAAAGAATACTTTTGCACTTCCAATACCAGTTCTTACGATTACTTTACCTTGAGGAATTTTTTTAAAAAAGCTGGCAATTATAGCAACTGTACCAAAAACGATCACGGCAGTAGCTACCAGAAAAATTATCACTGTTTGTCCAATCATATCTTTTAGAAATTAAATTGTAATTCAGTTTTATATAAATGTGTTTTTAAATTCAATTTGATGTGTGATAGGCTTCTACCACATAGCAGTTTTTATCTTCTTTGCGCATCAGTACCAATGCCTGATCACCTTTATTAAGCGGAGTACCGTCATGTGTTACCACATAAACTGTTTGGGCTATGCCATCTAGTTTTACTTCTGCCAATCCCATATTTTCACCATCAGCCGTACTTCTCAAAGTACAAACTTTGCCAACTACCTTTACATCATCTGGTTTGTTGATGTGCTTAAACATTTGCACAAAAGGCATACAAGCAACTTTGGTTAACAACAAACTCACTATAATGAGTGGGATAAATAATATTGCAGCTACGCCCCAAGAGCTGTTTGCTAGGTAATAATTACTTAAAACAGAACCTATCCAAAGAAACAGTGCAAAAAAGCTTATCAGAATCATGATAGGGATTTCACCTATATTGAAAAAGTGAAGCAGATTGTTGACTGCACTTCCTCCTTCTGCTGATACATCTGCGTCTGTGTCTACGTCTGCATCCATATCTATATCGGCATCCAAGTCTACATCAACATCAAAACTGCTTAGATCAAGTACACCTACAAATGTGCCCAACCAGTAAAATGAAACCAATATCATTAAAAATGTATAAGGCAAGTTTACAGGCTCCAAAGCATAACTTAGAAATTCCATAGTAGTATAGTTTAAAGTCTTAGCAGCTTAGGCAAAGCGATGCCAGTAGAGAAATAAAATTGTATTTCTCCTGCTTTATTTAAGACGAATTGTGATTTAAGATTTTTAATAGTTTGGTGTGAATCTGATTCCTACGCTACTTTATCAATCTCTTATTTTTCAGAAAATTTATTAGTACAAAAAACTCCTCCATTATTTACATTTAGTTAAAATTTTCTAACGTAATAAACCAAATATTTTGGTATATTTTGATAGTATTTTCTTCCTCTTTTTTGATAATTAGACAAAGCAATTCCTGCTGAGCTTTTTAAACCCAGATGCTTAAATTTTCGAAAATTACAATGAATTATTGCTCGATAAGGAAAAAGCCTTTCCAGCCAATTCTCTGATTTGCTTATTTATTCTTTGAAAAGATTAGTAGCAAGCAATTAATTTTTATTACAAAATTTTATTAAAAAGAATTAAAATAATTCTGTTAATTGATACTCAGGCAATGGAGCTTATCAGAGGAGAAGTGGATATGTATTTGCCTGTAGTACTTTCATTTTTTTGTAACTTAATTGATAATATATTTTACTAAAAATTGAATATCAAGGTTACATAAAAATATAAATATTTACAGATTTAACATTCTGTTAATTTTTATATATCTCCAGCGATTCCAGAAGAGGCATACTTTATATATTTAAATATAAATTGGCCATACAACTCATATACCTATACAAAAAGATATATAATGCAAAATTATAAGCCAGCGTATATATTTTGATTAAAATTGAATTATATGGGTATTGAGTAGATAAAAAACATCTGATCTAAGAAAATACTCAATATATATTCATGTTAAAATAGCCTCCAACTTTCATTTACCAATACCTCGTTTACTCGTGTAAGAATTTAGTAACAAAAAAACAATACAAATTCACCTAAAAAGGTTATTCATGTATACTTTTACGCAAATATTTTAAGGGTATCTTAACATGAGTTTTTTCATTTAATAAGTAAAAAATTATCATAAACACCCCTAGCAATTTTTTAAGACCATATGATATAATTACCAGCTAATGTTTAAAAATAATTACCAATTAAATAAAGTACTATTCAAATATTTTCCTAAAAATAGTTTACACCTTTTACTTTTCATAAGCTTCTTTACTCTAACTCATTGTAGTTTTGCACAAGAAAATAGTGAGCAGAAATTCTGGAATCGATTTTATATTTCACCAACTATATCTTACATCTTTAGCAGTGCAGAATCTGGAAACGAATTGATAGGAACTAATGGACTCTTTAAAGGTATAGCTTCGGGTCTCAATTTTAATTATCAAATTAATCAGACATTTGGGTTTAGACTTTCTACAAATTACCTCAAAGGACAAGAACAAGTAGCCAATAAAGTCTCTTTTCCCATTTATGAGGTTAGAGCTTGGGGCAGAGGAGTTTTCATATCACCTTCAGTAGTATTTCTTTCTAATAAAAGCTTTTTTAATGTAACACCATTCTTAACATTTGGAGCTCTTACAGGCTTTCCAGAAGTAGTTTATACTTACCAAAATGAAAAAGCCATTTTTACTGGAAATACATTTATAGGTATAAATAGTGCCTTAGGAGGAAAAATTAAATTGAACAAATCATTGTCTTTTAATATAGAAGTTCAAGCTCAAAAAGCTAATTATACACCTAGTAGAGTCGTCTACCAAAGTAATGATTCTGTTATTATTGATGAGTCTGAAGATGAGCTAAATACTTCATTTAAACTCGACAATTTTAATCTCTCATTAAGTCTTAGTTATAAATTCAAAAACAGCAAATAATGCGTCTCAAAAATATACTTATAGTAGCATTACTATTGGGCGTATTACAAGCAAAAGCCCAACAGCACCTTTTCGATTTAAGTCTTGCTCCGCGTTTACATCTGGAAGAAAAACCAGAGTATATAGACCATAAAGTAAGAGCTATTTCAAATTTATCAATAGGATATTGTTACCTCCCAGATTCTTTAAACTTGGGTATTGGCCTAACTTATGAATATTTTTCTGAACCTTATAAAGCTAGTAACTATTTTGGTTATAAGATCAGATATCATGCAGTTAAAGTACCTATACTTTTAAAAACTCCTTTAAGTGAAAAGATTAATTTAATGCTTAAATCTGGGCCTTCTTTCTACTTTCCATTTATTCATGACACAGATATAAGCACATTATATAACCCTACTCTAAAGGGAGGGCTTAAAATCGGTTATTATAATAGCCTATCTTTTATTATGCATACAAAAGGAATGGTACAATATGGAATCTCTGTTTTTTCAAATTCCATTATTTCAGAATTTAATATGATTAATTCTGATGAAGATATTTTGGCAAATCAGGATAGCTACTCTCATGTGGGACTTTCTTTTTCTTTAATGATAAACTTTACCAAATAACCATGCGCACTTATCAGTACATATACATTTTTATTTCATGTTTATTTTTGACTAGTTGTTACGAAGAAAATATAACCGAAGAGAATCCTGCACCATTTATTGAATTACTTGGCTTCTCACCCAACGAATCCATAACAAATGCCTTTAACGAAGAACAACAAGCATTTAGCTTTTTAATTAAATTTTCTGATGAGCAAGGTGATATTGGAATAATCTATGAAAACATAAACGAAACAGAAAGAAATTTAATAATTGAAATGTATGACCAAAATGGTAAAATAGACGAATCAGATGGAGGTAATTATAGCATGATTTTCTTCGATGAAGCTACTACTCCAAATAGTCTTAATAGTGAAGGAGGTTATCAGCTTTACAAATTCAGCCCTTTTAGTGGCGAAATTGCGGCTATCTTTCAATTTCCATATAATGGCTATAAAAACTATGTTTCCCCATATTACTTCCAAATCTATCTCCTTGATAGAGAAAACAATAAAAGTAATGTAATAACAACCCCTTCATTTGAGATAACCGAATAGCACTTATTCAAATAAAAAAATAATCCAGAACTTGTTAAATAAACAATGTATTAATTCTTATTTAATATCTCTCAACAATTCGGTAATTTAAGTAGTTGAAATGCTGATTAAGACCAATTAAATTCTTTCTTAGTCTTTATTTCAGGCATAACTGTGCATTTACTTTTCTACTTGTGACTATCTGTGTGTATATTCAGGATGCATTAATTTACTATCTGCCAGAAAATACCACCTTAATAAGTAAACACAAAAAGCTAAATGGTTGACAAAAAACAACACATAATCGACGATAAAGAGCTAATAAACGGACTTAGCCGAGACGATTATGCCAGTTTTGAATGTATTTATAATAAATACTATCAACCTTTGTATAACTACTCTTGCCAGTTTAGTGGAATTAAAGCCTACAACCACGATTGCATCCAAGACTTATTTATAGACCTCTGGAATAACCGTAGTAAAACCACCATTACTTACTCTTTACAAGCTTATCTTTATAAGAGTTTGCGGTATAAAATCCAACATCAGATAAGGAAAGACCAAACAAGAGCTAAGAACATACAAGGCTATTTTGAAGATTCGTTTGAGATATTTTTTCATGAGCAGGAATACTTGGAAAAGATTGAGTTAGAAAAACACCATATCTCAAAACTAAAGGATAGCATACAACAACTTGCCCCCAAACAGAGAGAGTTAATCTATCTCATCTATTTTAATAACCTCTCTTATGATGATGTTTCTCAGATTATGGGCATCAGTAAAAAAACGGCTTACAATCAGGTGCATAGTGCGATTAAAAATTTGAGAGCATCTCTAGGCGATTTAATATTCTCCTTACTCTTTATCTATCCAAATTTACCTTAGCCAAGGTTTTACATGCAAAAATCGCAACAAATAATTCAATTACCTGCTATTCTATAATCAAAATATTGACTTCTTTACAATTATCATAAAGTTGAAAAATATTTAAAATCTGACTAGGAAAAAGTTTGGGTACTTACACATATAAGAAAAGCTCTCTTATCAAGTACGAATATGAACCAGACTGAAGCATTTTTAAACGATCCGAAATTTTGGCTGTGGGTAAAATCACCAGATAAAGAACTCGAAAATTACTGGCAATCTTGGTGCGAACAACATCCTGATAAGATAAAAGAACTACAAGAAGCAAGAGCATTTTTAAGCACCATTCAGTTTAAACAATTTACAGCCAGCGAAACCGAGAAGCAAAGCGATTGGGCAAAGATTAAAGCTGGTACTCAAAGTAAAAGAATTGCATTCCCTCAATTTGCCTCTTTATATCGTATTGCAGCAGTAATTACACTCATTTTAGTGGCTTTAGCTTCTGCTTACTTATTCTTCGATCAACTTAATGTTGAAAAAGCACCAGTAGTTACGATGGAACAAAGAGCCACTAGTGCTGGGCAGAAAATATCTCTTAAATTGACCGATGGCACTTATATAAAACTGAACTCAGGTAGTAAACTCATTTACCCTTCGCAATTTTCAGATACGGCCAGAATAGTAAAACTTATTGGAGAGGCTTATTTCGAAGTAACCAAAGATGCTAAAAGACCTTTTTTAGTAGAAGCCGGAAATATTACGACCAAAGTTCTTGGCACCCAATTTAATGTGAACAGTTACAGTGAAAATGTATCAGTTTCTCTAATTGAAGGCTCGGTGGAAGTAAGTAATCAATCGAATGGTAAGATTACTCGACAGTTGATTGTTCCCGGTGAAAAAGCCCAATGGACTAACAATGAGTTTACCGTAGAAATACTAAATCAACTGGAAATCGGCTGGAAAGATAACATCCTGTACTTCCAAAAAAGCAGCATTACCGAAATTAAAGATGTATTGGAAAAATGGTATGGAGTTACCATTCACATAGATCGACCAGAAAAGATAATGAAATCCTTTAATGGTGAATTTCAAGAAGAAAGCCTCGACAATGTATTGGAAAGTATGGGCTTTGCCATGAAGTTTAACTACCGAATAGAAGATAAAAATGTATACATAAACCCTATTGAAGATGAATAATTCGAGCTAAAAAAAACCAGTACATCTCCATCTCACGAAGATATACTGGCTAAAATTCTGCAACTCTGCCAACATTACTCAAGCGACCAAACCATACATAATGTACAGGCAGAGCCACTAACTATTTATTAATTTTAATTATCTAAAAATATGAAAAATGAAATATTATACCTAACGAAAATGCTATCTAAACTTTTTTTGTATGGCTTGCTACTTCAGACAGTGTTTTACTCGGTAATACTGGCTTCTGAAGGCAACGCCCAGGTAAAAAATGTGAAAGAGGTGGATGTAGTAATCAATTCTAACATCTCTTCACTCAATGCTTTTTTCAAAGACATAGAGCGGCAAACACTCTACAAATTTGCTTATTCTGACCAAAGCATCCGAAACGATAAAATTAAAGGTACACTGCAAAGCGGAGAAAGAAACTTTTACGAAGTGCTGCGCGAGCTTTCTAAAATCAATAAGTTAAAATTTAAACAGGTAAATAACTCTATCTCTGTAGATGTTGAAAAACCTGATGAAACTGAAGATAACTTTTATGAATTACTACAAGAAATTGATGTAAGTGGCACCATTACCTCTAGCGAAGATGGAGAAGGCTTGCCCGGTGTAAATGTGATTTTAAAAGGCACTTCGCAAGGTGCGGTGAGTGACATTAATGGTAATTACAAAATAAAAGTGCCTTCTAACAGCAGCGTATTGGTTTTCAGCTTTGTAGGTTTTAACTCTCAAGAAATAACTGTTGCCAACCAATCTGTAATTGATGTATCGCTATCTCCCGATGTACAGTCTCTCGAAGAAATTGTGGTGGTTGGTTATGGTGTGCAAGACAAATCTGATTTAACGGGTTCTGTCTCTTCTATTAACTCAGAAGATTTTGAGCAACAACCGATGATTCGCACTGAAAATGCATTGAAGGGCAGAACTGCCGGAGTTACTGTACAAACACCCAGTGGCGCACCGGGTGCCAGCATGAAAATAAGAATTAGAGGCTTTAACTCTATCAATGGCAATAACAATCCGCTTTATGTAATTGATGGCTTTATTGGCGCAGATATTTCTACGCTTAATCCCAACGATATTGCTTCGATGGATGTGTTGAAAGATGCTTCTGCCACAGCAATTTATGGTTCTAGAGGTTCGAATGGTGTTGTAATTATCACAACTAAATCTGGAAAAAAAGGACAGCTAAAAATAGACTTTGATGCATTTTACAGTGCGGATAAAATTAGCCGCGAACTAGACTTGCTCAATGCAGAAGAATACATGAACGTGGTAAATGCCAGAAACCAAGATTTAGGTTTAAATGATGTATTTACTCAAAGTGAAATTGACTCTGTAGCTAGCACTGGTGGCACCAATTGGCTAGACGAAATATTGAGAACCGGAGCCACTCAAAATTATCAGCTTTCTTTAAGTGGAGGTACCGATAAAACCAGATTTTATATTTCTGGTTCTATGGCAGATCAAGAGGGAATTATCAAAAACTCATACTACAAAAGATATGGTATTAGAGCTAACCTCAGTTCTGAGCTTACTAAAAAAATAGATGTAGACTTTAATATCTATGCAAACCATACCACAGCCAGAAATAATTATACTTACGATGGTAGAAGTACTGCTTTGGGTGCAGCTCATGTATTTCCTCCAAACATTGCTGTAATAGACGAAGAAACACAAGGCTATACGCTTTCTCCGGGTTCTTATGGACCTATTGCAGCAAACCCAGTATATCAGGTTACAGAAAGATTATTCGATGAGAAAAAGTGGAATACTTGGTCTAAACTTCAACTGAACTACGAGATAATTGAAGGTTTAAAACTCTCTGTAATGGGTGGAGTAAATGGCGTATTTACGCATAGCCCGACCTTTAAGCGTTTCCAACCCGGTGCAGATGAATCTACGAGCGAAGCCATCCAGTCAGATAATTTTTATTACAGGTTGCAAAACACCAACATCTTAAATTATGCAAGAAAACTGGGTAACGACCACAAGTTTGACATTTCAGCGATTTACGAACAACAGGTTACCAAATCGGAAGGCAACTATTCTTATGCCACAGGTTTAACCACCAATGCATTAACCTATTACCGATTGCAATTAGGTGCTAACCAACAAGTATCTTCTGGTTATTCTGATGAAACGCTTCAATCTTTTCTTGGTAGAGTAAATTATACTTTTAAAGATAAATACCTGTTTACTGCATCGTTCAGGGCAGATGGTTCTTCTAAATTTGGCGAAGGCAACAAATATGGATATTTCCCTTCTGCTGCATTTGCTTGGCGTTTATCAGACGAGGCATTCTTAAATACAGTCGATTTTATTAGCGATTTAAAAATAAGAACCAGTATTGGTAAAGTGGGTAGTCAGGCAATTTCACCATACCAAACGCTTACCACATTGGCACTCAACCAGAATTATCCATTTAACAACACTTCTATGAGTGTGGGTGTTGGTCCGGGAACTCCATCTAACCCAGATTTAAAGTGGGAAACTACCACACAATACAATGTAGGGATTGACTATGGAATTTTAGATGGAAAAGTAAATGGTACAATAGATTATTACCACAAAGAAACCAACGACCTGTTGTTAAATGTGCCAGTACCACAATATGCAGGCGGTGGCAGTGTGCTTAAAAATATAGGTTCTGTTGAGAATAAAGGTTTTGAATTTTTGGTAAACTGGTCTACCATCGATCATGCTAATTTCAAACTAAACACTTCTTTCAACATGAGCATTAACCGAAATAAAATTCTATCTCTGGGAGAAGACAGTGTACTGTACATTGGCAACTTTATACTGAAACCGGATGAACCAATTTCCCAATTCTATGGCCTCACTTACGAAGGAACTTGGAAAGAAGATCAGGCAGCAGAAGCAGCAGAATATTATCAAGTTCCGGGTGATCCTCGATACAGAGATGTAAATGGCGATAAGGTAATTGGTAACGAAGATATGAGTATTTTGGGAAGCCCACTTCCAGATTTTAATTGGGGTTGGAACACCAGCATTGAATACAAAAACTTCGATCTGAATGTATTGATTAATGGTACTCAAGGCAATGATGTTTGGAATTATACACGGTTCTTAATTCTTGGTAGTGGCGATGCCATTCCTACTTCTAAGGAAATACTCAACAGATGGACGCCAGAAAACAACCAATCAGACATTCCGGGATTTAGTACAACCAGTAATTCAAGATCAAACTCAGACCAATGGATAGAAGATGGTAGTTTTATCAGAATTGCCAATGTTACCTTAGGCTATACCATTCCTGAAACGGTATTGAAAAATACCCTGAGCAGAGCCAGATTCTACATCAGTGTTCAAAACTTTGGTTTAATCACCAACTATTCGAGCTACGATCCGGAGCTTTCTACTACACCACTTGGTTCAGACACGCAGCAAGGTGTTGACAACAGCACTTACCCAGCCATCAGAACATTTACTGTAGGCACTAAAATCTCTCTTTAATCCATGCTTTAACCGAAATTATCATGATTTATACAAATATGAAAATAACTTCCATAACAACGGTTTTACTCATTCTGGCAATGGTTTTTTCTTGCCAAGATTTGGAAGAAGAAGCCAAAGGAACATTAGTTAGCGATTCATTTTTTTCTTCCTTATCCGATTTGGATGCGGGAGTAACCGCTACTTATTCTGAATTACTAGGAGGTGCATGGGGAGGTATTCCATCTAGAGATATTTGGGCTCCACTTATGGGTGCTGACGATCTTACTACTTTACCTACGCAATCTGGTTGGTCGCAATACGATCGTTTTGCCGTAGAACCACTCAGCAATATTGTTTCTATTTTCTGGGGGCAACATTATAAAATAATCTACTCTGCCAACAACGTGATCGAAAACTATGAGAAGGTAGTCGCCGAAGAAGATGCTGTACTTTCAAGAGTTGCACAAGTGAGATTTTTAAGAGCATTTTCTTATTTCTGGTTGGTAAGACTTTTTGGTGATGTACCCATTACAACCACCACATTAGATATGGAAATTACCAGATCACCAATAGAAGAAGTTTATGCCTTAATTGAAGAAGATCTATTGTTTGCCGAACAACACTTACCCGAATCTTGGGCTGGTGAGCCCGGTCGTGTTACAGTTTGGGCAGCAAAATCTTTACTTTCTCAAGTATATTTAACCATGGCAGGCTGGCCGCTAAAAGACGAATCTAAATATGCATTAGCAGCCCAAAAAGCAGGTGAAGTGATAGATAACTCACCACATTACCTTTTGCCAGATTACAAAGATGTTTGGCTCATGTCTAATGAATTGAATGATGAGATTGTTTGGGGTATTCAATTTTGCCGATTGGTAGATTGTGGCACCAATGCAAGAACCAGTATCACTGCCACTACTATGGGACCAAGTGAAGAAGGCGGATGGGATCAAATCTTTTTTGAGGTTGGGTTCTTCAATGATTTTCCAGAAGGGCCAAGAAAAGATGTTACTTTCCACACCACATTTACCGATGGTACCGAGTGGCAAAACAGCAATGCAAAACATCCATTTGTTGGCAAATTTAGAGATGGCTCAATACCGGGAGACGATAATTTTGAAAGCAGATACCTTACTGGTAGAAACTTACAAATCTTGAGATTCTCAGAAGTATTACTCACTTATGCAGAAGCAGCAGCCATGTCTTCTGGCCCAAGTGAAAAGGCTTATGAAGCTGTAAACATGGTAAAAAGAAGAGCAAAAGGCTTAGCTATAGATACTCCAGATGCCTCAGTCGATTTGGAGCCGGGCTTGTCTGCTACTGAGTTTAGAGATGCCGTACTACAAGAGAAAGCTTGGGAACTAGCCGCCGAATACACCAGATGGTTTGATCTTGTAAGAACTGAAAAAGTAAAAGAAGCTAACCAGAATAAAGCCAATGGCGATCTAGCACCACTTGGCGATATTACCGAAGAAGATTATCTAATGCCGATTCCAGCTGTGGAGTTACAACTCAACCCCAATTTGACACAAAATATCGGTTATTAGTTGCTCAATGGGGCAGGTAAACGCTTGCCCCAATTTTCTTTATGTTTTCATCACAGTCCATCACAGAAAGTAGCATAACATTTCATAAATTGATATAGCCATACCTGCATTTTTTTAAAAGTGCATCGCGCTAATTTTTTCTAAAGCTTAAAAATCATTCAATATAATTTTTTGATAAACTATACTCATGCGACTCAGATTAATTTTCGTTTTCAGCCTTATCCTTAGTTCAGTAGCACTTTATGCCCAAGAGTTTAATGGTTTAAATGTGAATATGAATAACCTTTACCAACTGTCAGATGCTAAAACTAGATCGATTAGCCCAGAAAACTTTACCGGAGAAAAAGGCGGCGGAGGCAGAACAACAATAGAAGATGGAAGTGCCGGAGCGGCTGCCAGAGATTTAGGTCTTGGCTGGAAAACAAATCCTTTTATAGTTATTCCTGCTGATTCAGTTTTTGAACTGGCGAATATCGATGGCTCTGGAGCTATTCAACACATCTGGATGACTCCAACTGGTAACTGGCGATATTCGGTAATTAGAATCTATTGGGATGATGAAAAAGAACCGTCTGTAGAAGTTCCAGTAGGTGATTTTTTCGCAGCTGCTTACGAATACAAACAAATTAATTCTCTAGCAGTTTGTGTAAATCCCGGTAGTGCTTTTAATAGTTATTGGGTGATGCCTTTCAGAAAAAAGTGTCGCATTACAATGGAAAATATCGATACCAAACCCATGCGTTTGTATTACCAAATCGATTATACCTTAACCGAAGTGCCAGAAGATGCAGCCTATTTCCACGCACAGTTCAGAAGAGTAAATCCTGTTAAATACAAAGATGTGTATACCATTGTGGATAACATAAAAGGCAAAGGGCAGTATGTGGGAACTTACATGGCTTGGCAAAGCAACAACAATGGCTGGTGGGGCGAAGGTGAAATTAAATTTTTTATGGATGGAGATAAGCAGTTCCCGACCATTTGCGGCACTGGTACCGAAGATTATTTTTGTGGCTCTTACGGGTTTGCCATAAAAGGACAGTACATAGATTATACAACTCCTTATGCCGGCTTCCATGTAATTAGACCTGAGGGAGATTTTACTTATAAATCGCAAACCCGATTTGGTATGTATCGCTGGCATGTAACCGACCCAATTCGGTTTGACAAAGACCTAAAAGTAACCATGCAAGCATTGGGTTGGAGAAGCGATGGAAGGTATTTGCCTTTAAAAGACGACATAGCTTCTGTGGCTTTTTGGTATCAGGCAGAGCCACATAATGCTTTCCCAGATTTTCCATCGAAAGATGAGTTAGAAATTAACTAGTAAAAACTCACGCAATTTTTCAAAGAGAATTTTTAAGGAGTGAATGAGGCAATTAACACCTCATTTCTTCTTAACTGAGATTCTTTTTGCCTTTACATTCTAATCAAATAAATAAAAAGCATCAATCAGTGATAAAAACGATATTTAAATTAACCTTTCTATTATTCCTTTTTGCCCTTAATAGTTGCAAAGAACAAGCAGCCAGCATTATTCCCATTACCGAAGACATGGTAATTAATGAAACTGGTTATGGCGAACACATGGCTTGGTTTGACGAGCAAGAAGCAAATGAAACCCCTACTACCCGATGGGAAACTTATGGGGTAAAAACTTACTGGCCTGCTGGAATTATTATCGACTTTGGTAGCAAATACAAAATCGAAGAAATATTAATTTTTGATGGAGAAAGAGAGAGAAATATTAGTGGAGGTGAACTACAAGTTTCTACCGGAACACCTTTTAATTGGCAAGATTCTATAAAAGTACAGATGGATAATGCCAACTCATGGATTACACTTAGCTGCAATTACGAAACTCAATATCTGCATTTAGAAAAACTAGCGACCAATTTCTATAATCAATCGGCAGAGTTTCCAGAAAACTGCGATTTGGCAATAAAAGAGGTAATAATTAAAGGATATCCGTTAGAAGATGTTTCTCCCAAAACCACTTATAATGAGCCCAAAGAGTTTGCTATTACTATGGATGAATTTATAGGAATGAACTCTTACATCACCATTCCTGATAAACTACACGAAGCGATTGGACTGGTTAGAGAATATAGACCTTGGCGCTGGAATGGGGTAACCGATTTGCAAAAACCAATCAATTGGGGAGACTTAAACGAAGTTGCTGGAAAGGAAAAATACGCTCAGGCAGATATGAATAACAGTGATTTATATTACCAAAAAATGAAAGATATGGGTATCGAAGCTGTTCCCTGCATTCATCGACATGTAGATGAGGAAAATAAGCATGAAAATATTCCAAGCTTTGGAGGCGACCCTAACGATCCACTTTCATATAAAATAATGGCTGATTACTCTTTCCAATATGTAGCTAGATATGGAAATCAAAAAGTACCAGAAAACCTGCTTCGAACTACAGAAGCGAGCCCAAAGAAAAGTGGTTTGGGTTTCATCAATTATTTCGAAAACTGGAATGAACCAAACAGATGGTGGGGAGATCCTGCCGGACATTTTACACCTTACCAGTTTGCGGCATTTTGCAGTGCTTCTTACGACGGACACCTCAACCAAATGGGAGATGGTTTTGGAGTAAAAAATGCAGACCCTAACACCAAATATGTTTTTGGTGGTTTGGCAGCCCTTTCACTCAGCTATGTACAAGCGATGAAATTATGGGCAGATCATTATCGAGATGGCTCCTTCCCTGCCGATGTAATTAACCTGCATCATTACTGTAATACCAGAGGCAAGCAACATTCTGGCGAAGAGGCACATGGTGTAAGCCCAGAAGCAGATGGGCTAAAAGAAAAACTAGAAAAGATAGTAGCATGGAGAGACAAACATTTACCAGATAAAGAACTCTGGTTAAGCGAATTTGGCTGGGATACAGACGAAAGCAGCTATCAATCAGCGGCTTTTGGCCATACACTTTACCCGGATAAAATCAGCATGTTTGAGATACAAGGGCAATGGTTAGTAAGAGAATATTTGATTGGTGCCGGTGCGGGAATTGACAGAATGATGATGTACCTCGCCAATGATCTTAAAAATTACAAGCACGATGTTTTTGGCGAATGTGGCTTTGTTACAGTAGATGATGAACTCAAGCCTTCTTGGTATTATGTAAAAACATTAAAAAATGCGCTTAGTGGAATGACTTTTCAAGCTGAGCAAAACTCAGGCGATGAAAATGTATGGATTTATAAGTTTAGCAATCCAGAAACAAAAGCAGGAGCTTATGTACTTTGGTGTCCAACTTCTGATGGAACAACGGTGAACAACTTCTCTCTCTCACTTAGTGATACAAGCCAAAAAGCCACTGAGATCAAACTGGAACATCAACAAGAAGCAGGTATCTCCACCGAATTAAACATTGAAAATAATACTGTAACAGTGAATGTAACTGAGAGACCTTTAATAATTTTAGTAGATCAACTTTAATCGTAAAATATGAAATATGGAAAATTAATATTGCTATTTATCTCTGCTTGTTTAGCTGCCTGTTCGCCTCAGAGAGAGAAGATACAACAACCCAATGTTTTGTTTATCGCGGTGGATGATTTGAGACCGGAGCTGGGTTGCTATGGACAAAGCCACATTATTTCACCCAATATCGACAAATTGGCCAACTCAGGAATGGTATTTACAAATGCCTATTGTAACATTCCTGTTTGTGGTGCTTCTAGAGCTAGTTTACTTACCGGCATTCGCCCCACAGTAAACCGCTTTGTAGATTACAATACTTGGGCGCAAGAGGATGTCCCTGGAGCGATTAGTTTGCCAGCACTTTTTAAGCAAAATGGTTATCACACAATCTCCAATGGAAAGGTGTTTCACCACAAAGATGATTTAAAAGACAGTTGGACAGAGGCACCTTGGAATCCGGCAGAAACGAGTAGTTATATGAACTACCAGACAAAGCTTAACCAAGATATTTTTAGTGACGGCAAACAAAGAGGCTTTCCTTACGAAGCTGGCGAAGTAGCTGACACAGCGTATTTTGACGGAAAAATTGCTTCAAAAACCATTGCCGACCTTAAAAGACTCAAAGAAGAAGGCAAGCCATTTTTTGTGGCTACGGGTTTCTTAAAACCTCATTTGCCATTTAATGCTCCTAAAAAATATTGGGATTTATATCCTGAAGAGAATATTCAATTACCAAACAATTATTATCCGCCACAAAATGCACCTAAAGCGGCTATTCATAATTTCGGTGAATTGAGATCGTATTACAGTATTCCTAAAGAGGGACCAGTGGCAGATAGTACTGCTTTAAACTTGATTAGAGGTTATTATGCTTGTGTGAGTTATGTGGATGTTCAAATTGGTCGCGTTTTGGATGCTTTAGATGAGTTAGGCTTAGCCGAAAATACCATTGTGGTACTTTGGGGCGACCACGGTTGGCAATTGGGCGAACATAGTATTTGGTGTAAACATGCCAATTTTAAAACCTCACTCAATGCACCTTTAATAATAAGAGCGCCCGGTTATAATGATCAACACAGATCAAAAGCTTTGGTTGAGTTTATAGATATTTACCCAACTTTATGTGAGTTATCTGGCCTTGAAAAACCTAAACAGCTACACGGTAAAAGTTTTGTGCCATTGCTCGAAAATCCAGATCAAGCATGGAAAGAAAAAGTGTATTCTAGATTTATAAAAGGAGAATCTATTATTACAGATAGATATTTGTATACAGAATGGATTAACCAACAAGATTCTATTTATGCGAGTATGTTGTATGATCACCAAACAGACCCAGATGAAAACAAGAATATTGTTGGAGCCAATGGCATAAAAGACACTGTGCAAAGCTTGCATAATCAGTTACACCAACACATCGAAACTGATAGAACCTATATAAATGAAAGCCAGCAAGGTGGTTAGTATTCAATCGCTTTGCATATATTCCCCCAAGCTGTAATGAGTGATTTATGGTGTGGGGGTTTGTCTAACACGCATTTATCACAATACCATCTTTAAATCTCTTAGCCGTTTGAAATGCAGCTTTTAATTTATTTATGTAAAGAAGAAAATAATTTTTCCAGAGATCATCATTTAATTCATTACTCTTCATTTTCGAAATATTATAAGCTTCCCTTAACTCTTCTTCTACAATTAATTGTAATGCATCACATATTTCAGCTGCTAATTCTGATTTTATGTAGAAGGGATCATCAAAATACCTAAAGCTTATTCCATTTATCTCTTTTACTATATTATTTTCAGACTTATCACATTTTATCAATAATGGAATAATTTCATCCCAAGATTTATCTAAATAAAAATGTCTTTCTGGGTTATCATGATATTTACCACCCATAAAACAATAATTATTATCAAAGTAATCACTAGCTTCTTCAGGATTCTGAATAAAATAATCGATCATCTTATCTTCTACTCTATAATACTCTTTTACGATACCCATAATTATCCCATCTAATTTACATCTTTCTCTCTTCATATTCTTTTCTGGTAAGTCTGTATTGCACCACGGTTAGGTATTTTTCATCTTTTCTAAAATGCTCTACCAATTCGGCTTCTTTAATCATTCCGTTTTTTTTCATCACTTTACCTGATGCAGGATTATCTATTAAATGTGTGGCAAAAATTTTATTGAGGTTTAACACCTCAAATCCGAAAATGATCAATGCTCCGGCTGCTTCTGTTGCATAGCCATTGCCCCAATACGGTTCACCAATCCAATAACCTAGCTCAGCTTTATTAAATCGATTATCTACTTTGAGCCCCATGCCGCCAATAAACTTGTTACTTTCATTTATTGCGACTCTAAAAGTAAATTGAGTTCTTCTTTTAAAACCTTCGTTGGCTGCATTAATCCAGAATATGGCATCTTCCTCTTTGTAGGGATGCGGAATATTCATAGTCATGTCTGCTACCTTTTTATTACTAGCATATTCTACTATGTTAGGAATGTCTGCTGCCTGTAGCTGACTTAATTTTAGCCTTTCGGTTTTTATATCAGAAAACATAAGCACATTTTTTAAACCTTCTAATATATTAGGTTATGTAATTTATTCAATATAACCGAACAAAAGCATTTCTGAGCGCTGTAGATGCACTACCCTAAAAAATGTTATAAAAAATTAACATTATACCCCAAAAAAGTGAAATTTCGTGTATTTTCTTAGGTTTTCCTTCGTTACTATCCCAGATTAAATAAACTTGATTAACCTAAACTTCATTGACAAAATGCAAAAAACTACCATCAAATCATTAGGAATTAAACTGTGCTTTATTGCAGCTTCTACATGGCTATTATTTTCATGCTCTGAAGAAGACGAAGTAACTCCAGTAACTAATCTTTCTTTGGAGGCTACAGCTACAGCGAGTTCTACCTACTATGGTTATTCGGCAGATAATATAAACGATGGCGATACTAATACAGAAGTAGGTCCGGAAAGCAGTTGGACCAATTCTAACAGTAGTACTGATAGTGGAAAACTACCTCAATGGGTGATGTTGGATTTTGGAACTGAGAAATCATTTTCAAGGATAGAATTATATACTTCAGAAGACTACTTAATTCAAGATTACCAGTTACAGTATTTTGATGGAGTGGCTTGGCAAACAATTGAGGATGTAACCGACAATACTTTTCTTATTCGATCTCACTCTTTTGACAAAATAATAAGTTCAAAAGTAAGACTATACGGCACCAAAGGGCCCGACAACCAGAGTGTTTATGTAAGAGTAAACGAACTGGAAGTTTGGACTGAGTAGGTAATTCAACCATAATTGTAATTGATGTGCTAACCGAAGCGGGCTACCTGCTTCGGTTTTTGATTTTTTACTCCACCCTTTCTCTTTTCTCCATATTATATTTATCTCCTTCTTTAAGAAAGTAAAAAAGCTGATTCCTTTCTGGTAGATTTTTTAGGGCGAAACCTTCTCTAGACCAAAAAGTAGTATCGTAAATTAACACATAGCTTTTACCTATTACTTCAAACTCATTTCCCTGAACCACTACTGCAGTACTTTCGTCAATACCGATGCCTAATAACTCAGGCTTGTTCTTTAAAATATCGAACATATCAAACTGCCTGTTTCGCACCAATACATGCTGATCTATGGCAATGTTTTTTACAAAACCAAAACCTTCTTCGTGGTCGCCCATCATAATCTGGTTATTTTTTGTATCGCCTCTCGCTAAATAAGAACCTTGTATGGTAGCTCCTGCTGAAGAACCACCTATAACGCCTCCATTATCCAGAATCTTCCAAAACATACCTTCTGTTTTAGTGTCTTTGTAAGCATCTACCAGTCGCCATTGTCTGCCACCACCAAACCAAACCGCTTTAGCATTTTTTAAAGGTTCGACAAAAGCATCAGAATCGGCTGTTGCTCTATCATAAGTATGCAGTAAAGTTACATTTGTGGCACCGGCTTCTTTTAATGCTGGTATGGCGCTATAAGTCTCATCATAACTTTCTCCACCTCCTGCTGTTGGAATTACTACAATAGCGGCATCGTTTCCACCTGCCAATTCTATAAAACGTTTCCAGATTTCGTTGCCAACTTTACCGCCTCCTACAATTACCAAAGAGCCCTTTTGGGGTCCAGTAGTTACAAGCTCTTCTGGCTCGCTTTGCGAGAAAGCCACCGAAAAAATGAATAATAGATTAAACAGAAGGAATGCAGATTTTTTCATGAAATACTTTGTTACGTTTAGCTCAAGACTTAATATTTACAAAATCCATATTGCATCTTTTCCATATCTCTGTCTCCACGCCTAGATTTATGTAAAAACTAAAATTAGTAAATTGAAACTGATTAAATTAAGAGATAAGTCGATTAAGCAAAAAATAAATTCTGATAAAAATGAGACTTCTGCTTATTAAAGCTCGTCTAAAAAAATGTATTGGATTTAAAACTCTAATAAAGTGCAACAAATAAAAATTGAGCTATAAATTAGCCAGTAAATATTCGAAAGGGCTAAGACATAACAACAAGTTTAACTAACAAAGAATTATGCGTTTCAACTTCATTTTGCTATTCATTCTACTAACTTCCAATTTAAAAGCACAATCTGGTTTTGATAGCCAAAACCTAGATAGCTACCTACGCTTAGAAAATTACCTTACAAAATCTGAAGATATTGATAAGCGAATAGACTATTCCTGTGCTGTATTTATTTCTCCTTCTGAAGCTAAAATAAACGAAATAAAAAATGAATGTGAGCAGGAAGATGACTTCTACATTATTGCAGATGATAATATCTATTACGCATATACTGCTGCAGAAATAGTGAGCTCATTGAAAATAAAAACTATTGATTTGACTTCTGGAACAGTAAAGTTTACCAATCCCAAAAACAAAGAAAACTGGACAGTAGATACAGAGAAAGTTGGTGCTCCAGGCTGGAATATTATTCTCTATAAACCAGGTAGAAAACCTGCTTTTAAATCTTCTATTGACCTAAGCGAAGCAGAAGTTAAAACTTATTTTGGTTTGTAAGGGAAAATTGAAGTGCTTCAATGGTAGATTTATTGAGTATAAATAAATCACTTCCTCTTTCTTCTTTTCTTTTGAGCACCTAATTGTTTCTTTAATTTTGGAGACTTTATCCAACTTTCGCCAAATCGATGATTTAGCCCAAATTCAATATCATTTATTATTTGTGAGTTAGATTGTTTATCAATTTCCCCATGAAGGTAAGCTCTAATTTACATCACTAATTCTTCATCCCAATTTACCATACCACTGGCTTTTGCGCTATCAAAACTACACCTAGAATAATGAAGATACTCTAACACAAATGTTGTTTTACTTTTCACGATTAATGCTTGCCCGATTTCACCTAAATATCTATAACACCCAAAAGCTTTAACTGAAGTTTCGCAATGAGCAACAAATAAGTCTCTTAGTAATTCAACTGAAACTTCATATTTTAGGTCTCTTATCTTATTACTGACATCTGTTCTAAATACATCATTAAGATCATAATATCCTCCCTGCTCATCCTCAAAACAGTTAAAGCGAATTTGATCTAAATCAACTTTAGAATTATAGTTTAATATAAAATTTTCAAGCTCTTGAGACATCGATGAACTGTGGGTTAATTTTAACACAAAAAGGTTAAAAACCTTTAAATTTTAGTAAAAACGAAGCATTAAAACCTATATTTAGGCATAAAAAAAGTATTAGCAATCTGATTTTCAAATCTATATTTTGAATATCTATTTCAACCTTCAGCATGGAAACTAAAAATTACTTCTTGATAAAATCGAGCTTGTACTCCCTCTTATTTATTTATTATTACTCTCAATCTCGCTTCCAACTTCTAGCATAAAACACAAAATTAAAGTGCTTCATTTTCTACAAATGCAAGCTATAATAGTGCTACCTACTATAACTAATAGTAATTAAAAGTAATACTTTATATAACCTAGTGAATAATATTTTCAATCTTATAAATTTTCATAAAAACATGAAATACCTTTATAGCACATTATTATTAATTATCATTTCTTTCTCTGCCAATGCACAACTTAACAAAGGACTCAAACAAATTGGTGGATCGGTAAGTATATCACACTCAACATCAGAAAATGACAATTCTGGTATTAGTAATAGTTTCACAGATCAAACCACAAATGCATTTAGTATTACACCTTCTATTGGATACTTTATAAAAGATAATGTTAGTTTAAACCTGAGTTTAGGCTATAGTTACTCAAATTCTGAAAGTGAAAGAATTGATGAAGATGAAGTTTCTGAATATTCATATACAACTAATAACCTTAGCATTACAATAAGCAGTAGATTACATAAATCGATAACTGATCAGTTTTACTTGTTTTTACAACCTGGTGCAAGTTTAAACTTAAGAAAATACAAAGATTATTCAGATGATAACGACAAAAACACAGCTTACTCACTAGGTATAAGACCTGGTATTTTATACATGGCAAATGATAGATTTGCTTTTGAAGGAACATTTGGTTTTCTAGGTTATACTTATTCAGAATCTGAGCCTTTAGATGACTCGCAAAGTACAAGTACATCAAATAATAATAACTTTAGACTCGACCTATCTTCTATTACTTTAGATTTTGGATTTAGATATTATTTCAAATAAGTAATATCTAAAGAATATTATTTTAAGTCAATACTTAAAATAATCTCCATCCTTCAATTTTTAATCTTTGTAACCTTCCAAAATCATTTTATAACATGAAATACATATTAAGTATAGCTTTTATATTCATCACAGCTTTATCTGTTCATGCACAATTACAAAAAGGATTAAAACAAATAGGCTCTTCAATCTCATTAAGTTCAAGGAATTATACTAATGAAAATGAGATTGACAATTATCATTATGACAATGATAATTTTACATTCGAACTTTCTCCTAGATTTGCATTTTTTTTAAAAGATAATTTGAGTTTAGGTCTTGAAGTTGGTTATACTAGAGAGGTTTCAAAAGGTCATAGAGTTACAGATATTTATGATATTGAATCTAAAATTATCACTAATTCTTTTGACTTTTCTGTTTTCAGTAGATTTCATAAATCTATTACAGATAAGTTTTATGTTTTTTTACAACCATTTGCCTCAGCAAGTTTCGGTAAAGCACATAGTGATGAATATACTGATAATCAACAGGTAAGAAGCTTAGACATTGGTATGTCGCCAGGCCTATTATATATGATCAATAAAAACTTTGGACTTGAAAGCACTTTTGGATTTATTGGTTATAACCACTATAGTACAAAAGCTGTAGACAACCCTAGAACAGCTACAGAAACCTCACGGAATAACATTGTCTTAGATTTATCTAACTACACTTTAGAGTTAGGTTTGTATTATTATTTTTAAGAAATGATTTTAGCTAAAAAAGCTGTTGAATCATCTAGATTCAACAGCTTTTTTATTGTAAAATTCGTAATACACAAAATAATATGTGGCCCCGACAGGAATCGAACCTGTATCTAGAGTTTAGGAAACTCCTATTCTATCCATTGAACTACGGGGCCAATAAATGCTTAGCTTGATATGGCTACAAAAATAGACGTTGAATCTATAAAATCAAAATAGTGTTATTGCAGTTAGTATATAACAAAATCATGATTTTTAAACTTGTAATTCAGGTTTTTTCATGGTTTTAAAACCTGAAAAGTTTCGATGTTTTAAGGAAAATACCTAGCTTTCAGGAATACTTTTAGTACAAATTTATTGGTTATAACCACTATGAAAGAAGACCTAGAGAATTTATGCCAGCAGGTTGTTAACCTAAGCAAAAAAGTAGGCGAATTTATCGTAACCGAATTTTACAATTTCGATAGAGATCGAATAGAATACAAGGAGTTTAATGATCCTGTATCTTATGTAGACAAAACGGCGGAAGAAATGTACGTAAACCGTTTATCTGAGCTATTTCCTGCTGCTGGATTTATTTGTGAAGAAGGTCATGGTGAGAAAAACGAAGAGGGTTACAACTGGGTAATTGATCCGCTAGATGGTACTACAAATTTTGTTCATGGTATTCCATTCTTTTGTAGCAGTATTGCACTTATGTATAATGGCAAACCTCTTTTAGGCGTTGTTACGGACTTTATCCATGACAAAGCTTACTATGCAATAAAAGACAAAGGTGCATTTTGCAATAGCAAGAGGTTAAAGATTGATAAAAATAAAACAACAGAACAAGCTGTAATTGCTACAAGCTTTCCGGGTACTTTCCATCCTAAATTACCTCAAGCATTAGATTTTATAGTTGAAATACTTCCTAAAATTCATGGTTTACGCAGACTAGGTGCTGCCGCGCTTGAACTATCAATGGTGGCAGATGGTAAGCTCGATGCCTTTTTTGAATCTGGCTTAAAACCTTGGGATGTAGCTGCGGCTAGCCTTATTGTGCAAGAAGCTGGTGGGGTTGTTTCTGACTATCAAGATGAGAATAATTATATTTTTGGAAGACAGATACTAGCGGCTCCAGAAAAAATACATCAAGACATTGTCAAGCTTTTCAGCGAAAAAGCCATTATTTAAGAATCTAACAGTCTTGAGATAGTACTATTTCTAAATTTCAGCATTTAATATTTTTCTAAATTAAAATCTGTATGAACTAAGCAATTTTTTTGTTTAGAGAATATATATATTTGCATTTACATAAATATTTTTCGCAGTTCATCAATTGCAATAAATAATATTAACCATGATAGATACAGGCTTAGATATTACCACAGAAAAAGTTGCTCAATCGGGTCTTCCTAAAGTTGATTTTAATAATATTCCATTCGGAAAAATCTACTCAGACCACATGTTTGTAGCAGATTACGATGGAAAACAGTGGGGAGATTTTAGAATTGTACCTTTTAACAAGCTAAACCTGAGTCCTGCAACTTCAGTCTTGCATTACGGACAATCTATCTTTGAAGGTTTGAAAGGTTTTAAATCTCAATCTGATGATTCGGTATTGGTTTTTAGACCACAAGCTAATGCTAAAAGGATGAGAGAGTCTGCACTAAGAATGTGCATGCCTGATCTACCAGAAGAATTATTTATGACAGGTTTACACCGCCTGATCGATTTAGATCGCAATTGGGTGCCTGATGTTGATGATGCTTCTTTATACATTAGGCCTTTTATGTTTGCTACTGATGAATATATCGGTCTAAAACCATCAGAAAAATATCAGTTTATTATTTTCACTTGCCCTGTAGGTAAGTATTATGCTGCTCCAGTAAAAGTGAAAGTAGAAACAAACTATACACGTGCATCTAAGGGAGGTACAGGTTATGCTAAAACTGCTGGTAATTATGCAGCAGCTATGTATCCGGCTAAACTTGCTCAGCAACAAGGTTTCGACCAGTTGCTTTGGACAGATGGTGTACAACACAAGTATATTGAAGAATCTGGTACTATGAACGTACTTTTCGTTTTTAACGACAAGCTTGTTTCCATTCCGACTTCAGATACTATATTACCGGGAATCACCAGAGAAAGTGTGCTTAAAATTGCACGCGATTGGGGATTAACAGTAGAAGAAAGACCAGTAGAAGTTGCCGAAATTATTTCTGGAGCTAAAGATGGTTCTTTAAAAGAAATGTTTGGAGCAGGAACTGCGGCAGTAATCACACATATTTCTCATATTGGCTTAGAGGGTGAGACTTACGAGTTGCCAGCAGCCGAAACGAGAGAGGTTTCTAATAAAATTCTTAAAGAATTAAAAGGAATCCAAAGAGGTGAGATTGCTGATACTCGTGGATGGAATTATAAAATTTAAATTAATTCGAACTTAAAAGGATGCACTTTGTTGTATCTTTGCAATAATAAATAGTTCTTTGACGTATGGGGCCGACTGGTATTGACAGGTCGAGTGTTTATGGGTATAAGCATGCAGGCTCATGAGGTGAGAGCCTTGAAAGATAGTCTCACACAATAATTGGCGAAGAAAACTACGCCATGGCTGCCTAATTATAACTCTAGAGTTATAATTCCCGGCTTAAAGGGTTGAACTTCGTTCCCCGGCCATCATCCCGCGATGCCTTTGTCTTGCTGGCGTCGAGCACGGGGTGTCGAAATCGCAAGAATAGCTTTGGTAATGCCATGTGACCAAAGTGAAACTTAAGTGGATAAGGCTGTTAGTCGGTTTGCTACCGACCTGCTACAGCACGAAAATCTAAAGAGTAGATAAGCATGTAGAAGGCTCACTAGGTACCTTCTCTGGACGAGGGTTCGAATCCCTCCGGCTCCACATACAAAATGTAAAAAGCCTCTGAGATACGCTCAGGGGCTTTTTTGTTTATCAATAGCATGGTAACGCACTTAAAAACTAGTTACTTTTCGATGGAATTGTTTGACAAACTCCCTCTAAATGTTTGACTAACTTTTTGTTGATTGCCTCCATACTTTTGTTGATGCTCTTACCTGTTATTTTCGCATATATCCTAGTTGTCTTTATATCGGTATGTCCTAGGATTTCAGCTACTTCTTCTAAGCTCATTCCATTACTTATTAGGTAAGTTCCACAAGTGTGCCTTGACATATGAAAATTAAGAGTCTTATCGATATTACAAATCGTAGCTATTTCCTTCAAATAAATATTAGCTTTTTGATTGGTAATACCTGGGAATAACAAACCTGTAATTTTAGCTCCATCATCATCTTTATATTTATGATATATTTCCTTCGCTGGCTCAAGTAGTGGAATATACACTCTCTTACCTGTTTTTACTTGTTCTTTTTTAATTGCTAGGTTTTCATTCACTAAAGTTATATCACTTAATTTTAATGCAGTCACATCACTAAACCTCAATCCAGTATAACAACAAAATAAAAACATATCTTTAATCTTAGTCAATCTAATATTACCGTGTAATTGATGACTATGCATTTTGATTAATTCATCTTGGGTTAGATACTTAATTGTAGCTTTGCTATCATCTTTTTTTAGTTTAAAAAATTTGTAAGGATTTTCTTTTATATAATTCTTAAGGATACACCAGTTTAGAAACGTCTTAAAAAACTTATGTAAATGATTAATATAATTACGCTTTAATGGCTTTTTAAACTGTTTAGAAACGGAATTAACGTAATACAAATCCATATCAAATAGAAAGACTTTGTCTACTTCTGATAGTAATATTTCTTGATTCCCTTTACTTTTTAAAAACTCTTCCCATCTTCTAATTTTAACCTTTATACTTTTTCTAGTACTCAATGCTATTTGTATATTCTCATTAGTATATTCTTTATATAATTCAAGTGCCTCACTTATAGTTATCCGTTTTACCTTTTTGCCAGAAAGCTCCTCTCCGCTTAAAATCATCTTAATCCTTCGTGCTGAGACCTTTCTTTTTTCATTAAATAAATCTGCTCTTATTTGATATATCTCACTCCTGAGATTACTAAAAAATTCAATCCCAGCATCATCGTACTTTGGTAATTCTTTTTTCTTACTCCACTCCTTCATACTATACCAGAAATCTAATGATATTTCTGAAGCTTTTCGATCGTAACCTATACGACAATAAACCCTCTTTTTATCAGTTTTTTTAAGCTCTTTTAAGTTGTCTCTTAAATAGAATTTTACTGATAGCTTCTTATTATCAACCATAGTTCTCGATATAGTTTTTTAGTGTTAGAACATTTATCTTATACTTTTTCATTAGACTCCTGTAGTCTCTTTTACCAGCTTGAATATCATATATTAAGTTTTTCTCACTAACTGCACTCAGTAATCCGTTTTCTTGATTATTTCTTGTTTCTTCTTGATTACTAGCTGTTTTATTGAGTGTAGATTGAAAACCTATTTTACTAGTATTTGATGTGGCACTAGCTGCTACTAACTGTTCATTGAGTAATTTAGGTAGTAAATAGGCTTGAAAAACATTAGTTATTTCATCAGGACTTAAATTGATTTTACTATCAATACTTGACTTAATTAAGCCTTCTTCTTTGTAAATTCGATAATCGAAAAACACTAAAAACCAATTTGAAGCTATTATCAGTATTTCAATGATAATAGTAATGGCGAGAAAAGAATATGTGTTTGATTGATAATCCTTTTTACCTGACTTAAGCCTTGCCATTTTAAGCTTTTCTAAGCTTTTTAAAGACACATTCCTATTCTTTTTAAGCTCTAATATTTCTTCCATCAATTCCTGATAATGCTTTGCATATCTTTCATCTTTAGCATAGCGGATAACTCCATTATAAGAATTCTTTTCAAAGTAGCTTTCAGCGGCTTTTTTTGAGCCTTCAATATCACGCGTGTACAATGTTAAGATGCTATCTTTTTTACTCTCGAATTCACTGTTTACTATTAGTTCAGTTTCATCTAATTGTTCACTCAAATTACTAACTCCAGTAATACTAAGGTATATACTACCAGAAGCAAAGATGAATGAAGTCACTATCAAACCAATTCCCAAAGCATTATTTAAGTAGTAATACTCATAATTCTTAAGAAGGAGAATGCATTTAATCCTCTCCCAAAGGGAGAGTAACAATGCAGCAAGCAATACTGATAAATAGCCAGGTAAAAAAGCATTGAAAATTACAGTTAAAGCAAATATACCAGTAAGTACCGAAAAGCCAGGTAAAATTACCTGGCAAACTTTACTAATAACCTGAATTGGCTTATAGTACTCATAAGCACTTTTTTCTCTAAAACGATTTTTTGCTCTCTCTAACTCTGAAAACATTTTTTCGTTTTTTTCTAGACGATTAATAATTTTAATCATGACATCGATTTTTATTAATTTAGAAATTGATTTAATAGCCCCTTCCAGTGCCCGCTGGTTGGGGTTCTCTTTAATATCCTTGGAGTGCTCTTCGAGCATTTTTAATGGTTGTTCTGATATAACTATCTATTCTTTTTTGATTACTACCTCTTATTTTCTCAGATCTCCTTACTAGTATTTCATATATTTCCCTATCACTTTTATTTTGCCTAATTGCATTACATGCCATGGCAAAATCTCTTCTGCTTCTATCATAAGCTTTATTGAAACTTGGAGTCTTAACTTCTATATTGGCACAAGACCGCCCATGGCGGGAAACCTCTGATTGATAAGTACTAAACCTATTTTGATATTTATGAAGCTTTACAAAAGGATATTTGCCATTAACATTATGCTTTTCTTTACGATTGGTAAAACCAGGTAATCTACCTACTTGCTCAGGTTT
This sequence comes from Thalassovita sp., assembly GCA_002729595.1. Classification (GTDB taxonomy): domain Bacteria; phylum Bacteroidota; class Bacteroidia; order Cytophagales; family Flammeovirgaceae; genus Chondrinema. The sequence goes on along the minus strand of PBYL01000424.1, from coordinate 3,596 downwards.
TGCTGCACCTCTATCTGCTCTAAATTGATCAGCTAAAGCTCTACAAATTGCTAATACATTTTCCCTGGTGTTTGGCGTATTTACTAACCTTATAAAAGCCTGGTAATTACCTGGACTTGTCTCCATTAACAAACAAGGTTTTAGTTCTGCCAACTTACCTAGTACCTCCTTGGATAAGTCATCAAGTAATATATAGCAATATTCATCTGGCCTACAATAGATATTATATCCCTGGCAGTTTTTAGCTTTTAGAAAATTTATATGATTTAGTAATTCTTCTTTACTCAGTATCTTACGAATTGGACGAAAGATATCCTCCTCTTTATGCCAAAGCTGTAGAATGTATTTTTCAGCAGGCATTGCATTTAAATAGTTTTCTACGTCTTTCATAATTTTAAATTTTCCGCTTTAGGCGGACTTGTGCATATTGAAATAATTAAATATTCCATAGTAAGATTAGCTATATCCTGAGATTTGAAATTAAAAACTGATTTCGATGAATTTTCGACATATTTGACACTTAAATATACTGGCTGTCAATACTTTAGACCCAGCATCACTTTTGCATCATATTGTCATCACTTTCAAACTGTTCCTTCATTTTCTAGTCATTTTGATGATTGATGACAAACTGATGACATTTCGATGACAGCTATAACTTTCTCATTTACAATATTTTATACACATAAAATTATTATATTCATCAATTCATCAGTTTTTAAAAAATTTTATAGAAACCATATTTCTAATAAGTATTTAATCCCGATTAACTCTTTGAATAATTTAATTCTTCACTTGTAAGAAAGTCTTCAGATTTAAAAGTATAATATCTACCTTTTTCCATATGAAATACAGTTTGAGTCTCACTTCCAGACTTTTCGAAAAAATATCTTTTGTAAGCTTTACTGTTTTTTTCTGGATCCATATCCCACTTACGTTTTAAGATATTGTTCATTTGGGTTATGGTTACCTTAAACCCTTTATGCTTTAAAATATCTTGTAAATCTTGGCGGGTATAACAAACTTCTTTTAAGTTATGATCTAATAACTTATCCTTGATAACCTCAGTAATTTCTGCTTCTAGTAGAGGCCTGTTTTGCTTTTTTAATTGTTGCAATGCATCGGTAGAGATACTTTTTGCAGAAAACCACATTCGACTGTTTTTGTCTTTATGCTTGATGGGAAGGTGAATAAGATAGTTTAAAAAAGCAGGAATTTCTTTTATCATCTCATCTAACAAACCTGGAACTCTTACTTGTAATCTTGGAACAGTAACAATCCAATACCTAATCTCTTCACTATCCAATTTTATAAATGGCTCATTATCTTTTGGATTAGCACACAGAATAAATTTACCAAAGAATTCGTGCTCCACTTTATCCTTTCCTTTTGCTTCTGTTTTATTTACCCGTGAAGTACTTAAGGTTTTTAGACGTTCAGAATCTTCTTTTTTATCTAGCAAGGTTTCATCAACTGCAATTATCAACTTGCTAGACCAGTCTGAATTAAACCTACTCCTAAAGTCCTCATTAGTATTAATAGTCATATTACCTTTAAAAATGGCTTTTAACCAGTTCAAAAATGTTGTTTTTCCTGTTTCTCTTTCCTTACTTACAAGACAAAGAATTGGCAAAATCTGACGTGGATTTTCAAAAAGCACTTTTAAATATTCAAGTCCGAGATGAAAGTGTTCTCCAAAAATATGATCTAAGAATTGTAGAGTTCTATGACACTCTCCATTTATAGGATTATAGCCTATATCTTCATACTTATTATAAAAATTGCCATGTATTTGCTGGTAATTTGTATGAGAAGGGATTAAACAAAACCCATCAAAATTCTTGACCTGTCTTAAAATTTTATCACCATAATCGAACTTAATGGTTTCTTTATCCCAATTTAATAAAACAGATATTGAATCATTTGAAGCAAGAGGCATTTCTGTTCTCTTGTAATACTTTGTCCCTATTCTAATATATTGATCTGCAATATTATTTTTCATTGTGTATATTGTTATACATTAAACAATAGAAGACCACCAACACAAGAAAAATGCATTCTCACATTCATCTCATCTTTTGATAATGGCCAATAAAATTTATTTGAAGAAAAAGTCTTCGATTTTAGACTTTCTTACGCAGCGCTTTTAAGTAATTTTTCTAATTCCGATTTGTGGATATAAGTAATACCTTTACCTAGTCTAGTAACTTTCATTTTACCCTCACGCTCCCATTTACAAAAAGTGGAATTACTAATATTCAAGATTTTCATAAAATCATCTTTAGAAAGATAATCATCTGCAGATGTACCTGTTTTCTCAGATTCTATTTTTAGTTCTGAAATAAACTTCTGTGCTTCATTGAACTCTTTACTTGCAAGAGACAAATACTCGAAGCACTTCTTAATGCTTGATTCTAAACATTGAATGTTGTCCATATTCTTAAAGTTTTTTTTATGCAATATAATAAGCAGGAATATAAAAGTCAATATATAATCAAACATGTTTATATATAAACAAACATTTGTAAGCAAAATAATTATTTACTTTCTGCATTTTCGCAAATACAACCTGAACAAGTATTTTTATACTGTGATGGATATTTATACAAAAATCAAAGAAATACGACTCAGCAAAAATCTAACAGCAGTAGAAGTCGCTCAAAGAATGGGAATTGGTAAATCTGCTTATTCTGCAATAGAAAATGGTAAATCTGATATTACTTTAGGTAGGTTAACTAGAGTCGCAAATGCTTTGGGGGTAACTGTTGAAGAATTACTCCTTAACAACCTTGTTCCATCTTTCGAAAAAGAGACTAACCAATTAAAACAAGAGCTTGTTAAATTAAATAATGAAGTAAATACTTTAAAAAGTAGATTACTTGATAAAGAGAGAATAATTGAATTATACGAAAATCAAAAAGAAAATATAATTATAAGTTTTATAAGCACTGGATTGTCTGTATTAAACATCTCAAAAGAAGAATTTGAAAGTAAAATTTATTATTTATCAATAATTGCTCATAACTACTATGAAGAAATCGCACGCTTGTTACCAGCAAGTCAACTTCAAACTTTAATTGAACAATCTATATCCGAAATAGAATTAATTTACAATCACTTAGTAAACAGCAAATCTTTTCAAGACTTGAGTATTTTTGAGCAACAACAATTTAAGATTATCTTTTATAAACAATACAATCTAAATAATATAAAACTACCCATATCACCAAAGGACTCTATAAAAAATGAAAACTGGAAAGAAAAATTAAGTAAAAAAAATGAGTCATCAGAAAATAAAACATCTTATTATTTAGAAGGTAAGCAACTGTTTATCGAACGCTTTGAAAAATTAAATATGGCACTTAAGTTCTTTAAAGCTCCACCATTTGATTATAGACCATATACACCAATTTCTTTTGCAGACTTACTATAGTAAAAAGGCCAATAATAAATTGGCACATTTGAAAGTAGTGAATTAAATGAGTTACATACTTGATATACCTTTATAGGCACAAAAGTAGATATAAAGAGCCAACAAAGAGCCAACAAAGAGCCAACAAAGAGCCAACAAAGAGCCAACAAAGAGCCAACAAAGA
>PBYL01000423.1 GCA_002729595.1 Thalassovita sp. | reverse complement strand
TTAGTTGTTGGAGGACTTTTTTCCGGTTATGCCATTCTCGATGGATTTGATTTTGGGGCAGGGGCTTGGCATTTATTCTTCGATAAAGAAAAACACCGTAGACTTGCACTCAATGCAATTGGTCCCGTTTGGGATGGAAACGAAGTTTGGTTAGTAATTGGCGGAGGAGCTTTGTTTGCAGGCTTTCCTGTATTGTATGCCTCTTTGTTTTCTGGAATGTATATTCCTTTTATGCTCTTTTTGATGTTTATAATTTTTAGAGCTATCTCCATCGAGTTTAGAGGAAAAGAAGAAATGAAATGGTGGAAAACCACTTGGGATATAAGCTATAGCATTTCGAGTATTATGCTGGCATTTTTACTCGGTGTGGTATTAGGTAATGTGTTGCAAGGAATTGCTATCGGAGAAAATTTTTACTATGCAGGTACAGGCTTTTTTGAGTTTCTAAACCTGTATTCAATTATGACGGGTGTAACTACCTTGGCACTTTTTATGTCTCATGGTGCCATCTATCTATTGCTTAAAACAGAAGGTAGGTTATATGCTCAGTTAAGATTTTTACTTAAAAAAGGAATGATCTTTTTTATGGTAAGCTTCGGTATTACTACTTTGTATACGCTTTTATATATTCCGCATCTTTCAGACGACTTTAAAAAAGATCCACTATTATTTATAGTTCCTCTTATGGCATTCTTAAGTATTGCCAATGTGCCAAGATTAGCCAGCAAGAAAAAGTATCACTCTGCTTTTATTTTTTCCTCCATTACAATAAGTTTGCTGCTCATACTTGTTGCTATAGAACTGTACCCAACATTATTAATCTCTACAATTGATCAAGCTTACAACATCGATATTTACAATGCAGCAGCTTCCGAAAAATCTTTGGGAATTATGCTAACTATTGTTGCTATTGGTGGTCCGTTGGTAACTGGTTATACCATTTTTGTTTACAAAACATTCTGGGGAAAAGTAAAACTGGACGAGTCCAGCTACTAAATTATTTATCAATTTGTATTGAGCTTAATTAATTTTAGAGGTAAAAAATTGCGGGAGCAGTAATAGCAAAAACTAATTTACTATTACTATTAACCTATTAAATTTTTTGGAAATGTTTAAGCGCATTTTAACAACAAACGCCATTGCTTTACTTGTAACAGCCAATGTTTTTATTGGTTGTCAGTCAAAAAAAGAGGCAGAATCAGAAACAAAACAAGAAGAGAAAGAAGTTGCCAAGTCTGGTAACCCATTGTTTGAAGGCTGGTATGCTGACCCCGAAGTAGCGATTTTTGGAGACACTTACTGGATTTACCCAACCTTTTCGGCTAAGTACGAAGACCAAAACTTTTTCGATGCATTCTCTTCTAAAGACTTAGTGCACTGGGAAAAGCACAAAAGTATTACAGATACTGCCACTATCTCTTGGGCAGAAAGAGCTATGTGGGCGCCTTGCGTGGTAGAAAAAGACGGCAAGTATTATCTGTTTTTTGCAGCCAACGATATTCAGACAAAAGAAAGAGGCATGTACGATCCTAAAATTCATGGTAAAGGAATTGGCGGAATCGGAATTGCAGTTTCTTCTACGCCCGATGGCAAGTTTGAAGACTATTTAGGTAAGCCACTTATCAATGAGTTTTACAACGGAGGTCAACCGATCGACCAAGCCGTGTTTAAAGATACTGATGGCCAATACTACATCATTTATGGTGGTTGGGGACATTGCAACATTGGTAAACTAAAAGACGATTTTACTGGTCTTATTCCATTTGATGAGGAAAACGTAGTAAAAGAAATTACGCCAGAAGGTTATGTAGAAGGCCCAGTAATGTTTATGAGAGATGGATGGTATTACCTCATGTGGTCAGAAGGTAACTGGACAGATGGTTCGTACAAAGTTGCTTACGGCAGATCAAAATCAGTAACTGGCCCATTTGATAAAATTAATACTGTTTTACAGAGTGATCCAGATGTAGCAACAGGAGCTGGGCACCATTCTGTGTTAAATATTCCAGGTACAGACGATTGGTATGTTATTTATCATCGTAGACCAATACCAAACGAAGACAGAGACCACAGAGTAACCTGTATCGATAGAATGTATTTTGATGAAGATGGTTTAATTAAACCTATTAAGATTACCTTTGAAGGTGTAGAAGCAAGAACTCTTACAGAGACTGCTTCTAATTAATATATTTGGTGGTTAATTTTAATGAAGGTTCATGGATTAACCACCAAAAACTACCCTCGGTACTGTTATAAATTATTTAAATTATCGAATATTCCAGTTTAACCACTGCGATAGATTTTTAAATACGGGATGTATACGATTAAACAGTGCCGCTTACTACCGATGCTATTTTATACATAGCCAATTTTTGTTGAAGTTTCAGTTAGAAGTGCTGTAGGCTAAAATTTAATCTCTTACAGATACACAATCTATAGAGGCATTTTCAGAAAGGATTTTCTTATATTAAGCTTAAATAAAATTTCATTGTTTATGCTTTAATATAAAAATTTCTATTTTTGGAAATACTAGACTACTATCATTTCTTTCATTCTTAATATTTTACCCTTCAACAAAATATTGGACTGAAAGTAAAGAAGATGAAAACACTTAAAGTTGAAAAACTTAACAACCTTTCCGAAAAAGGTAAGATTGTCAGTGCATTTAGTTCTATGAAGGACGGCGATGTGTGGCAACTTTTTCTGAATGGAAATGGCGAAGCCTTTAACCATATCTATTATAACTATTTCCCAATTTTGTTCAATTATGGCCATCAATTTTGCCAAGATAGAGCGCTGGTAAAAGATGCTGTACAAGAACTTTTTATCTACCTCAAAGAGAAAAGAAAAAAGTTGGGACAAACAAACAACATAAAGTTTTACCTCTATAAATGTTTGCGTAGAAATATTTTAAAAGCACTTTCCAAAAATAAAAATATTGTCTACGTAGATAACCTTCCCTCAACAGCAGACTTTGAAATTAGCATCTCGCACGAAACATTTATGATTCGCAATCAAAGTCAGATTGAGATAAAAAAGCGTCTAGAACAAGGTATAGAAAAGCTTACGAAGCGCCAGAAAGAAGCGATAATCTATTACTACTACGAAGGATTTAACTACGAGCAAATTGCCGAGTTAATGATGTTTTCTAAAGCGGAATATGCAAGAAAACTCGTGTACAGATCGCTAGACACACTCAAAAAATATGTACCAGAAACATTGATTTTAACATGGTTAGGCTCTGTTTCTGTGCTCCAAAAGGGGATTTTCTAAAAAATTAAAAAAAAGTTGAAAATTTCTATACCCGTTTTGTCAATCACTGTCTTTCTTATAATAGAAGGGTAAAATATCGTAAATGAATTATAACAACTACCAGGTTTCTGATTTTATAGCAGATGATTTTTTCATTAAGTGGGTAAAATCTCCTGATGCAGAAAGTGAATACTTTTGGCAAAACTGGTTGAAACAACATCCAGAAAAGTTAGAAGAAGTTCAAAATGCCAGAGATCTTATCGTATCTATAGGTTATCGAAATCAGTACCAACCAACAGAAGATGAATTTATCGAAGTTCTCGAAAATGTGCATCGTAAACAAAACAAGTTTCAGCCAAAACGAAACTTTAGTATAGTTTACCGGGCATTAGGTAGAGCTGCTGTAATTATACTTATGCTGTCTGTTGGATGGTACTATTACCAAGATAAAAAGGTAGAGAAAGTTGAAAAAACTGTACCTAAAGAAATAACCTATATCACAAAATCTACATCAAGAGGGCAGAATTCTACACTGAATTTACCAGACGGAAGTTTGGTAAGGCTCAATGCCGAAAGCTCTCTTAAAATACCAGACAATTTTGGAAAAGAAAACAGGGAAGTATTCCTGAGTGGCGAAGCATTTTTTGAAGTAAATAGAGACACTCTTCGCCCATTTATTATTCACAGTGGCGATCTTTTAACCACTGTGCTTGGAACCTCTTTTAACATTACGTCTTATCCCGACGATCAACTGCAACAAATAGCAGTAGTGAGTGGGAGAGTTTCTGTAATGAATCTTGATACCAGCTCAAATAACTATTCTAAAGAACCTGCTCTCTTGTTGCCTAAGCAGCTTTTAATTTATGATAAAGAGAGTAAGGTAAATCAAATTAAACACGACATCGATCTTGAAAATGTGGTTGCTTGGACCGAAGGAGTACTCATCTACCAAAATGAGAATTTAAAAAAAATTCTGAAGGACCTTGAAAGGTGGTATGGTGTGGAAATTTCCGTAAGTCCAGCAGTGGATCAAACTGGGAAATACTCAGGTACTTTCGATAACAAGAACCTGGAAAACGTATTGATGGGGCTCAGTTTTACATCCAGAAATTTCAAGTATAGAATAAAAGATAAAAAAGTTTGGATTGAAAAATAGAAAAAGCTGACTGGTTGGGGCCAGTCAGCCGATTTTGTTCATGAAGATAAAACCAGATTGGGGTCTGGTCCACTTGTAACATGTTTTACTCATAAACACTTAAATTTATGATATTGAGATTTGTACGACAAATTTTAATTATGTCGAAGTACTTTTTTTGGGGAATTTGCTTACAAACTTTGTTTGCAGGCTTCCTCATCGCCAACGACGGTAACGCTCAGACCAAGAAACTCACAGAAATTCAGTTTTCTTTTGAGGGTAGGTCTGAAGTGTCTTTACACAAAGCTTTCAAAATAATTGAACAGCACACCGACTTTAACTTTGCTTACAACCGCAGTGAGTTGGAAGTAGAAAAGAATGTAACACTACTCAAAAATACGAGCTTGTATCAGGTTTTAACCGATCTGGCAAAATCTGCAGATATTAAGTTTAAGCGGATTAACAGCAGTATTTATGTGAGTAAAATTGAGAGTAATGCAGATACCAGTATTCTCGACGAAGAATTTAGCCAGATTAAAATTACTGGTAAAGTAACTTCAGAAGAAGATGGTGAGCCATTACCAGGTGTAAGTATCCTTATTAAAGGTAGCGCTGTAGGTACTACTTCAGATATTAATGGTAGCTACAACCTTACTGCGACTCAAGGAGATATTTTGCAGTACAGCTATATCGGATACCAAACACAAGAAATTACTGTAGGTGCTCAAACTACTATTAATATTGCACTTGTTACAGACCTTGAGCAACTAGACGAAGTAGTTGTTGTAGGATACGGTACTACTAAAAAATCTGACTTAACAGGTTCTGTTGGTGTTGTAGAAGGCGACGAACTACTAAAAGCACCCGTTAACAACGCACTACAAGGTTTATTGGGTAAAGTGGCAGGTGTTAACGTATTCCTAAACTCTGGTTCTCCAACAAGTAGCCCACGTGTTTTAATTCGTGGTTTGGGTACGATCAATGCTAACTCTTCTCCATTATATGTAGTTGACGGTGTGGTAATGGAAGATATCCAATTCCTTAACCCGAATGACATCCAGAGCATGGAAGTATTAAAAGATGCTTCTTCTACTGCTATTTATGGTTCTCGTGGTGCAAACGGTGTAATCTTGGTAACTACAAAAGCAGGTTCTAAGCAAGAAGGTATTATCGTAGGTTACGATGGTTACGTGAGCTTTGGTCAGTTGAGAAAGAAAATGGACTTGCTAAATGCAGAAGAGTGGTTAGAAGTAGTAAGAACCGGTATGGAAAACACGCCTAAATACAGACCAGATAGCAATCCTGTATTTACTACAGACGATCCTAACTTGTTCGACGAAAACGGTAACCCACTTTATGATACCGACTGGCAAGAAGAAGCTACTAGAACTTCTGTTACACACAACCACCAACTTTCTATTCAGCAAAGAAGCGAGAAATCTTCTTACGGAGCTTTCATCAACTACTCTAATATGCAAGGTATTATGCTCAACAACTACTTAGAGCGTATGTACGGTAAAATTGCTTACGAAGGTAGACCAAAAGATTGGGTAACATTCGGTTTCAACATCCTTACAAACTTTACAAAAGAAAACGAATTTGACGAAGGTGGTGGATACCAAATGCCACGTCGTACAATGATTGAGATGCCTCCGATTTTCCCAGTTAAATTCCCTGATGGAACTTGGAGCAATAGCCACATGATTTCTGATGCTTATAACTTAGAAGGTATGGCTAACCCAGTACACGTTTTAGAAACGCAAGATCGTTTGCGCGAGCGTACTCAAATTTTCGGTAATACATACCTTGTATTCCATTTAGCTGATGGTTTAGATTTAAGAACTCAGTTTGGATTCGATAAGCACGATAGAGTATTCAAAAACTATAGCCCAACCGATTTACTAAACATCTCACAGCCTTTAGGTTCTGCAAGTCAGTCTAACGATAGAGTACTTTACTGGCAACAAGAAACATTCTTAAACTATAATAAAGAATTCGGAACAGACCACCGTATAAATGGTGTGTTAGGTCTTAGCTGGCAAGAGCGTACGCAAGAAGGATTTAGCGCAGGTGCACAAGGTTTTGCAGATAATACTTTCCGTTTTTACAGCATGCAGTCTGCTAGCCAACCAGGTGCACCAAGTTCTTATTTCGACAAATGGGCACTTAACTCATACTTCGTAAGAGGTGGTTATACTTACCGCGATAAGTACATGATTACATTAACTACTAGAGTAGATGGTTCTTCTAGATTTGGTGCAGACAACAAATACGGTTTCTTCCCGTCAGTTGGTCTTGGCTGGACAGTTTCAGAAGAAGATTTCTTAGCTAACTCTGGTGCAGTTGATCAATTGAAGTTTAGATCAAGTTTCGGTATTACTGGTAACACTGAGATTCCAATTTATCAGTCTTTAGCTACTGTATCTTCAGGAACAGTTTTACTAGATGGTTCAAGAGCTACAGAAAGTTATGTAAACAGATTGTCTAACCCGAATCTTGGTTGGGAAAAAACAAAACAGTTTGATGTTGGATTTAACCTAGCTTTATTCAACTACAGAGTAAGTCTTGAAATGGATTACTACTACAAGCTTACTACAGACTTGTTGTTAGACAGACCTTTACCACAAACTACTGGTTTTGGTGGTGTAATGGATAATATCGGTTCAGTTTCTAACCGTGGTGTTGAAGTAATGTTAACTACGCTAAACGTAGAGAAACCAGATTTTAGCTGGGAGTCTACATTAAACTTTAACTACAACCAAAACAGAATTGAGAAATTGGGTGAAAACAACGAAGATATTTTCCCTGGTCCATGGTGGGTATCTGGTAGCCAAACTATCTTAAGAGTAGGTGAGCCTTTATCTAGCTTCTGGGGATATGAAAGATTAGGTATCTGGGGAACAGACGAAGCAGACGAAGCTGAGAAAGTAGGTCGTGTACCAGGTGAAGCAAAAAGATCTACAGACCCAACTATTATTGGTAATGGTTTACCAAAATGGACTGGTAGTTTCATCAACAACTTCAGATACAAAAACTTCGATCTTTCTATCGATTTACAGTTTGTGTATGATGTAGACATCTTACAGCAGTTCTTCCACTCAACTGAAGACCGTTCTGGTATTGCTAACGGCTTAAGCACTATCCTTTACGATAGCTGGACTCCTGAAAGACAAAATGTAATGGTTCAGGAAATTAGAAACCAAGCTTACGCTGGCCAAAATAGTGAGATCGACAGCCACTGGGTAACTGATGGTTCTTACCTAAGAGGTAACTTATTTACTTTAGGTTACAACTTTAGCCCTGCTGTATTAGACAAACTTAACTTGCAAAAATTCAGAATTTACGGTAGCGTTCAAAATGCTTTTGTAATTCATTCTGACGATTTCAAAGGACTTGATCCTGAAGCTACTTCATGGGGTGGTAACCAATGGGGACAAAACATTTTCTTCTTCCAGTACCCACGTCCAAGAACCTACACATTGGGTGTAAATCTTCAGTTCTAATCTTTAATTCAATATAAATATGAAATACATATCTAAAATATTCTATATACTGCTTACAAGCACCATGATATTTTCATGTTCTGATTTTTTGGAAGAAGTGCCAAAAGATGAGATCAGTCTGAATCAGTTTTTTACTACTAGAGAACACGCTTATAATGCTGTAAATACATTGTATCGCAATGGTACTGCACAAATGTATTTTAGTAGTGTTTATTCTGGGAACAGAGCCATGTTTGGCCAGTATATGTCTGGTTTTTTCGACAACGAATACAAAGGTCAGGAGCCACATATCCAAAATGCACAGCAGTTAACGCTTAATGGTAACAATACCGACGATTATATGAACGGTATCTGGTCTGACATGTACAGAGCAATTGCTAGAGCGAATAATGCGATTAAATACATTCCTTCTACTCCAGGATTAACTGATGCTGAAATGAACCAGTTAATGGGAGAGGCTAAATTCTTTAGAGGCATGTCTTATTTCTATCTAACTAGATTTTTTGGTGAAGTACCAGTAATTACGGAGCCTTATGAGTCTTTAGATGATATCTATATTGGAAAAAGCTCAATTAGCGCAGTTTATGACCTAATTGTAGAAGATCTAAAATTTGCTGTAAACGAAGCAGGTTTGTCTGATAACGCGATGGTAAACAATGGTTACAGAATTACCAAAGGTGCTGCTGCTACAGTATTGGCTGATGTTTACTTAACCATGAGTGGGTATCCATTGCAAGAAGATCATTATGCAGATGCTGCTACTATGGCTAGAATGGTGATTAACAGCGGTACTTATGCTTTATTAGATAATGATACCGATGGCGATGGAAACATAGAAATGGAAAACAGTGCTTATAACAAAATCCGTAAGGAAGAAGCACTTGCAGATGAATACATTTACCTAGTTGAATATTATGTTGGAATTTCTTCATCAGGTTATCCTCAGTGGACTTATCCTGTGGCTTATGCTTCTGCTGTACAGTATGCAATTACAAACGGTGGTTACCAACCAACAGACGAGTTCGTTTGGGGATATGATGAAGAAAACGATTTGAGAATCCAGAACAAGCAGTATTTCCATACTACTTACACTGATGGCGATGGAAATGTAAGCACATTCCCTCCAACTCCATACATCTGGCACGACGACCAAGCACTTTTCGAAACGGCTAACTCTGGTAAAGATGTAAGAGTATATAGCTACTCAGAAGTGTTGTTAATCGCTGCTGAAGCTATTGCAAAATCAGAAGGTGTAACAGCCGAAGCAATTGGCTATTTAACTCAAGTACGCGATAGAGCATATTGGAAAATGGATACAAACGAGATTACAAACTCATTATCTGGTTTATCTACTGATGATTTCATCACGCAGGTTTGGACAGAGAAATTCCGTGAGTTACCATTCGAATTTAAGTTATGGTATGACATGGTTCGTACAAGAACTTATCCTTTAACTAGCGAAAATGGTAGTGGAGAAATTGAATTTGTTGATTTTGTAGGTTCTCAAACTTCTTGGCAAAAAACTTTACAAGAAAAGCATTTACTATTACCTCTTCCAGAAAGAGAGTTACAAAGAAATCCTGAATTATCGCAAAATCCAGGATACGATCAATAATTACTTTTGATTACATTTTGCTCGTGCCGTTTCTCCAACACAGGGAAACGGCTTTTTTGTAAATGCATAAAAATTTTTTTTTAAGAGAACCACTTTTAGGAAGTGGGAATTCAAATTACTGTACCTGTAATTTCGCGGGATGAATTGGAGACTCTAAAAAAGAACCATAATTAGCAGACAGCAAAGGATGCTTTAAACAATATATTTTTGTATTATTACCTGCTAATACATTTCCAAAAGTATATAAAACACATAGATTGGCTATCTAACACGAGTTACAAATAATGAGATTCAAGCTTAATTCACTAACAACGCTATTCTTACTAACCGCAACGCTTTTTGCTTGTAAGCAAGAAGTAAAAACCACTCAGGAAGCGGCGAAAGCAGATAAACTTCCTAATATCATTCTCATTTTTGCAGATGATATGGGTTATGGAGATTTGAGTTGTTATGGCCAGAAAAACTACCAGACGCCTCATCTGGATCAAATGGCTAAAGAAGGAATAAAACTGACAAATTTTTATGTAGCTCAGCCAGTTTGCTCAGCCTCTAGAGCATCTTTATTAACTGGATGTTATTCTAACAGAGTAGGTGTGAGCGGTGCTTTTTTTCCTACAGATTCTATCGGTTTAAATCAAAATGAAACCACTTTAGCAGAAATTGTAAAGCAAAAAGATTATGCTACAGCCATTTTTGGCAAATGGCATTTAGGTCACCTACCAGAGTTTTTACCCACTAAACATGGTTTCGATGAGTATTTTGGCGTGCCATACTCCAACGATATGTGGTCTAAACATCCAAATAATGCTAACTTTAAATTCGGGCCTTTACCGATTGTAGAAGGCGAAGAAACTGTAAAATATTTAGAAGAGAACCAAGATTCTTTAACGACTTGGTACACGCAAAGAACCATCAACTTTATCGATAAAAATAAAGACAAACCATTTTTTATCTATTTGGCGCATAGCATGCCGCATGTTCCACTTTATGTTTCAGACAAGTTTCGTGGAAAATCTGGTGCAGGTTTATACGGAGATGTAATTATGGAGATAGACTGGTCGGTGGGTGAAATAAACAAAGCATTAAAAGAAAGAGGTTTGGATGATAATACTTTGGTAATCTTTACCTCAGACAACGGCCCTTGGTTATCATACGGAACGCATTCTGGTGTAACTGGTCCTTTAAGAGAAGGAAAAGGTACTGTGTGGGAAGGTGGCATAAGAGTCCCGTTTATTGCAAAATGGCCAGCTAAAATACCTGCGGGTGTTGAGCAGCATGTACCAGCAGCTACAATCGATATATTGCCAACCATTACCAACTGGATAGATGCCTCTATGCCAGAAAAACCAATTGATGGAAAAGACATTGAGCCTATTTTACTGGCAAAAGAAGGAGCAGAAAATCCGCACGATGCCTATTTTTTCTATTACAAACAGAATGAATTAGAAAGTATGCTCAGCGGTGATGGAAAATGGAAATTGTACTTTCCGCATACTTACAGATCAATAGAAGGTAGACAAGGTAGAGACGACGGTTTACCTATTCCATATAATTTTCAGGTGAAGGCAGGTTTGGAGCTTTACGATCTCAATAATGATATAAGTGAAACTACAGATGTGATCGAAAGCAATGCTGAAACTGCAGAGAAACTAAAAACACTTGCAGATTCGATGCGTGCCGAGTTAGGAGACAAATTGTATAAAGTAGAAGGGAAGGGTAACAGAGAAATTGGCAAGTTTGGAGAGTCTATGAATTAATAATTAATCATATAAATTTCAGATAGATAGAGTTAAATTACACCTCATTTTAAAATTAAGCTGTATCACATTATGAACAGACGTACCTTATTGAAAAATTTAGGTCTTATAGCCAGCGGAGCTTTAATCTTGCCTTCCTGCGATTTTTCGGAAGACAAAGTTCCAATAGCTTTAAACAACCTAAAAGTTACTGTTGAGCAAGAGGAATTGCTTGCTTTGTTGGTAGATACCATTTTACCTAAAAGCGAAGAAATTCCAGGAGCTAAAGATTTAGGAGTGCAAAATTTTGTGTGGGTTATGGTAGACGACTGCATGCCTAAAGAACAACAGGATATATTTATAAATGGATTAAATCAGTTTGGCAGATATACTGAAAAGTTTAAAGATACTTCTTTTGCCAAGTTGAAACCAGAAGAAAAAATACCTTATCTCACAGAAGTTCTTGAAAAGAAACCAACCGAAGCTCCGGTAAAACAAATGAAGCAAGATGCTGATAAAGAGGAGTTACCACCAGAATCTTATTTAGGCGATATTCAGTATTTTCTTAACACAACCAAGAGATATACTGTGCAAGGGTTCTTGCAATCTCAGTATGTAATGACTGAGCTAATGCCTTATGCCTTGGTACCAGGCTCTCATAGTTTTTGTGAAACCATTGACCCAACAAAAAGAGTAAATATTTATGGCTAATTTGAATATAGATAGTGTAAAGCAAAGAACATTCGATGCAATTGTAATCGGTTCTGGTATTAGTGGTGGATGGGCTGCCAAAGAATTTACTGAGAAGGGTTACAAAACATTGGTACTAGAAAGAGGTAGAGATGTAAAACACGTAGTGGATTACCCAACTACCAATAAAATGCCTTGGGAGTTTCCTCACAGAAATACCATTCCTGAAAATATACAAAAAGATAATCCTGTAGTAAGTAAGTGTTATGCATTTAAAGAAGATGCACAGCATTTCTTCGTGAAAGATAAGGAACACCCTTATGTGCAGGAAAAACCATTTGATTGGATTCGTGGCTACCAAACTGGTGGAAAGTCTTTACTTTGGGCAAGACAGGTACAACGTTGGAGTAACTTCGATTTTGAAGGTCCTGCAAGAGACGGATTTGCGGTAGATTGGCCAATTAGATATGAAGATTTAGCTCCTTGGTATTCTTATGTTGAGAAGTTTGCAGGTGTTTCCGGCAACAAAGATGGCTTACCAGAATTACCAGATGGAGAGTTTTTACCTCCAATGGAATTGTCTTGCGTAGAACAATATTTTAAAGATTTCTTAGCTGAAAAATACAACAAACAGCGCCATGTAATTATCGCCAGATGTGCACATATTACTGGTAATGAAGAATATTATGCGCAACAGCAAAGAGTAAAATGCCAAAGCAGAAACCTTTGCCAACGTGGTTGTCCTTTTGGCGGCTATTTCAGTAGTAATGCCAGTACAATTCCGGCTGCTATGCGAACTGGTAACCTTACCCTTAAAAATGATTCTGTTGTTCATTCTATCTTATATGATGAAGAAAAACAACAAGCTAAAGGGGTATTGGTAATTGATGCCAAAACCAAAGAATCAATTGAATATTATGCGCCAGTTGTGTTTGTAAATGCGGCTGCTTTAAATACCAACCTCATTTTATTAAACTCTAAATCAGATCGTTTCCCGAATGGTTTAGGTAACGATAATGGTTTGCTAGGTAAATTTGTAGCTTTCCATAATTACAGAGCTAGAATTACTGGTCAGTACGAAGGATTTATGGATAAAGCTACTTTTGGAAGAAGACCAACGAGTGGTTACATTCCAAGATTCAGAAATGTATTTAAGCAAGAAACCGATTTCCTTAGGGGTTATGCTTCTGGTTTTAATGCTGGTAGAAGCATTGATATGGATTCTGAAGGATTATTAGGCGATGACTTGAAAAACAACTTGTTAAACCCTAAATATGGTCCTTGGAGAGTTGGTTCACACATGATGGGAGAGACTATTCCTAAAGAAGATAATTATGTGGCCCTAGATGGTACTCAGGTTGACGAGTGGGGAATCCCTCAATTAAAAATCTCTATCGATTATGATGATAACGATGAGAAAATGATTGCCGATTTCCATGAGCAACTTACAGAGATGTATACTCAGGCTGGTTTCACCAACATCAAAACTTACGATTCTAAGCAGGCTCCAGGTTTGGATATCCACGAAATGGGTGGTGTAAGAATGGGTAAAGACCCTAAAACATCACTCTTAGACAAATGGAACAGACTGCACGCTTGTAAAAACGTGTATGTAACCGATGGCGCTTGTATGACATCAACAAGTACGCAAAACCCTTCATTAACTTATATGGCACTTACAGCTAGAGCTGTAGATCATGCTATTAAACAGTTAAGTTAAAAATACTTTCCGGAATGGCTACTTTACTCCATTCCGGAAATCTTTCCTGTAAATATTTCACTACCAAAATTTGTAAGACAGTCCAATACATATATTCTTTCAATGTATCTCTGTCTTCTATTTTCAACTTTTTAGTCAAATTTTATTATCATCAGAATGAAAAACATCCAATTTCATTTAATGCTTTTATTAAGCATTTTCTCTATTCAATTTTTACAGGCTCAAGATAAACTAGATGCAATTTTACCTGTTAGAGGTTTGGCAATAGCTTCACCAGACCTTAAAAACCTCGATAGATTCATTAAGTTTATTGATGAGGAATTAGGCCCTAACAACATAAATACCCTCATTTTAAGAGTAGATTATGGTTACCAATACAAATCGCATCCAGAACTAGTAAATGAAGATGCGTTATCTACTGCCGATGTAAAAAAAATAGTAGCAGCTTGTAAGAAATACGATATTGCTATTGTTCCTCAAATCAATCTATTGGGACACCAATCTTGGCATAGCACATTGGAGAAATTGCTCCAAGTGTACCCTGAGTTTGATGAAACACCTAATGTGAAATTACCAGAAAAATACGAGTGGCCTAACGAAGATGGTTTGTATTGCAAAAGTTACTGTCCGCTTCACCCAGAAGTGCACAAAGTAGTTTTTGAGTTGGTAGATGAGATTGTAGAAGTGTTTGAAGCAGATGCTTTCCATGCGGGAATGGATGAAGTTTTTTACATAGGTGAAGAGCAATGCCCAAGATGCTCTGGTAAAGATAAAGCAGAACTATTTGCAGGAGAAGTAACCAAAATCAGAAATCACCTTGCGCTCAGCAACAGAAAGCTCTGGATTTGGGGAGATAGATTGATCGATGGAAAATCTACTGGCATAGGCATGTGGGAAGCAAGTATGAACAATACACATCGTGCGATTGACATGATTCCTAAAGATGTGATGATCTGCGATTGGCATTACGAAAGAGTAGACCCAACACCAGTGTTGTTTGCTAGCAAAGATATAAATGTGGCGATTTGCCCTTGGAGAACAGCAGATTTAGCAGAAAAGCAATTGAAACAGATGCTAGAGTTTAGGGCTAATGCAACTCCAGAAATGAAAGAGAACTTTACGGGTATGGTTCAAACCGTTTGGACGAGCGCTGGTAACTTTATGGATTTGTACTATGGCGTAACACCAAACTCAGATAAAAATGGTGATCAGGCAAAGTGCTTTAAAACTGTGCTTAGTGCATTTAAAAACTTAGGCGAATAAGTCAAATTTAATTTGGTACTTTGTTATTGATAGATAAAAATGCAGTCTAAGATTCGTCTCAGGCTGCATTTTTTATATCTTACCATTCAACTTTATATGTACAGCTTTCTGCACCATTTAGCCGACTAGGTTTATTTTCATCCAAAATCACATTAATCACAATGCTCTCTACAGGCCTAAATTTTCTGGTCATGGAAGTGATGATTCCTCTATCGAAATGGCTTGGGTACGGGTTCTTACATTCCATTACAGCTCTTCTGTAAGTGCCATCAAAATCAACTAATTTGTAATAGCCGATTTCCCCGTTTTGATGATTCATTTGGTAGGCAATATCTATTGCAGATAATGCTTTCTCTAAATCATTTATTTCTGGTGGGAATTTAGCATTTTCTGGAATTTGTTTGCCAATCGCATACAAGGTATTTGCCCCATATCTTTCCCCAATTTCCTGAAAAGCATTTAACCAACGTTGTTGAGAATACCAACCATCAGGTTCGATTGTTTTAAGCTCATGCTTTGCTAAAATACCAAACATTACATCTTTGTAAGCTGGTATTGCAGCCACAAAAGTTAAAATAGTTTGTCCGTTCACTTCAACTCCATCTGCAAAAGGTTTATACTGTGCCATAAGAATAAAAATTTTGGTATTAGAAATTATATAGTAATTGGCTATTTAAAACTTCTCAAAATGATACTTCTAAAAGAGATTTGCAATTTCAATTTTTATATTGATGCATTAGCTCTAATTCTATTTTAATTAGATAGCATTCATGAGTAAAGTAAAGCCAGATGTTAGCCAGAAAGAGATAATCGATTAAGCTTAAAAATCCTAAAACATTCTGGTCATTTTAATATTGTTATTTTTAGAATAATTATAACTGGGAGCGGCTAGAATATCCTTTTTATGATGTTTTTTAAACTGATTTTAGCAATTTTTGTCATTTTTAAATGAACATTTTAATAGAAGAAAGCGCAAATATTAGATCGAATTGGAATATTAATTTCCGAATTCATATATTGATACAAGAGAATGAATGTAAATATGAAAACCCCAAAAAAATTCAATAACAACATGCAAGCAAATAGATTATTATTCTTTTTTTTATCCATCGCATTCGCCATTTTTCAATCTTGTTCGCAGGTATCTAAAATGCCCGACGATGAGATTTTAGTTACAGGAGGGAAGATTAAAGGCTCAATTGATTCGGTTAACAATATCATTTCATATAAAGGAATTCCATTTGCTGCTCCACCAGTTGGAGAGTTAAGATGGAAAGCGCCACAACCAGTTAAAAGTTGGGAAGGTGTAAAAAACTGCACTGCTTTTGGCCCTAGCCCCATGCAAAATAAGCCAGAGCCTTTTTTATACTGGTCGCAAGAATTTTTGATTCCAGAATCTCCAATTAGCGAAGATTGCTTGTATCTAAATGTTTGGACAGAACCGAAGAAAACTGAAGAGAAAAAGCCGGTTTTAGTCTACATTTATGGTGGAGGTTTTCGATCTGGTGGTACTGGCTGCCCAATTTACGATGGGACAGCGATGGCTAAAAAAGGGCTCGTTTTCGTGAGCTTAAATTATCGTGTAGGTGCTTTCGGTTTTTTAGCACATCCAGATTTAAGTAAAGAAACAGATTATAATGGCTCTGGCAATTATGGTATTATGGATATGATTGCCGGATTAGAATGGGTAAAAGAAAATATTGCCGCTTTTGGTGGCGATCCAGATAATGTAACCATCGCCGGTCAGTCTGCTGGTGCATTTGGTGTAAACTTTCTCACCTCTTCTCCTTTAGCCAAAGGCTTGTTCAAAAATGCCATTGCAGAAAGTGGTGGAAGCTTTTTGCATTTCCCGAAAGATGAGATTACCAAAGAAATGGCTGAGCAAATGGGCGTAAATTTCGCGCAGAATTTGGGCTTTAAGTCGATAAAAGAACTAAGAAAATTACCTGCAGAAGAAATTTTGGCTGCTCAAGGTGCTCTGTCTTGGCCTTATGCAGATGGATATGTGATGGATAAAAGCATACCTGAAACTTATGCGCAGGGAAAACAGAATGATGTAATCCTTTTATTGGGTTGGAATAAGAATGATTTGGTAGGTGCGCAAGCATTAGAAGAAAAGGAATATAGAGAAATGATTAGCAGTAAGTTTGGTGAGATGTCTGCTGATTTTTATGAGGTTTATCCATCAGAAACAGCAGAAGAAATAACTCAGGCTCAACTAGATATGAGCAGAGATCAGATATTTGGTGCACAAGTTTATGAATGGGGGAAACAGCAAGATAAAACCGGACAGCAACCTGTATTTATGTACAATTTTAACAGGCAGGTTCCTGGCTATATGCCTGATACTCAGTTTGGTGCTTTTCATTCTGGTGAAATCGTTTATGCTTATGATAATTTGCATACACTCAATAGACCGTGGGAAGATATAGACAATGAAATTGCTAAAACCATGTCTGCTTATTGGGCAAATTTTGCTAAAACAGGCAATCCAAATGGCGAAGGTTTACCAGAATGGAAACCCTACGAAGCAAGTTCTGAACAAGTGATTGTGATAGACACAGTTATACAGTCTCAAACACTCCCAACACTCGATAAAATGGCCTTTTGGGAGAAGTATTTCAGCACGGTGGTGGAGTGAGAGTTTGATTAATTAATATTTATGGAAAAAAGGTATGAGTATTTAAATAGAGTTTTAAAAGTAAAATCTCCATTAGCTTTAATACCAAGAGACTTAGTTGATGCAATCATAGAAAAACGATCAGAAGAAAATGAACCTATTGCGGATTTTCTTCTGATCGCAGAATTGCTTAAAAAAGAAAAGTCGGAATCGGCAAAAACACGAGCAGAATTTATTATAAAACAATGTAATGGCGAATTCTGTGAAGATTATTTTGAAGAACATAGAGACTCTTGGGGTATTCCAACTTTTGCTCAAAATCTTATTTCTATCAAAGATTTTAAAAATGGATTCTTATGGAGAATGAAAAGCTATACAACTGCTTTTGAAGATGATGGTATATTTGAGGAATGGTATACTCAAAGTTATGAGACTTTATTTATTACTAGATATGAAGCATGGGATGCCGGTGATAGTGGTAATGAGAAATTTCATATAGAATATGGTAACTGCAAAAAAATATTAAAGAAATTTATCAGTGAATATGGCCTGTATAAACTTGTAAAAAGTCCAGTGCTTACCTATGAAGAACTTAAAGAATTATCTATTGAATATAGTAATGATGCAGATTTTATAGAAGAAATAAAGCAAAATGTAAACTGGCGATAATAGTTAAATTACCACTCATCCTTAATTGATTCTTTCAATTCGTCAAAGCCTGTAAAGTCTTGTGGGCAATAATCATATCTAACCATTTTATCTCCTAAAAAAATTAGTGTAGAGCTCATAGAACCTCCTGAAATACCAGTAAAAGAACAGGCATCAGTACTTTGTTTACTAGCTACTTTTTCAAAATGTAGAAATGCATTTATTATCTCTACATTCTCTAAAACAACTGTTTTCTGTAAAGAGGCATAATCATTATTAGATTGCATAGCATTGAATTCAGGAAGTAGAGTTATCTTAACATCCTTGTCTTGTTTTGTGATGACAATGCTTTCTTTTTTACGATCTAAGCATCCAATAGCAGTAAAATTATATATGATTAAATGTCCATTTTCTTGCTTGAAAAATGTCTCAGACAAACTCGATTCATCACTTAAGTAAATAAAAAAATCATCTAGCGAATATTCTAGTTTGTATTTTTTATGCTTCTTTATTTCAATCTCCTTTTGAAATCGAGTACCAGTGATGGATTTAAAAGTTAATGTATATGTTCCTTTATCGAGATTATCAAACTCAACAAAATAGCTTTTAAATTTCTTTAAATGATGTTCTCCATCAATGTTGAGTTCTACTTCATCAATTATTGAAAATGCATCAATTTGTTCTACATGTATAATCAATGAAGCTTTTGCCAATACAAATGTCGATTGAAATAGAAAAAGGATGCAAAGAAATGCTTTCATAATTTAAGCTTATCACTAGTAAACTCAATATAGCCTTTAATTACCTTTTTCCATTACCTGTGCGATGCACTTATTCATCAATGCTTTCCACGCCTGTCTTTTCCTTCAAGGTCTTTGCTAATTCGAAGCAGAGTTTATCAACCTTAGCCGATTCGTTATTGAAGGCGGAAATGTTGGAAAGCACTATCACTGCATTTTTTCTTGGCATATCTAGTGCCATGCAAGTGCGATAGCCTCCAGTTCCACCGTTGTGCCAATAAACTTCACCACCAGATTTTGATTTGGAAACATGCCAGCCTAATCCCATATCGTAGCTTGTGCTGTCAACATAGGTCTTTTGTCTTGTAAGTGCCAATTCTTCATTTGCACTATTAAACTGAGCCATGGCAAACTTTGATAAATCTTCGGTGTTGGACAAAATACCACCAGCACCAACTAATGCCTTTATATCCCAGTTGGAAGTTACGTCTCCATCTTTGTCTAATCCTTTTACAAGTGGTACTTTAAGCTCATTTCTGTTAGTGGTAGAATTGAGCATGTTGTATTTAGTAAATATTTTCTCAGTGACCATAGTTTGGTAGTCTTTCCCAGAGATTTGGCTTAAGGTATAACCTAGCAAGCCTGCACCAAGGTTAGAATAACTAGGTTTTCCTTTATCTTCACTAAGGCTGAGTTCTTCTGTGAGGTAGGCTTTTAGCTTTGCTTCATCATAATCTTTATAAGGATTATCTGGACTGAGCATGGCTGACAGCATAAAATTAGAAGGCATTCTAGGTAAACCAGAAGTATGATTAGCTAATGATACAAAGCTTATTGGCGTATTATTCTTTAATTTAAAATCGAGGTAATAATTAATGTCATCATCCAGTTTTACTTTGCCTTCTACTACATAATTTGCCAAAAGGGTTGATGTAAATACTTTGGTGATAGAGCCAATTTCAAAAGCGGAACTGCGATTTACCACATCAACTACTGAATTATTTTCTCGCTTAACACCATAAAAATTCACTTTCCCATTTTCGATAATGGCTAGTGAAAGTTCTGTATTATTAGGAAAATCTTTTATACAATTAAAGATAAGTTCTTGCTGATTTGGAGCTATGTCTTCATTTGTTTGAAGTGTATTAGCAGCTGGAACAATTTTGTTTTTGGCACAACTCGCCAAAAGCAACACTAGGGTAAAAAAGTAAATAGTTTTCATATTAAATTATCGATGTCTTTTATAGATAGTCAGTAAATCTTTCTTTGAATTAAGAAAATTGATACTATAAAGTTGGTGACATATAGCCAAATATTATTACACTATTTACCATTTATTTCTACCCTTTTAGCAAAAAAGCGCATTTTAAACTTTAGTTGGCTGCTTGCCTTTCATGTATACCTTCTTTTTAAGCCACGCTCTTACTGGTTCATCATAAAACTTTAAACTCACATAAGCCAAAGCTAGAGCGGCAATAAAAACCATAGAAGCCAAAGGCAAACCTTCTTCTAAAGGTACTTTGTTATCTTTTGCCCAAGCTGTATAAATGTATATTAAAGGATAGTGTGTGATGTAGATAGGGTAAGAGATATCTCCTAAAAATTTGCATATTTTCTTCTGAAAATTGCCTTTCAACTCTCCGCTTGCCCCTATAAAAACGATAATGGGAAAGGTAATGATGATATTTAATGCATCGTAAAGTCCGTTTTGCCAAACGTTTTCTTTTCCACCAATTCTTGGAACAGCCAGTACAATTACGATTAAAATCGCACTTAATAGAAAGCCATGTTTCATTTTCCCCGGTTTTACCAAGCGATATAAAAGCAAGCCAGAAAAGAATGGATACATCAATCTGGTAAAGCCAATATAAAGTTGAGTAGGATCTATAGACCAACCACCGATAATATCTCCATTTGGGCTGGTTACAGTAAGATGTATGAGCATTGCACCACATAAGAATACAAGTATGGCTAAAAGCGTATTTGAAAACTTGCGAACAAAGAGTGCATAAAGAATATTACCAATATATTCGAAAAATAAAGACCAAGCTGGGCCGTCTAGTGGGTGCATTTCTTGCCAACCGCGTATATCCATCGATTTAGGAATCGGAATTAGCGTACAGCCGATAACCATAACAATGAGCATTTCCCAAACAGGAGTTTTGGCGATCATAGGCCAATAATTTGATGCTTGGAAGTAAAAACAAGCGGCACCAACAATGGAACCTGCTATTACCATTGGCTGTAATCTAATAAGTCTTCTCTTAAAAAAGTCTCCAACGGTAATTTTGCCCCATCTATCATCGTAGGCGTAGCCAATTACGAAACCAGAAAGCACAAAGAAAAAATCTACCGCTAAATATCCATGATTTATCAATTGATCGAAATGGCTAGTGGCATGAGCTTCACATAAGTGAAATACGACAACTATTAAAGCGGCGATGCCCCTCAAGCCATCTAAAATAGGAAAATGGGGTTTAGACTGTAGTTGATTAACCTGCATGTAAGTATTTGTTTGAGTGTCTAGTGTTTCGGATAAATATAAAAATCATTTGCCTAAAAAAGCAGCCTTAATCAACTCAGTAAGTTTAAAACTTATCTTAATTAGCCTTTTGTATATCTTCTTGTTCAGTTAGTATATGCTCTTTACTCCAATCGGATAGTAAATGCATAATTTGTCTTAAAGATTCACCTTTTTCACTTAGTGAGTAAACAACTCTAGGAGGTATTTCTGGATAAGCAGTTCTTATGATGATACCGTCTGACTCAAGCTCTTTTAAGCTTCTAGATAGTACTTTGAGTGCCATGCCCGGAATGAGTTTGTGAATCTCTCCAAACCTTAAAGGCCCTTTCATTAATAGCCAAATTAAAGGTGGTTTCCATTTGCCTCCAATTATATCTATTGTGGCTGTAATAGGACATTCATCTGCATGGTGAGTAATTTTTTGAATTTTTTTCATGGCAATAGAGCTATAGGGTCAATTTAAGACAATTTTGTCATTACTTGACAAAAAGGAAACTACTTGACAAAAGTACAGTATTGGCGTAGGTTTGCAATAAAACTAATTAATATTATGAAAATTATAATTGTTGGTGCCTCTGACACAATTGGTAAACATGTAGTAAAAGCCCTTGAAAAAGACAACGAAATTGTAAAAGTTGGATCTAAGAGTGGCGACATTCAAATTGATATGAGTGATCCTGATTCGATCAAAAATATGTTTGAAAAAGTAGGTGCTTTTGATGCTTTAGTTTGTGCCGCTGGCGATGGACATTTTGGCCCATTTAAAGAAATGACAGATACAGACTTTAGGGTAACTGTAAACAGTAAATTGATG
>PBYL01000422.1 GCA_002729595.1 Thalassovita sp. | reverse complement strand
TTTTTATTATTCAAACTTTCAGTAAAAAATATTTAATTTTTTTTAAATTTTTATTCCAAACTTGTCTGCAAGGGTCTTTAGATCCTTAATAACAGGAGGCAATAAAGGGATTCCCTTCTCTTTTCTTTCTATTTCCATTTCGGTTTCTGGCTCTCCCGGAATTAAAACTCTTTCTTCTCCTTCAATAGGTTCTGCAGATTTAAAGCGGCTAATCCAGTTATCCATATGTTGTTTAAATTCATCAGCAGGTCTAAAGGCATCAATTCTCATTACACCAAAGAAATGGCCTAATCCTTCACCTACTGGTTTTTCTGGCAATGGAAGAAAGCTTACAAATGGAGGAGCCCAAGGTCCATAACCTGCACCTGAAAGTACAGCAGAAAAAATATCAACTACAGAACCAAGGCAGTAACCTTTATGGCTACCATGAACTCTATCGCCACCTAAAGGTAGTAAGGCTCCACCTTCTTTTACCGCCGAAGCATTTGTTGTCGGTTTACCATCTCTATCTTGAACCCAACCTTCTGGTGCATTTTCATTTTTTCTTTGAAGAATTTCCAATTTACCATTGGCAACAGTCGTGGTGGCAAAGTCTGCTACAAAAGGAGCTTCGTTGCCAGATGGAATTGCAACTGCAATTGGGTTTGTTCCTAATAGTCTTTCTTTTGAAAAAGTAGGAGAGACTAAAGGACTTGCATTAGTCATAGCCATACCGATCATATCTTTAGAAAGGGCTTTCATTGCATGGTAGCCAGCAATACCAAAGTGGTTAGAGTTTTTTACAGATATCCAGCAAGTTCCGGCTTTTTCTGCTTTTTCCATTGCTATATCCATCACTTTTGGGGCAGCAACTAGGCCAAGTGCTTTGTCGGCATCTACTACGGCTGTGCTAGGGGTTTCATGAATTACTTTTATGTTTGGTTTTGGGTTTATTCTATCTTTTTCCCACAATCTCACATAACCTATCAATCTGGCAACTCCATGAGAATCTACACCTCTTAAATCGGCACTTATAAGCACTTCAGCAGCTAATGAAGCATCTTCTTCGCTACAACCTATGCTCATAAATACGTTTTTACAAAAATTTTCAAGCTTTTTATAATCGTACATAATTCTTCTGTTAAGGTCTGTTCACTTGATTTAGTTTTGAATAAAATTTCTAGTTTTAAGCTTTAGAATTTATTCAACTAATTTTTTAACCTGCTTGCAATTTAGTCGATTTGAAAGAAAAAAAGTTTCCATTGGTCAGCGTTTTTGTTGCAGTAAGAGATGAAGAAGAGAATATTATCGCTTGTTTATCAACATTATTAGCTCAAAATTATCCGCAAGAATGTTTCGAGGTATTAATTGGAAATGATCAGTCAAAAGATAATACAGTTCAGCTTGTCGAATCATTTATCCAGCATCGACCTAATTTTAAACTCATTCATATAAATGATTATAAAGGCGAGGCAAGAGGTAAAGCAAATGTATTGGCTCATTTAGCAGAAGTTGCAACAGGAGACTATTTTTTAGTAACTGATGCAGACATGCTTTTGCCAATTAATTGGATTGAGGGGATGATAAATTTTGCAAAAAAAAGAGTTGGAATTGTAACAGGGTATACAATGCCGAAAAGTGATTCAGCATTTTCAGCATTGCAAGCAATCGATTGGTTAAATGCGCAAGCCCAAATTTACTTAATGGCTCAGTTCAATATTCCAGTAACTAGTTTGGGGAACAATATGCTCATTAGTAAAGAAGCTTATTGGGAAACTGGTGGATATGAAAAAATTCCATTTTCGATCACAGAAGATTTTGAATTATTCCAACAAGTGGTCGATAAGGGGTGGAAGTTTTCTCAGCCGTTTTATAAAGTACCAGTAGGAATAACAAAAGCTGTAAAAAGTTTGCCTTTATTACTTAAGCAAAGAAAAAGATGGATGCATGGCGCCATGCAGATAAAATGGTATTTGAAATGGGCTTTGGTGTTAGATGCTTTGTTTCTTCCATTTGTGTTATTAATGCTTTTTTTCTCTCCTAAAGGAGCATTTTTATTATTTGTATTTAGATTTTTATTAGTAACAGTTCTCACCTCATTACTTATTATACAAACAGCACAGAAGCCATTATTGAAGTATGTTTTACTGTTTGATGTTTATCATCAGGCTTTGTCATTTCTATTAATTTCATCATATGCTTTTTCTAGAGAGGTAGAGTGGAAAGGAAGGTCTTATAAGGTTTAATAAAGAAATCCTTCTTTCGTTGAAATATATTAACCCACACATAAAAAATTATACAAGTTTAACATTGCTAAAAATTGTATTTTTATATGTTGTGAAAACTGGTAACAAACAGAACAAATCCTTAACCTTTAATGTATATATGGAGGCGTGTTCCTTCAATAAAAAAATGATAGTATAAATATGGAAACAACAACAAAAGAGACTAACGAGATGGTGTCGCAAATGGTAAGAGATTTTGCAGAGCGCAATATTGAACCTTACCGCAAAGAATGGGACGATGATCAAATTTTCCCAATACAAGTATTTAAAGAACTTGGTGAACTTGGCCTAATGGGTATTTTAGTTCCTACTGAATACGGAGGCTCTGGTTTCGGCTACACCGAGTATGTAACAGCAATCTCAGAGCTGGCAAAGTACGATCCCGGTGTTGGATTATCTTTAGCTGCTCATAACTCTTTATGTACAAACCATATTTTACAATTTGGAAGTGAAGCGCAAAAACAGAAATGGTTACCTAAATTAGCTACGGGCGAATGGATAGGAGCTTGGGGGCTTACTGAACCCAATACTGGATCAGATTCTGCAAATATGAGAACCATTGCCAAACAAGATGGTGATTATTGGATTTTAAATGGTTCTAAAAACTTTATAACACACGGCAAAAGTGGTAATGTAGCAGTAGTTATTGTAAGAACTGGTGAAAGAGGAGATTCACACGGAATGACAGCTTTTGTGATTGAAAAAGGCACTCAGGGTTTTTATTCTGGTAGAAAGGAAGATAAACTCGGAATGCGCTCATCAGAAACGACTGAGCTAATATTTGATAATTGTATGGTGCATAAAGATAATATTCTGGGTAAAATAGGAGAAGGGTTTATACAAGCCATGAAAATATTAGATGGAGGTAGAATTTCAATTGCTGCATTAAGTTTAGGTATCGCGCAAGGAGCATTGGAGCATTCTATAGAATATTCAAAAGAAAGACAACAGTTTAACAAACCTATATCATCCTTTCAGGGAATTTCATTTAAACTGGCTGAAATGGCAACTGAAGTTGAAGCTGCCAGATTGCTTACCTATCAAGCTGCTGAGATGAAAAACAAAGGCGAATATGTAACCAAACATTCTGCAATGGCAAAACTATATGCTTCGGAAGTAGCTGTAAAAGTGGCAAATGAAGCAGTTCAGATTTTTGGTGGTTATGGTTTTACCAAAGATTATCCGGTAGAGAAATATTATAGAGATTGTAAATTATGCACAATTGGAGAAGGAACCAGTGAGATTCAAAAAATAGTAATATCACGTGCGGTATTAAAGTAAATAACATTCTCTAAAACATATATAAAAAGCTACTCACAAAAGAGTGGCTTTTTTTATTTGTTGAGTTAAGAAGTGATCTTATCCTCTTTTGGAATTGTTGTAAGTATGTGGTAATCGATTGATTATCAACTATAAATTACTTAGCTTATAGTGAAGTGTGTAAAATACTCAGTTATAAAATTCATATTTTTTTATAACTAATTGCGTTATGTACTCACAATTCCCAATCAATTTTTTTAACTGTGTTGAAGTATTTTTTTTATAGGATCATATTTTCGTTTCCTATCCATTTATTGATTTATCAATTAAAAAAGAACCTATTTCTTTTAAGTTATTGGATAGTTCTGTGGGGCTTCGTAAGTGGCAGTATTGGTGGAGGATTGGGTGTTAAATATCTATTTCTAGATCCTGAGTATTTAGATAAAATCAACTTCTTTAGTTTTTTCTTTATGGGTATTGCTTGGGGCAAGTTTATCATGGCCTATCACATTACTTGCTATATCCTTTTTGCCTACAGGTATAAATTTTTAGCTTCTTTAAGATCACCATTTATTAAGTTTTGTGAGAATAACAGTTTAATCCCGTTGGTATTTACCATCTACTACATTGTACAAATTGTTTGTTTTCAGTTAGAGGTAGAGTTGCATAATACATTTGAGATTGTAGTCTTAATAAGTGGCTTTTTATCTGGTTTAATATCTACTATTTTATTTTCTGTATTTTACTTTAAAGCAACAAACATCAATCTCTTTAAACACATTGCAGACAATGTAGATAGCAAGGTTAGAAAGAGTCCTTTGCAAAGGGTAAACTTGATGGATAAAATCAATAAGTCTAAAAAAGAAAAAGTAGTAATTACCTCTTATTTTCATTTTCCATTTTCTTTTAGACCTGTTAGTAACAACATTCCCGCTAATAAAGGAAATATTATGAAGGTGTTTGACCAGAATCAGTTAAATGCCTTAATCATTCAACTACTAGCTTTATTAATTATCTTGGGTTTGGGTTTACTTCGAGATTACTCATTTATGCAAATCCCAGCGGCTGCGAGTACACTTATTCTATTTTCTATTTTATTGCTTTTTACCGGAGGGGTTCATTATTGGCTTAAAGACTGGGCTTTGGGTATTTTTCTTTTTACGGTAATTATTGTTTCTGTAATTGCTGAGTATATGCCTCAAAAGCTCTACCATCAAGCATTTGGAATGTCTTACGAAACAAGAGCTATTTACAACCGTCATAGAATAAGTATGCTCCCTAATTCAAATAATATCTGGAAAGATATTAAAGCAACTAAAGCAATTTTAGAAACTTGGAAAGGCAAGCAGACCAACGAGGAGAAGCCAAAAATGGTAATCTTGAGTATGAGTGGCGGTGGGCAAAGGGCTGCTGCTTGGACTATGAGGACCATGCAGGTGATAGATAGTGCATTAAATGGCACTCTCATGGATAAAACGACTCTCATAACAGGTTCATCAGGTGGATTAATCGGCGCTGCATATTATCGCGAGTTATACTACAGCAAGTTTCTAGGTGATTCAATCGACTTGAATGATAAATTATATTTTGACAACATGAGTAAAGACAAGCTCAACCCAATGATTTTTACCATGGTTGTTGGCGATTTCTTTTTCAGGTTTCAGAAGTTTAAGATGGGAGATAAGAGCTATTATAAAGACAGGGGATATGCGCTAGAACAAAAGATTCTTCGAGATACTGATAATTTGCTTTCTAAACCACTTTCTTATTATCACTTGCCCGAAAGTAAGGCCGAAATACCTTTAATGATTTTAAGCCCTACAATTGTAAATGATAGCCGAAGGTTGTTTGTGTCTTCTCAGGGAGTTTCTTATATGTGTAGAGGTTTAGGAGGTGCGACGAGCAGGCCACAAATTAGAGGGATAGAGTTTAGTAGATTTTTTGAAAAGCAAGATGCAGATAGTATTCGATTTCTTACAGCATTGAGAATGAATGCAACATTCCCTTATGTAACCCCCAATATAGTTTTGCCAAGCGAGCCACCTATGGAAATTGTAGATGCAGGCTTGTTTGATAATTTTGGGATAGACGATGCTTTGCAATTCATTTATGTGTTTAGAGAATGGATTAAAGAAAATACATCGGGAGTAGTACTAGTTTCGATTAGAGACTCTCAAAAGGGCAATAGTATACAATCACATCACTATAAGCCATTTTTTGAAAGCATCTTTACACCATTCACTCATGTAATGGGTAATCTTACATTACTGCAAGATGTTGAAAACGATTATGACATTGAGTATGCAGAAGAATGGTTAGATAAAAAATTCTGGTTATTAGAGTTTGAGTATCAACTTAGTCCACCAGAAATGCGTAAGGCTATTAATGAAGAGTATGCTTCTTTAAGTTGGAGACTTACAACTCCCGAGAAAAATAGCATTTATAACGCCATAAATTACCCAGCAAACCAGAGAACTTTACAAAAGCTAAGAGCCTTACTTACAGATCAAAACATGTAATTGTACACATTTTCAATTTTTTGAAATTTGAAGATGTTAATGAATGCAATTATTTGTAAATGGGTGAAATACGGCTTATCAAGGAAAAGTACAATAGTCATTAATTTATGTTGATAATTCAATTATAAATACTCTAATAAAAAAGCTTTAACACTTTTGTTTTTTTTATTCCCCCGCTTTAATAATCTAATTAAATACTCATTTTTAATCATTAAATATTGGTTGTAGTCTACTGATAATGAGTTGTTTATAATTTATATAGTACCTTTCTGAAAATGCACTTCACGAATACTTACTTTTAAGTATGTTTTTGTTGCCAGTTTATCAATTGCCTAAGGGATAATACTTATCCTAAAAGTAAATCTTGATATCTTAATATGCAGGAAAAATTCTATTGACATATTGTAAACAATCCTAAACAATGAAGTGGGGCATTCTTGCGTACTTTTTGCTGAAAAAAATTATGTAGATATTAGTATATCCAATCAGCTATAATAATTTTTTTGATACCGATTTTTAGAACATGCTAGATCGTATGAACAGATTACAAGAAAATGACCAAAATCAATCAGTATTTGAAGTACTAGAGAGACTAGAGAACAAGATTCAAGAACTAAGAGGTAATCTTAGCCGAATAAAAAGGAAGTCTTTAGAATTCAGGCTTAGAACTCTAAAACAACACGAATTGAAATAATATGTAATGAGCTACACAAATTATGGTAAAATGTGTGGCATATTTACACGATATATATTTTTCAGAAAATAAGACTTAAAAAAAAGAGAAAATTAAATTTTAACGACCAGTAAAGTAATATCATCTCTTTGTTCAACATCTTTTTGATGTTCGTTCAAGAGTGTTTGAATAGCAACTTTCTGGTCTGTTAATGGGAGATTGCCAATTTTTTCTAATGAATTAATTAGGGTATAGGAACCAAGTCTTTCCTTCTCTTTATTGTGCTGATCAACTATTCCATCAGTAGATAGGTAAAGAATGCCTCCTTCAGGCAGACTGATGTTTTCAGCTTCATATTTCTTGTTTTGAGTTTGTCTGCCTCCAATAGACTTTCTGCTCCCTTTAAGGGTATTTAATTGCTGAGTTTTTTGATCATAATAATATAATGGTCTTTTTGCACCACAGAAGGAGATTTTATGCTCTTGTTGAGGTGTTTTTTCAATTGAAACCATGCATATATCCATACCATCAGTGTTGCCCAATTCTTTTTGCTTAAGCGCTTTTATAATGCCATAATTGAGTAATTCCATTATTCTTACCAAGTCGGTAATTTTCTTTTCAATAATAATTTCATGTAACAGTGCATGCCCAACCATACTCATAAATCCACCTGGTACTCCATGGCCCGTACAATCTATTACTGCGATTATTTTAATTGTGGTATCGTGATTTTTTGTTTTAGACACCCAGTAAAAATCGCCTGAAACAATGTCTTTTGGTTGGTAGATAAGAAAGTAATCTTGTAAAACTTGCTCTAATAGCTTGGTATCTGGTAATACAGATTGTTGAATTGTTTCGGCATATCTGATGCTATCTGTTATTTTTTTATGACTCAGCTCAAGCTCTTTCTTTTGTAATTCAATTTCATCGTTTTTAAGCTCAAGCACTTTTTTACCATCTTCAACTTTATGCTTTTCCTGAAGTAGCTCTTTTGTACGTTGATCGACTAGTTTTTCAAGTTTGTAATTTTCTTCTTTAATTCTCTTAGTTCTCAACCTATGTGAAATAAATGCACCACCAAATAATAACATAAGTCCCAATGTTCTAAACCAGAGTTGTTCCCAGAACGGTGGTTCTACAATTAAATCCAAAGAGGTGCCTTCGTTATTCCAGACATGATCGTTATTAGAAGCTCTTATTTTTAATGTGTATTTTCCAGCAGGTAAATTGGTATATGTAGCTACTCTTTTACTTCCAATCTCATTCCAATCAGCATCAAAGTTTTCTAGTTTATAAGCATATTGGTTGTGCTCTGGATGTCTAAAGTTTAATGCTGCAAATTCAAATGAGATTACATTTTCATTGTGTTTTAGGTGAACTTCTCTGGTCTCACTAATGTCTTTTACAAGATATGGTTTTGCCCTGTTTAACTTATCATCTGGTCTTAGGTTTTGGTTAAACAATTTAAATCCAGTGATTACAATAGGAGGGATGTAAGCATTTTCTTTAATATCGTCTGGATGGAAATAACTCAATCCATTAAGCCCTCCAAAATATAAATTACCTCTTGTATCTTGATGATAAGCCCCTTGGTTAAACTCATTGTTTTGTAAACCATCTTTAATCCCGTAGTTTTTGAACTTCTCAGTTTTAGTATCAAAGCAAGAAAGCTCTCTGTTGGTGCTTATCCATAAATTATCATTTTTATCACTCAAAACACCGTAAATACTATTATTGGGAAGACCGTCTTTCTGTGAATACCTTTTGAATGTAAAAGTCTCATTTCCATTAGATTCTTTAATACTCAATCTGTTTAATCCTCCTCCAGCAGTACCAATCCAGATATTCCCACTTTTATCCTCATAAAGTGTTCTTACATAGTTATAACTTAGGCTGTTTTCGTTCCAGTTTTCGTGTACAAAGTGTTCAAAAACAGGAGTTAACAAACCGCTTTCTCCAAAATATAATCTATTTAATCCTTCCGATGTGCCAACCCAAAGGTATCCCTTTTTATCTTCTAGAATAGCTCTTACATAGTTGCCTTTTAAGCCTTTAATATCATTGTTGTTATCTTGATAGATACTGAATTGTTCTTTGGTTTTATCAAACTTAAGTAAACCATGAGTAGAGCCTAACCACATTCGACCTTTACTATCTTCATAAATTTCGTGAATGTGGTTAGCACTGTTATAATTATTGATGTTGGATGGAGTGCGATAGTTTTTTACTAAAAAATCAATATTTCCATCTTTATCAATCTGATAATTTATTTTGCTAAGTCCGCTTTGAGTGCCAGCCCAAACTGTTCCCTCTTTATCAATGTATATGCCTTCCACCCGACTGTCGGAAATAGAAGTAGTTGACCATTTATTTTTGCTTAATGAAGCGATGTGTTTAGAATCTTTGTAGATATTGATACCTCCTCCACGAGTAGCAATCCACAAGAGGCTGTCTTTACTGGTTGTAATTCCTCTTACATTGTTTTCACTCAGCGAATTTGCATCACTGTAATGCTGTGAGATAGTTTGAAAAATCTGAAATGATGGATCGTGTTTGCTTACGCCATTGTAGGTGCCTAACCAGATAATTCCAGAATGATCTATAAAAACATCAAATACATAATCATCTGCAAGGGTTTTGTCATTCTCATCAATGTGTTTGAATTGTTTTACCTGCTTATTGCCAAGTTCATAGCAAAAGGTGCCTTCGCCAGCAGTGGCTAGCCAAAGGTTACTGCGTTTTTCTTTTGCGATGGAAGTGATGGGTAAGTTCTGATTTTCAGGTTGCCAGATAAGTTCGGTTTCATTTTTAAAGCTATCGAAGGTAATTAATCCACGATCTGTACCAAGCCACAGAATTTCATCATCTGACAATAGACTATATGCTGAAAATGATATTTCTTGTCCCTCTTGGTTTTGAAAAGTATTAACTATAGCAATTACTTTTCTTTTATTAATATCAAATTGAATAAGTCCATTTGAAGTAGCCAACCATATTGATTCTGAATCAGTTTGAGCCATTGCCCTAATCTCTTTATCGGTAGAATCTGGAAAAGAGAAATTGTAGTTTACAAAGCTCTTTGTGTTTTTTTGAAAAAAGCTTAGCCCTTGACTCGTCCCAATCCACAAATTGTGCTTGGCATCTTCAAATACAGTTGCGATGTGATTAGAAGCGATAGTATTCGGGTTGGAATCTTTATGTTGATAGTTGCTAAATTTTTGGCTAGAAGGATCAAACCTGTTCAAACCTCCGCTTCTGGTCGCAATCCAAATTATGCCATCATGATCTTCGTATAATGCATGGATGAAATTATTTGAAAGGGAATTTAGCTTGTTAGGATCAAAATGGAATTGTTCGAATTGATAACCATCGTATCGGTTTAGGCCATCTTGTGTACCAAACCATAAAAAGCCTTTCTTATCTTGTAAAATACACCTGATTGTACTTTGAGTAAGTCCATCTTCTATGGTGAACTTTTCAAATCTAAGTGAATTCTCTTGAGCAGATAATTCAGAAAACTGTAGTAAAAAAAGTAATATTGATAATAAGATAGCTTTCAAAAAAATAGTTTTTTTAGTCCGGAAACGTCTTTTCTAAACGCCTTTGGTATTGATGTATTATTGAAATATTACTCATCAAAACCTTGATAATTAGAGATTTGGACTATTTTTTTGAGTTGTTTCTCAAGTGAAGTTCATTTTCCTGTAGTGGATATGAATTTCTTTCTTTTTCAAAAGGTTTTTGATTGAAGAAAAGCTATGCTTTATTTTCTTCTTATTTTAGCATTTATAAATTCAAAATGGTGAGTATCTAATCATAAAATATGATTCGGTTTGTGCGAAAGTATCCTTATCACTTTAGTGTGGTGGTATTAATATTATCAATAGCTTATTATTTCTGTCTTCCATCACCATTGTTTGAAACTCCCTATACTACTGTACTTAAAGATAGAAATGACGAATTGCTAGGAGCAATTATCGCTGATGACGGACAGTGGCGATTTCCTAAAGCCGATTCAGTTCCTGAAAAATTTAAAACCGCTATCACAACTTTTGAAGATTCTTGGTTTTACTATCACCCCGGATTTAACCCAGTTTCTTTATTTCGAGCTACCATACAAAATATAAGTGCAGGAAGAGTTGTAAGTGGAGGAAGTACTTTGAGCATGCAAACAATCAGATTGGCAAGAATGGGCAAGTCGAGAACTTTTCTAGAAAAGTTTGTTGAAATTATACTGGCAACACGACTAGAATTATCCTATTCAAAAGACGAAATACTTGCTTTATATTCAGCCCAAGCTCCATTTGGAGGTAATGTTGTTGGTTTAGAAACAGCCTCATGGAGATATTTTGGAAGAAAAGCAGATGAGTTATCGTGGGGAGAAGTGGCTTTGTTGGCTGTTTTACCTAACCAACCTTCTTTGCTTTTTCCCGGAAAGAATGAAGAGAGGTTACTAAAAAAACGCAATCGCCTGATTGAAAAATTATTTGATGAAGGCTATCTGGATAGTCTCACTAGTGAGTTGGCTAAATCTGAACCATTACCTGCTGCTCCGTTACCACAGCCTGCTCTTGCTCCACATTTGTTAACAAGGCAAATTAATGAAGGTAAAAAAGGGAAGGCAATTAAAACAACGCTTTCTAAAAATTTACAGAAGAATGTAAATGCTATAGTCGATAAGCATCATCAATATTTAAAAGCCAATGAAATTTATAATTTGGCTGCAATGGTGATTGAGGTAGAAAGTGGCGAGGTGCTCGCTTATGTGGGAAATACGAATGTAAAAGAAAAAGGCGATTTTGGTGATGCAGTAGATGTTATAACAGCACCAAGAAGTACAGGTAGTATTATGAAGCCTTTTCTGTATGCCGCTATGTTGAATGAAGGGTTTATTTTACCCAAAACATTATTGCCAGATATTCCAACATACATCAGTGGTTTTGCTCCACAAAATTTTAATAGACGATTCGAAGGGGCAGTACATGCTGATATCGCACTAGCAAAATCTCTGAATATTCCGGCAGTTCGTATGTTAGCTGATTTTAGTGTAGAGAAATTCTATTATAAATTAAAAGAACTAGGTGTTTCAACGCTTACGAGAAATCCGGGTCATTATGGTTTGTCTTTAATTTTAGGTGGTGCAGAAGCTACATTATGGGATTTAGCAGGTGTATATGCAGGGATGGCAAGAACTTTAAATCGTTTTGATAAACTCACACCTTATCATTATCAAAAGAAAACTTATTTTTCTCCAAAGTTGGATTTTGTTGATCAAAAGGCAAATGAAGACTTCGGAAAAGGTATAGAGCAATATGCTGAATTAAGTGCTGCATCTATCTGGTTATCTTTTGAAGCCATGTTGAAAGTTTATAGACCGGGAGCTGATGCTAATTGGGAGTTATATGAAACATCAAAGAAAATAGCTTGGAAAACAGGAACAAGTTATGGACATCGCGATGCTTGGTCTATTGGTGTTACTCCCGGATATGTAGTTGCTGTTTGGGTTGGTAATGCAGATGGAGAAGGTAGACCAGGTTTAACTGGATTGACTGCGGCTGCACCAGTATTGTTTGATATTTTTGATTTATTGCCTGATAAAGGTTGGTTTAATCAACCTCAGGACGAGATGGTTGAAGCTGAAGTTTGTAGGAAAAGTGGTTATTTAGCAACAGAAAATTGTGCAGAAAAAGATAGCGTGTTGATTCAAGAAACTGGTATAAGAACCTCGCCTTGTCCATATGAGGTTTTAGTACATCTTGATAAATCGGAGAAATTTCAAGTGAGTACAGCTTGTGAAAGTGTCAGTAATATGACTCATAAAAGTTATTTTGTATTACCTCCAGTGCAAGAATGGTATTACCGATTCCGACATTCAGATTACAAACCTTTACCTCCATATAGATCCGATTGTCTTTCTGATAATTTCACTGATAATAAAATTATGCAGATGATTTATCCGGTTGGAACTGCTAAAGTTTTTATTCCAAGAGAATTGGATGGAAAGCTAGGTAATGCAATTTTTGAAGTTGCTCATAGAAAACCATCTACCAAAATCTATTGGCATTTGGACGAAGAGTATCTTGGCGAAACAGTTCAGTTTCACGAAATGGCCATGCAACCTTCACCCGGAAAACACACACTTACCTTAGTTGATGAAAATGGCGAGGTGCTAGAACAAAATTTTGAAGTAGCTGAAAGATAAGCTACTCTTTAACTGCTCTTACTCTCAATGCTAAATAGGGTTTCTGTGGCAAATCGACAAAGGCTTTTCCACTGTAAACCCCTTCTGCTTTTGTAATAGTCATATTCCAAGTATCTATTATTTCAGCAGTGTATTTTTTGTCTTCAGGCAAATCTAAGGAAGCGGCAACTTGTTGGGCATTTCCAAAATAATGCAGAAAATACTCATCTCCTTTGTATAGGTAAGTACTTTTATTCCATGCACTTTCATATGGAACAACTCCATCTGCAGGAGCATCTTCCATAATTGATCGCATAAAATCGATACGTTCAGGACTCTTTCCATATAGTTTGCCACCCTTCGACCACCAAAGCACTGTATCGGCATTCAAATAAGTTTCTCCATGAGTGGCATAACCTCCTCTGGTGTAGGTTACCCAGAACCTTTCAAGCATTTCTTCACCAGTTAAATTACCCCAGTCGGTTGGAATATTGCCTTCGTAAACACATTCATCAATCACTACAGGTTTCTGAAATTCATTTCTCCATTTCTGAATATTGAGTAATTCTATGGTTTGCAGGCTGAGATGAGTAACCCAAGGCTTGGTATAATCATACCATTGTATTGCATTATGTATTGACCTTAAGTGCATGTATGGGTCTTCTTCCATAGTTATCTTAAAAAGTCTATCCCAATCATCCATATCCATCGATTTCATAATCTCAAACTCATTACACAGCGACCACCAAATATTTCTATATGAACCAAGTCGAGCGATAATGTATCTTAAGTATCTGTCATTTACCTCATCAGGCATACGGTCGAAACCCCATGTCCCAAAGTCATACGGATGAAATAAAATGAGATCAGCTTCTATATTGAGTGCTCTCAAAGAATCGATACATCTTTCTAAATGCTGAAAGAACTTTGGGTTAAATTGGTCATAGTTCCATCCATCTTCTTTTGTCCCTTCAAATGGATAGTATTGTGGGTCAGTTCGAATATATGTGCTGTAAATTTTAGGGAATACACACATTCTAATTTTATTAAATGCATTGTTACTTAATGTTTCAATTGTCTGGTTTATGAGTTCGTCTGACATACTCGTCCACGCATAACTAGTTGTACCAACTGGGTAATATGGAGTGCCATCAGTATATTCGAATTGGAAAGTTTCTTTTACTTTTACTGGCCCATGGTTATTTGGAGAAGCAGAAACACAGGTGAACTTCCCTTTTTTTCCATCTAAGGCTTTTACATTACTTTTTGTGAGATATATCCATTCACCAGTTTTATCTGGCATAAATCTAATTTTGTAATTTTCTTCTCCATCATAAAAACCAGAAACTTCGATCTGTCTATTTTTATATTGAAAAGTAGCTGAAAGATTTACTTCTGTATATGGATTTTTGTTGGTTTTAGCTTTAAGAACTACTTCGTAAATATCCCACTGTTCTGTTTGAGAAAAGGAAACCGAGCTTGATATAACAAAAAAGCAAGTAGTAATTAATAACTTTTTAATAAAGTGAAGGCTATTCATTTTCAATATTTAAAGATATAGCCTTAATTAAGTAAAAAATAAGCAAATAAAAAAGGCTACTCCATTTCTAGAGTAGCCTTCGGGTGTCAATTGGTTTATGAAATTATCTTATGTGAATCTCAACTCTTCTGTTTTGTGTTCTGCCAGATTCTGTTGAATTATCAGCAATTGGTTTTTCTTCACCATATGATTTTGTTATAATCATCTTTTTATCTATACCATTTTTGCTGAGATATTTTGCAACTTCTTTAGCACGTCTCTTTGAAAGCTTCAAGTTGTATGGTGCATTACCAACACTATCTGAGTGACCTTCAATTAATATTTCTACAGTAGCACCATTTTTAACTGAAGAGATAATTCTTTGTAATTCCTCCTCAGAATTTCCA
Organism: Thalassovita sp.; assembly: GCA_002729595.1. Classification (GTDB taxonomy): domain Bacteria; phylum Bacteroidota; class Bacteroidia; order Cytophagales; family Flammeovirgaceae; genus Chondrinema. Next base: position 5,152 of record PBYL01000422.1, on the reverse strand, counting down.
CTAATATCTGAACTGTTAGTTGCAAATAGAATTGATTTGTTTAGTGAGTAACCAGACTTAGAACTAGCAGTAGCAATATCAGAAGAGCTGATTACTAAAGTTTTTTCAATGTCTTTAGATTGAGCAGTTTTAAATTCTGATAAGTTATCTACAGTTTGTCCATTACTAGAAACTTTAAAATGATATGCTTTACCATTTACAGATTTAAAAGTTCCTTTAAACTCACCATCTACTGTATTAGTTGAAGCTACAACTTTTCCAGATTTAGAATCAATAAGCTCTACTAAACCATCTAGTTTACTACCATCAGAAGACGTAAGTAAACCGGTCAAAGAGTACTTTTTCTCCAGTTTGTTATAATCCTCTGCTGGAATAGAAATATTCTTTTTGATAGTTTCATTTGCTGAACTTGTTCTAGGAACAGAAACTTTCTGAGTACTAAATGGTTCTTTACCATCGTTATAATCATCAGAATAAAGTGCTACTTCATACTCTGAGTTTGCATCTAAAGAAGCATTAAATTTACCATTCTCATCAGAGACTGCTTGATATTTATCTCCGTACTCTGTGTTTTTAATTGCTACTTTTACTTCTCCAACATTTGCTTGCGCATCGTTTTCAACAATTATGTTAGCTTCTACGAATGCTGGTAATATTTTTCCTGCATAGTAAATATCCATATCACCTTTACCACCTTCTCTAAAAGATGAGAAATAACCATGAGTTTCGCTTTTGTCCAAAACAAAATACATGTCGTCTCCTACAGAGTTAATTGGCATTTCAAGGTTTTTAGCTTCACTCCATTTGTTTTCCGCTTCATTCCAGTAAGAAACAAAAATGTCATATCCACCGATTGAATTATGTCCTTTTGAGCTGAAGTAAATTGTTTTTCCATCATTAGTTACAAATGGACAATCTTCGTCTGCATCTGGTGAGTTAATTTCAGGGCCTAATAGCTCTGCTTCTCCCCAGTTACCATCTTTACCTAATGTTGTCTTATAAAGATTTAATGTGCCATTTTTCGATTTTCTCGAAGAAGAAAAGAACATTGTTTTACCGTCAGCCAATACAAAAGCATGAGACTCATAGTCTTTTGAATTGATAGATTTGCCTAATGGTTGCGGATTTACCCAACTTCCATTTTCTCTAGTAGCCATATAAATATCACCACCATTGTTGATGCGATATAATAGCATTTTATTGTCATTATCAAAAAGCTGAATACTAGCATCGTGTTTTTCTGTATTAATCGATGCACTTAAGTTTTCAGGATCACCTACGGGCAAATATCCATTTAAATCTACAGTATAGATATTTTCAAAATATTCGCCTTTCTTTTTCTCCTTTCTATCTGTAGCTTCTTGATTTTTAGAAGTAAAGATTAATGTTTTACCATCTGTAGACATCAAAGGGCTATGGTCTGCAAATGTAGTGTTAAGGTTTTCCGGTAAGTCTTCTACATAAAACTCAGGTTTTTGATTTTTGTATTCATCAATAACATCAAGAGCAGCTAGAATACTTTCTATCTCTGTAATTTCAGAGCTTTTTTCTGAAAGAGTAGTTTTGTATTCATTTAGTTTTTCACGTGCTTGTTGAGTTTCAAGGTTTTGGTAATAAGCAATTCCTAACCAATAATTACTCATTTTTGTATCTACGTCAGGATTAATTTTTAATGCCTTTTCAATACTTTCCTTACCTTTTTTATTTTCTTGTAAATTTAACTGACTTATACCAAGATAGTATAGTGCAAGTGCATTGTCAGAGTCTTTAGAAATTACTTCATTCAAAGCGTTTTCCGCTTTATTATATTCCTCTAAGGATACTAATTTAATTGCTTGGTGTATCTGTTTATCGATTTCAGACTGCGCATATGTAATACTGTTTATAGTAATTAGCAATACCAGAGCTAAAAAAGGTTTACAGATTTTCCTTTTGATATTTTTCATAAATTAAAGCTTAAAATCTAATCAAAAAAGAAAAAAGTGTTTGACAGTTAGCTAGGAGAATTAGATTGTTTGATGAACGAACCTTGTCTATTTTCTATATATGTTACATGAAAAAAAATGAATACGCGTTCAATCTGAAAAAATTGTTTGATTTGATCTAAGCATAAGTTTATTTTACTTTTTTGACTTTTAAGCTCTTTTAATAAGAGTATATTCCCATTCTTGTATTTTTTTATTTGCATATGAAATATTTGTTAATCACTCTATTTAGTATTATTCTAATTTCTGAACTTACCGCGCAAACCAGCACATTTGCTCCATTAAATCAAGATTATTATCACTGGATAGACCGCTATGAGTTAAAGCAGAAGCAGTTTTCAAGCACATTTTATAGCTCAGTTAAACCTTATACAAGAAAAGCTATTGCGGGATTTGTGGATAGTCTTTATCAAAAAGGAATTGCATTATCCGAACAAGATAGATTCAATCTACAATACCTATCAAACGATAATTGGGAATGGTCAAGCAGTCAGAATAATGAAAGTAAAAAGCCTATTTTTGGTAAGTTTTACAAGGTTAAAAGTGACCTTTACCATGTAAAAGAAAAGGATTTTGATCTACATTTAAATCCTGTTTTAGGTTTTAGAGTAGGTACAGATAATATTGTAGAGAACACTTTGTTTACGAACACCAGAGGTGTAGCTATACGAGGTGTTATAGCAGACAAATTAAGCTTTTATACTTTCCTTACAGATAATCAAATTCGATTCCCATATTATGTGCAAGAAGAAATAGCTAAGATGGATGCAATTCCTGGAGAAGGCTTCTGGAAAGATTTCAATGGTGATGCAACTGATTTTTTTACAGCAAGAGGATATATACAAGTACCAATTATTAAAAATTACATTTCAGCACAATTTGGTCACGATAGAAATTTTATAGGTAATGGTTACCGCTCACTTATTCTCTCAGATAATGCCAATAATTACTTGTTTTTAAAGCTTCAGACTAAAATCTGGAAATTCCAGTATACGAATTTGTTCGCTAAAATGACTACTGAAATCAAGCCAACTGGTGGTCAAGGTAAGCCCGTTTCGAATAAATATCTAGCCTTTCATCATCTAAGTTTAAATCTTAGTAAGAATTTCAACTTGGGACTTTTTGAGTCTATTATGTTTGGCGTACCTGATAGTTTAGGTAATGGATATGATCTGGACTATTTAAACCCAATTATTTTTTATAGATCAATAGAGCATGATACAGGTGATTATGGAAATGCTATACTAGGACTTGATTTTAAATGGAATGCTTTAAAAGGTGTGCAATTGTACGGGCAAGCTGTGTTAGATGAACTAATTGTAAGTGAGCTTTTATCTGGTGATGGTTGGTGGGCAAATAAACAAGCAGCCCAGTTAGGTGCTAAATATATAGATGTAGCTGGAATATCGAATCTCGATTTGCAACTCGAATGGAATTTGGTAAGGCCATATACCTATACTCACTATAATGAAGAAATGTATTCAAACTATCAGCATTATAGCCAAGCATTAGCTCACCCTTCAGGTGCTAATTTTAGAGAACTCGTGGCTATTTTAAGATATCAACCCATAGGCCGTCTGTACTTAACTGCAAAAGGAATTTTTACTAAAACAGGATATGATGGTGAGGATGAAAATTGGGGTAGTAATATATTTCTTGATTATAACTCTAGACAAATGGAATATGGCGTAAAAACCGGTCAAGGTATTGCAACCAATATCACTTTTCTTGATTTTATGGCTAGTTATCAGTTCAGACACAACATATTTTTTGATCTAAAACAGACTATTAGAAAAGTAACTAGTGATAGCGAAGTATTTGAAATGGACAATAGCATTACATCACTTACTTTTAGATGGAATTTACCTCAAAGGTTAATGGAATTTTAAAATATTTTCTCTGCATGCAACCCTCTCTTATAAGTACTGTCTTTATTATGAATTTAGATTGAAAGCTCAACTGGAAAAAGAAATGCTCATTCTGCTTGAAAAATGCATGCAGGGAAACAGGCAGGCTCAATACGAAGTGTATCAGCAATATTCTAAGGCAATGTTTAATATTTGCTTTAGAATACTGAACAACTATGAAGAAGCTGAAGATGTTTTGCAAGAATCATTTGTAAGTGCATTTAGAAACTTATCATCTTTTAAAGGTGATGCAACTTTTGGTGCCTGGCTAAAACGAATTGTTATTAATCATGCGATTAATGCGATAAGAAAGAAAAAACAGTCTCTTGTGTCTATTGATGAGCATCCTGTGGATATTCCCGAGCCAGATAGTGGAAAAAATACTGATGAAAACGACATAAAATTTAATGTTGAAAAAATCAGAAAGGCTATGGAATTGTTACCAGAAGGATACCGAATTGTGTTTTCACTTTATTTACTAGAAGGATATGACCATAGTGAAATAGGAGAAATCCTTGGTATATCCGAATCAACTTCTAAATCTCAGTTAAATAGAGCTAAAAAGAAGTTAAAAGCTATTATGGCTCAGTATTAAAGGTTTCATTTAAATAAATTAGTTAAATGGATAAACTGGAAAAATATATAAAAGAGAATAAAGAATCATTTGATAAGCTTAGTCCTTCCAATAAGGTTTGGCAAGGTATAAATGATTCTCTCAATACAGAGCAGTTAAAAGATTTTATTGGTGAAAACAGGAAAGAGTTTGATCAAAGAGAGGCATCAACAGGATTGTGGGATAAGATAAGTAATGAGCTTGAAAGTGATACTGAACGGACACATTTTGCTGTAAGTAAACCAGAAAAAGAGACTCGAAAACTAGTTCCTGTTGCTTATTTATGGAGACTTGCGGCTGTGTTTACAGTGTTTTTGATAGCTATTGTTTGGGTTCAGTTCAAAATTATGAACTCAAATAATAACTCAGGACAGCGAGATACAGATGGAATGACTATAAGTGAAGGTTTGGCTCAAATAGATCCAGAATTATCAGAAGCTGAGACTTATTACGAATCGATGATTGCAGTGAAAAAAGAAGAATTGATGCAGTACGACTTAGTTTCTTTAGGACTAAACGAAGAGTTTAAATATGATTTGGAGCATCTCGATTCTGCCTATACTGAGATAAAGAATGAACTACTTAAGGGCACAGAAAACGATTTAATTGTAAAGGCTCTTATAGATAATTTGCAGTTGAGAATGGAG
>PBYL01000421.1 GCA_002729595.1 Thalassovita sp. | reverse complement strand
TTTAATAAAGAGTATTTTGTTTCCTTCAATTGCTAAAATGTTAGGTTCTCACAAAGAATCGACTGGTAAAGTAGATAGGGTAGAAGGAGCAACAAAATCGGTAACTCATATAGAATTTGTAGATCAAAATCCGATTGGTAAATCATCAAGATCGAACCCAGTTACCTATGTAAAAGCCTATGATACTATCAGGCAGTTGTTTGCAGATCAGCCTTTAGCCAAGCAAAGAGGTTACAAACCAGCATTTTTCTCTTTTAATGTTGATGGCGGAAGATGTGAAGCTTGCCAGGGAGAAGGAGTGAATAAAATTGAGATGCAGTTTATGGCAGATATTTATCTCACTTGTGAAAGCTGCAAAGGCAAAAGATTCCAAGACGAAATTCTCGAAATTACCTACAGAGATAAAAACATTGCTGATGTACTCGATATGAGTATTGATGAGGCGATGGAATTCTTTAATGGAAATAAAAAAATTACTGATAAGATTAAGCCTTTACAAGATGTAGGTTTAGGATACATTAGATTAGGACAGTCTTCTAATACTTTGAGTGGTGGAGAAGCACAGCGTGTAAAACTAGCATCTTTTCTAGTTAAAGGAAACCTGAAACAATCAGAGAAGGTGATGTTTATTTTTGATGAACCAACCACAGGTTTGCACTTTCATGACATCAGTAAATTATTGATTGCCTTAAATGCTTTGGTTGATCATGGACATACTGTAATTATCATAGAGCATAACATGGAAATTGTTAAATGTGCTGATTGGATAATTGATTTAGGTCCTGAAGGTGGTGATAAAGGTGGTACGATTTGTTTCGAAGGTGTACCTGAAGAAATGGTGAAGTTGGAAGGAAACCACACGGCAAACTTTCTCAAAGAAAAAATTCAATAATTCTATGATGAAAATAGAGGGAAAAAGTGATCAGGATTTTATGAAGTTGGCAATGCAAGAAGCTTTGCTAGCACCTGAACATGATGATATCCCTATTGGTGCATTGGTTGTTTGCAATGGGAAAATTATTGGTAGAGGGCATAATCAAGTAGAAATGTTGAATGATGCCACTGCCCATGCCGAAATGATTGCGATAACTAGTGCATTTACCTATCTAGGTTCTCGCTACTTAAATGAATGCACCTTATATGTAACTCTTGAGCCTTGCCCGATGTGTGCCGGAGCATTAAGTTGGTCTCAATTAGGAAGACTTGTATATGCTGCTCCTGATGAAAAAAGAGGGTTTGAGAAGTATAATAAGGAGATCATTCATCCTAAAACAAAATTACTTAGGGGAGTTTTGGAACATGAATGTAGCCACATGGTAAAGGAATTTTTCAAAAACCTTAGATAATTTCACAGTCTTTTCTCCATCCTAATAATTTGATGCCCACCTTCTAAGTCTTCGTGTGAATCGGGAACTGTAGAAAAACCAAAACTCATATAAAACTTTTCTAAATAGGAATGTGGGTAGAGGTATAAGAAGTTGATATCTTCGCTTTTAGCTAGACTAATCAACTGATCTACTACTTTTTTTCCTAAGCCTTCTTTTCTATGTTCTGGGTGAACTGCAATTCTTGAGATATGTCCCTTTCGATTTTCAAAGTTAATTCTACCAGTAGCTACAATTTTTTCTTCGATTAATGCAATAAGATGATAAGCCTCATCGTCTTTTCCATCCAGGTCGAGTGCTTCGGGTATGCCCTGTTCTTCTGAAAACACCTTTCTTCTTAAGTAAAGTGCTTCAGTTTTATAAAGTGCACCTTTGGCTCCTTTAAACTCGACTGTATTCATTGCAAAATTCAGTAATAAACATCTAACAGATTGTATAATGAAAGATAGGAAAAGACGTTAGTTTTCTGAAATTTTTTTCAAAAATACTACAGTTGGAGGATGTTATTACCTCTTTATTTTTTTAGCTATGGCATTTTCTGATGAAATCTTTCAAAGTCTTTTTCTCGGCAAGTGTTTAAATTTTTTGAGATGTTGTTATTCTATCGTCGAAGTAAAAAACTAAATATACTCAGGCTTTTTTTACTCGTGTTGTTAAGTTCTTGTGGAAGCATTAAGCAAAATATTCTTTTTAAGACAGAATCATCTGTAAACGAAGATGTATTTAAACATTCATTTGAAAGTATTACAGAAAACTATAAAATTCAGGTAAATGATAGAATCGCTGTTTCTGTTTTCACAAACAGCGGAGAGCGATTAGTAGACCCTAATCATGAGTTTAACATTGGTACTGCGCCAGTTGAGAGAACGACAGGTTCTGGAATGATGGGTAACCAGTCGCAAATGCAAAACAATACCAACACCCTAAGAGAGTTAGCCATTTCTTCCAACAACATGTCACCAACCTCTTATCTTATTGAACAAAATGGTACTGTAAACTTGCCAATGGTTGGAGAGATAAAACTAGAAGGTTTAACATTGAAAGAAGCCGATAATTTATTAGCTGAAAAATATACCGCATTTTATGAGGCTCCTTTTGTAGTTACTCAATACCAGAATAAAAGAATAGTGTTAATGGGAGCTTTAGGTGATCAAGTCATTCCATTAAGAAATGAGAATATGACTTTACTAGAAGTGTTGTCGCTTGCAGGTGAAGTACAATCGAGATCTAAACCAAGTAATATAAGATTGATTAGAGGTCCGTGGGATGCTCCTTCAGTAAAGATTATAAACTTAACCAGTATCAATAATATTAAAGACGCTAATATAATTGTGGAGCCTAATGATATAATTTATGTTGAACCTAGAAGAAGGATTGACAGAGAAACTATTCAGGATTTCAATATCATATTTACTCCAATTACTACTCTTGTTACGCTTACAGTTACCTTGCTTCTTTTGGTAAAGGAAGCAAAATAAACTAAAGATTATTCTATAAAAATTAACACAGATGTCAGAAAACAGATACCAGCAAATGCAAGTTGAAGAGGCTGAAGATAATAGCCTTCTCAATCAGTTTAATCCTGGTAAGGTATTGTTTGTAATAAGAAAAAATCTGTTTTTTCTAATATTTATTTTTACGCTTGCCATGGTTGGTATTTTCTTGTTTTTGAGATATACCAAGCAGACATACCAAGCTAATTCCCTTTTAAAACTTGAGTTTAAAAGCTCAACTCAATTCTTAGGTCTTGATGTAGGTCCTTTTAATAATGGTATTGATGCGATCAATATGGCTGGTGAGATCGAGCTAATTCGATCTAAACTGATTTATTCTGATGTGATAGATAAGTCTAAACTAAGAGTTTCCTATTTTACTGATGGTGAATTATTAAGTGATGAAAAATATCTATCATCTCCATTTTCAGTAAAGTATCAAATTAATGATAATAGAATTCAAGGTCAGCCAATCTACATAGACTTTTCAGAAGACTATAAAGAGTATAAGGTTAGATACGATTTAGGAAAAGAGAAGCAAGAGCATGAAGGTAAAGTTGGTCAACCTCTCGAAAATGAAAGGTTTACTTTTGTAATTGATATTGAAAAGCCAAATGAGACACAAGTATTAGATGAACCTTTATTTTTTATAATTCATTCTGATGAAAGTTTGTATAGCTACTTAGCAGAAAACTTAGAAGTTGAGATTGAAAACCATGTGGCGAATACCATGCGTATTTCCTTTAAAGATCATCACCCTGCTAAAGCAAAAAGTATTGTTGAAGCGGTGAATGATACTTATTTGGTTAAGACAATAGAAAATAAAAATAAGGTATACGAACAGTCAATAAATTATCTAGATCAGCAGCTTACACTTATTAGAGATACTTTAATCTATTTTGAGAAAGAGATGGAAGTTTATGCTACTAAAGGTAAGGTATCTAAAGATGAAGATGTTTTTGATGTTATAGATAAAATTGATGCTCTACAAGAAAATAAGGCAGGTTTGCTATATGAGTTGAGTCAATATGAAAAACTGAATCAACTGTCAAAATCTGATACTGGTCTTTCTCAAATGGCTGTATTAGCAACTATTTTAAATAATCAGTATTTAACAGAAATCATTAATCAGCAGATTTTATTAGAAGATAAGGTAAATAGAATCGAAGGATATTATAAGTCGTCTACCACTGCTTTTAAGCAAAACCAGAGTCAAGCAGAAAGACTCAATACACAGTTACAAGAGACTATTAAAACCAGTAAAGAATCTTACGATAAGAAAATAGCTGCTCTAGATAAGAAAATAAGAATACTAGAAGTGTCTATGAGAGAGAATGGTGAAGAAGATGCAGAGTTTAAAAAGCTGAATAGGTTTTATAGTTTCTATGAAAATGTATTTAATACAATACAAGAAAAGAAAATTGAGATAGGTATTGCCAAGGCTGGTACTGTTGCAAACTTTCGGATACTTTCTCCAGCTTCGGTATCCAATATTCCGATTTACCCAATACCAACAAATGTATATTTAATTGGTGTTGTAACTGGCTTAGGTATTTGCTTTATATTTATTCTAATCAACTATTTGCTTCAGAATAAAATCAATAATCTGAAAGAGGTGGAAAATTTATGCCATGCTCCAGTTCTTGGTGTGGTACCTAAATACAAGAAAGAGGGAATGGAGTTTTCTAGATTGATTGTTGATAAAAATCCAAAATCGGCAATTAGTGAATCGTTAAGGTCAATAAGAACCAATCTTGATTTTTTTGTGAATGGCCCTCAGAAAAAGGTGATTTCTGTGACTTCTACAGTGAGTGGTGAAGGTAAAACATTTATTGCGCTCAATTTGGCAGGAATAATAGCTTTGTCAGATAAAAAAGTTTTGTTAGTCGATCTAGATTTAAGAAAACCCAAAGTGCATATGGGTTTTGATAACGAGAATAATAGAGGTGTCTCATCTATACTAATTGGAAAGTCTACTATCGAAGAAAGCATTAATAAGAGCGATATCGATACACTAGATTATATCACTGCGGGACCAGTTCCGCCAAATCCTTCTGAATTAATATTATCTCCAAAGTTCGATGAGTTTCTAGAAGAATTGAAAGGGATGTATGATATAGTTATCTTCGATACGCCACCAGTAGGTTTGGTAACAGATGGAGTTATTGTGATGAAAAAAGTGAATATTCCAGTTTATGTTTTAAGAGCTGGTGTTTCAAAACTATCTTATCCAGAGAATATTAACGCTTTGGTGGAGGTAAATAGATTCAATAACCTATCTGTGATACTAAATGCAGTAGATACTCAAAATACTTATGGCTATGGAGGAGGTTATGGTGGTGGCTATGGTTATGGCTATGGCTACGGTTATGGTTACGGCTATGGATACTATGATGAAGATAAAAAAGAAAGCTGGTGGAGTTTCTTAAAAAAGGAATAGTTTTTTCTCTAATTATAAATAGTTATTGATATCCAAAAAACTATTAAAGTTTTGTATTTCAAGAATTCTTGAGATATAATGCATTATAATTGATGAAGAGACTACCATATGTTTTCAATATTCGGAAAAAAGAAAAACAATAAACTAAATTTAGAAGATATCCCAGAGATTCATGTTGACATGCATTCCCATGTTTTACCAGGTCTCGATGATGGATCTCCAAATATAGAAACCTCACTAACTCTTGTGAAATCGTTGATAAAAATGGGGTATAAGCATTTAATATGCACTCCTCACGTTATGAGCGATTTTTATAAAAACACTCCTGAAAAAATAAAAGCCGCACTCAAAAAGCTCCAAGATGCTGTAAAAGAACATGAGCTAAATGTGACTATTGATGCATCAGCAGAATATTATCTTGATGAAATATTTATAGAAAATCTTGAAAAAGATAGTGAATTTCTGAGTTTCGGAGATCATAATTACTTATTATTCGAAACTTCATTTTTAAATCCGAGTGCTTATTTAGAGCAAGCTATATTTTTAATGCGCTCTCGTGGATTTCAGCCAATTTTAGCCCATCCAGAGCGATATGCTTATTTTTTCAATAAGTACGAAAAGCTCACTGCATTAAAAGAAAAGGGAGTGGTCTTCCAAGTAAATATCAATTCTCTTTCTGGTTACTATTCTAAAGACTCTCAAAGAATCGCCGAAAAGTTGATTGATGATCAACTTGTGTCTTTTCTTGGTACAGACTGCCACAATACAAAACATATTGCTGCACTTGAGAGATCTCGCCAAAGTCCGTATTTCCTAAAGGCGTATAATCAGGTGATACTTAACAATACTTTAAGTACTGCAAGTTAATCACATGTACTGTATTATTATTTTTCCTCATTCTTAATTCATAGTTTTGTAGTGATTGTAAAACTTTTAGGAGTTATATGCACTACTATATTACGGGATGTAATGGTTTAGTGGGTAGTTACATTGCCCGTAAATTATTGGAAAATGGTGCCACTGTTTCGGCATTAAAAAGAAAAGATAGCGATCTCTCATTTATTAATGATATTGCAGATCAGATAAAATGGCACGAAGGTGATATTTTAGATATTCTCTCATTAGAGGCTGGGATTAAAGAAGCCGACTATGTGATTCACTGTGCAGGCATGGTGTCATTTTTACAGGCTGATTTTGCTAAGATGTTTAAAGTGAATGTAGAAGGCACAGCCAATGTTGTGAATACTTGCCTTAAATACACTGGTAAAAAACTATTATACATCAGTTCGATAGCTGCATTGGGTAATACTATTCTTCCTGAAACTATTAATGAAACTAAACAATGGGATAATTCTGCCATGAACTCTAAATACGGTTTAACCAAGTTTATGGGCGAAGAAGAAGTTTGGCGAGGAAATGCAGAAGGTTTAGATGTAGTTGTTGTTAATCCATCTGTTGTGTTGGGTAGAGGAAATTGGAAGAGGTCAAGCCTCACTATGTTCGATTATATATCATCAGAACCTTTGTTTTATCCTGAAGGTAATGTAAATTATATTGATGTGAGAGATTTGGCAGATGTAGTTATGCAATTAATCGATCAACAAATTCTAAATGAAAAGTTTATAGCTAGTGCAGGCTGCATATCTTATAAAGATATGCTCGAAAAGATTTCATTAAAATTGAATAAAAGACCTCCAACACATAAATTAAATAGCTTTTACGCTTTTACAGCACTTACCGCAAATAGAATAAAAAGATTTTTTACAGGTCAGTCTTCTACAATTAGCAAAGATTTAATAAAAAATTCAAAGAGGATGACCCATTATAGCAATGAAAAAATAAAGAAAAACCTTTCTTTTACTTTTAGGAATTTAGATACTACTTTAGATTGGATTGCGAATTCAGTGAACTAGTTTTCTTTTGTAACAATTATTATATTTATCTTACTTTAAAGAAAGTAAGAACTCTGTAACTGGATAAGATGAAGGAGTAAGGCTGGCAATTTGGCAGATTTACTTTTTAAGGTTCACAGATTGATTAAAGAAATCAAGGGTAATTTGATTTTATAATCTATACCAATTTTAATTCAACTAGATGGCAGATAATACAGATAAAAAATCTGAATTACAGGAAACGGTTTCAATGTTTGAGCAGATGCTTGAAAGCAACCGATTTTCTTTTCTTGATGAGAATACTTTTGAAAAATTAATTGAGCATTATACACAAATTAATTCCACCGATAAAGCTTTAAAAGTATGTGAAATTGCATTAGAGCAACATCCTTATTCTTTAGAGTTAATTCTACACAAGGCAAATGTACTTTCGTTAAGTGGTGATTTTATAGAAGCAACCAACACTATTTCAAGAGCTGAAATGCTACACCCTTCAGACCCTGATTTATTGTTGCTTAAGGGAAATATGCTTTCTATGGCGGGTAATTATGCTGAAGCTATAGAATGCTATGAGTCTGCGCTTACCAATTCAGATGAGAAAGATGAGTTGATGTATAATATTGGATTTTCATATCAATCTTTAGGAAGATACGAATTGGCTATCCAGTATTATATGAAAGCCCTAAAGCTGAATTTGGCAAACGAAGATGCAGTTTACGAATTGGCCTTTTGTGTTGAAGAAGCAGACAGTGCAGATAAAGCTGTAAAATTCTTTGAAAAAATAATTGATGAGGATCCGTATGCTGCTTTGGCTTGGTATAATCTAGGAATTATTTATAATAAAGTTGGCGATTTTGAAAAAGCTCAGGAAGCATTCGATTATGCTACCTTAATAGATAAACATTTTGGTTCGGCATATTTCGGGCAGGGGAGTGCTTTAATGAATTTGAGAAAGTTTGATGAAGCATTTCAAACTTTTCAGAAAGCATTAGAGTTTGAGGGACCAGATGCCGAAATCTACTGCTACTTAGGAGCTGCTTCAGAGAAAATGGCCAATTACAAAGAAGCTATTAGTTTTTATAAGCTAGCAATTGACGAAGATGAGGATTACGACGATGCTTGGTATGGTATGGGTGTTTCGCTCATTAAGCAAGAGAAATGGATGGAAGCAATCCATTTTCTTAGAAAAGCAATTGCCTTAAATGAATATAGCGACGAGTTTTGGTTAGCACTTGCAGAAGCTGAGGGGAGCATAGGTAACGATCAGTCTGCAATGGAGGCTTATGAGAAAGCTTGTTTGATCAATCCTGATAATCCTGATCTTTGGTTAAGCTGGTCTATGTTTTATTATACCATGGACGAAGCCGAAAAAGCCCTTGAGATTATCTTAGAAGGATTAAGTGAGTTGCCAGACCAAATAGAGCTTATATACAGAGCTTGTGCTTATTGTTTTGCTTGTGGTAAGTTTCAAGAAGGATACCATTTTCTAGAAACGGGTATCATTATAGACTACGATAAGCATACCTTGTTGTACGATTTCTTTCAAGATAACGAAACTCGTAAAACGATCGCCAAGTTTGTAAATAAGCTCAAAGACTAAGAGCCTACAAAATATTATTTAAAATACATTCTACAAAGTAATAGCAGAAGGGAGACTTCTATGTTTAAATCATTCGATCCGAATCAGGAATATCAAAAACTAACAGAATCTAAAAGTGTAATTCGTTTTCAGGACTGTGATCCTTTAAGGCACTTAAATAATGCGAAATACTTTGACTATTTCTTTAATGCCAGAGAAGATCAGGTTCTAGAATTATATGAAATTTCTCCCGGAGATATTTTTAATAAGTTTGGCGCTGGCTGGGTAGTTTATCAACATCAGATTGCTTATGTGCGACCTGCTATGGTTGGTGAGACAGTAAAGATTATGTCGAGATGCATTTTCTACGACGATGATACATTGATTGTAGAATACTTTATGACCGACATAAAAAGACAGCAACTGAAAACGCTTTTATGGACAACCCTTAAGTTTATAGAAGTAAAAACAGGAAAGAAAACACCTCACCCAGTACCAGTACTCAATTTTCTAAAGGCAGTTACTGATACACGATTTGATAAAGAGAATACAGATATAAACTCTCGAATTAAAGAGATAAAAGAGGAGTTGATTAATCACTCCTCTTAAGAGTTGTTTTCTTTTTTCTTGTGTAATTTTTTGTTGTAACGCCAATCGAGAAAATAACCTCCTAATGGAAAGAGAGTACTTGCTACCACTATAAATATGATTAAGAATACGGTATCACTCATAATAAATCAATCTAAGCTTTTTTGAAGTAATATAAACAGTTCTCTATCTTTTCTGGGTGCTATACTGTTATAGCATGTTTCAAATTTCAGAAATTTATAGAGATTTTTAAAGTAAGAAATATATTCTTGTTTGTTTCCACCAAACGGAGGATGATCTGTATTGAGAGGATCGTTAAATAATAAACCACATAGTTTACCTGTATCGTTCAGCAATTGATGCATTTTCTCAGCATAATTTTTCCGTAAATTTGGTGTAATAGCACAGAAAAAAGTTTGTTCTATAATTAGATCAAAGTAATTTTTATAATCGAGGTCAAAGAAATTTCTCTCAATTAAGTGATCTAATGGGAAATCTGGCACTCTTTTTCTTAAATTAGCAATTGGAGCTGGAGCTATATCTACTACATAAATATTAACAAATCCGTTGCGATGCAAGTATTCTGCTTCATGCGAATTACCTGCTCCCGGAATAAGTATTTTAATTTTTTTATCGGTTAACTGGTCAAAGTATTTTTTTAATGGTGGGGAAACATGACCTATATCCCAACCAGTTTTATTTTCCGAATACTTATCATTCCAGAAGTCTTTAAGGTTTTGATTCATAGTTGTTTAATTTGCTTTGAATAGCTAAAAAGTCTTGAAATCAACCTATAATACATTAATTTTACATCAAATTTAGTAATAGAAACAGAAACAATCAGGCAATGGCAGAAACTGAAAATAAGGGAAAGGTAAACAACAGAATGGTTCTTATAGTTGCCGTCCTTGTAATTCTCGCAATTATTAATGGAATTCAGTACTATATGGCGCTGCAAAGCGAGAAAAAGAACAAAGAATTAATAGAAAGCAAAGAGTTACAACTTGTTGCTACTTACGCAAGGCTCGATTCAATTTCTGGGCAATTGAATCTTAAAATTCAGGAAATTGAAAGGTTAGGTGGTAATATCGATTCCTTATTAATTATCAAAGATCAGTTAGAACGAGAAAAAGATGAGTTGAAGCTTTCAAGAAATTTAGCTCAAGAAAGGTATAAAAAGATTCAAGATAAAATTGAAGGTTACGAATCGCTTCTTAAAAGGAAAGATGAGGAAATTGTAAAGTTGAAAGAAGTAAATAAAGCATTGTTAACTGAGAATATTGACCTTAAAACTCAGAAAAACGAATTAAATCAAGAAATAAACTCCCTACAGGCTGAACGAGGGAAGTTACAAGAAAAAATAAATGTCGCGGCAACTTTAGGAGCCGAAAATATTAGCTTTTTTGCCATAAACGATCGGGGGAAAGAAAGAGACGGAGATGAGTTTAAGTCGAAACAATTAGATAAACTCAAAATCACTTTTAAGATCGAAGATAACCCATTAGCAGAGGTAGGAGCTAAAAATATTATTTTAAGAATTATAGAGCCAGAGGGTTCTGCATTATACAATGTAGCTGCTGGTTCTGGTACTTTTGACTATAATGGTGAAGAAGTTTTCTATACTTCATCCAAAGAAATCCTTTTTGATAACTCAAATCAATCAGTAGCTTTTGAATACGAAAAAGGAAGTGAATTTAAAAAAGGAAGACACAAAGTAGAGCTTTATTCAGAAGGTGCTTTAATAGGGCAAGGCTATTTCATAGTTAAATAATATTTGACTAGGAGTTAGTTTTTAACTAATTTCGAAATAGCATTATCTAAAGAACTTATTTGAAATTTTCACTATCCGAATCCTTTCATTAGAAAATACTAAAAAGAAGTCATTGGAATAAGTCCAATGGCTTTCCTCTTCATTATCAAAGCAAATTATCCTTAACA
>PBYL01000420.1 GCA_002729595.1 Thalassovita sp. | reverse complement strand
TTTTTCAGTGCAGAATAATTTCTAATTTCGTAAAATATTTCAATTAAAGAGACCAAATAAATGCATCAATTTCACAGAGGAAAATGTGTATATATTATTAAAACCGGTAAACTCTTTAAGATTGGTAAAACTAAAGACCTACACGAAAGACTTGCGGCTTATAGAACACACCTTCCTGCAGACTTTAAAGTAATAAGACAGTATTTAGCAGACAATATGGATGAGATAGAACAAAGCCTTCATGTTTTATTTCAGCATAAAAGAGTAAAAGGAGAATGGTTTGAGTTGAAACAAGACGATCTTACAATTTGTGATAATATCGTGCGAAGCTATGCCATTGCTAAATTGAACAATTCTACCAAGAACTACAAGAAACTAAGATTTATTAATAATCCGCAGATGCAGGTACAGGAGGCAAACGAAAAGTATCTGAAAGACTATGCAAAAATTGCCGAAGAACTCAAATTAGGTATGAGTACCGAAGAAATTTTTGAACAACATCATGGCGAGATAAATAAGTCGACCATACAAACTGTAAGGAAAATTCTGGAATACCAAACTCCAAATAGTGAATATATGGTTAAATGGGCTTTTATAGTGGAGGATCTAGAAAGAGGACTCACTGTCGACGATATTTACAGTAAATATGAAGAGAAGGTGAGTAAATTGACAATAAGAACAATTCGAAGAATCTTAAGAAATCAATTATTTTGATTCACAAGTGATCTTTCTTTAATTTCTCATATGCAATAATCCCACTTAAAACAGCTCCTGGTATTCCTTGGCCAGGGTAAGTGGTATCACCACATATATAAGCTTTATCACCATCTAACCTTGCACTTAACATTTGCCAAGGCTTAGTCTTCATATATTGAGGATAACCTCCTACAAAGCCAAATGCTCTTTGGGTCCATTTATGCCAAGCTTTTGGCGTTGAAGAATGCATATAGGCAATGTTCTGTTTATCTAAGAATCCTATTTTTTCTAATTGATTAATAATTTCAGATTCAACTGCTTCCTTATTTTCGATGATGTTATTTTCTGGATCGTGCACATGCGTACTAATTGAGGCTACTTTGTAACCTGCTTCTTTATATCTAGAATTATCATTAGGATGGCTTAAGCTTAAAAAGATACTTTTAGAACAAATTTCTACCAATGGTTTTTCTAAATGAATTTGATGATGGATAGCATCCAATTGATTATCATCTTTAAACGCTATACCCATTTGAAAGGCAGAATTCAATTTATCAGATTGTAAAATATTGCTTGAGTTAAACTGCGACCTAGTTGGAAAATCTATAAGTTGGAGGGTATTATTTATTGGGATAGATGAAACTAAAAATTTACATTTTATAGAGTTGTCTTTTGTATGAAGAACATAATTGTCTGCTTTTTTTTCGATCTGAGTTACTCCAGTTCTTAATGAAATCTCTCCATTATTCTGCTCAATATAATCTACAATAGGATTCACTAGGTTTATTAAACCTCCATTTACATAATAATTCGGGAAATTAGTATAACACAAAGCTGTTGCACCAAATAATACATTTGTTTCTTCAATGCTATTTTGGGAGGTGATTAATAATTGTTCATTACAAAAATTTACGAAAGTTCGATTCTCCAACAATCCATATTCTGCCAATAAAGTTTTCATTGACTTTAGTGCATATCTAGCATATTGTAATTGTTTGAGATTGGCATTTTTAGCACAATCAAACAAGTCGGAGAAACTATCTGGTGGAAAGGATTTTTGTTTAAGTGAGGTGTCCCAAACAAAGTTGGCTACATCGAAACAAAACTTCCAGAATTTAGCTTGGTTTTTAGCTCCAAATTTGAGTTCTGCTTCATTAATCCATTTATCTAGAGATTCATATCTGCTAATAGTCTTACCATTAGAAAGATGTACTTGCATTGGCAAGCTTAATTTTACTGCATCTATTTCTATGTTTAATTTGTTAAATAAATAACCTGGAGGCATATTTCTTTCCAAACCAACTAGTGTAGTGGCACCTGTTTCAAATACGAATCCTTTGCGTGGGTAAGAGCTTGTGCAGCCACCCGGAATCCAGTTTTGTTCTAATACTAAAACTTTTAGACCTTCTTTTGCCAATAAACTCGCTGCGCTTAAACCGGCTATACCGCTTCCAACAACACAAGCATCAAAAACATTACTCATTTCTTGTTTAATTTTATTTATGAAAGGTTAAACAAAATTTATAATCATATGGTTACCTTCGCAAAATCAAGGAACTTCATTCAAGTAATCAGAGTTTTAACGAGGATGTTTGATTGAATCCGAAAAAAGGGGGGAAATATCTTGAGAATAGTTTTGTATAAAGAAAAGCCTACCTGAACTTTACAGCTACATAAATTTTGAATTGAATACTGAATGAGATTATCTGTTTACAGGAAAGAACATTTTAATGCAGCTCATAGACTGCATAATCCTAATTGGTCTGACGAAAAAAATAAAGAGGTGTTTGGCTTATGTAACAATCCTAACTTTCACGGTCATAATTATGATTTGATTGTAAAAGTTACAGGCGAGGTCGATCCAGAAACAGGTTATGTGATAGATTTAAAGATTCTCAAAAAAATTATTAGAGAAGAAGTAGTCAGTAAATTCGATCATAAAAATTTAAACTTAGATACAAAAGAGTTCAAAGAATTAAACCCAACAGCAGAAAATATAGCCTATGTTATATATAATAAAATAAGAGCGAGACTTGAAAAAAAGTTTGATTTAAATATAACCCTTTATGAAACAGAACGGAACTTCGTTGAATACCCTGCATCTTAACGGAAAAGGTTCAAATCAAAACGTAACGGAGTCTGATAGTCTGTCACTTGAGCTTATTGAGCAAATTGGTGATGAACACGTTGGATCTTCCTATGATACACCCTTACGAAAAGATGCTTTTGAATTAAGTGATGAAGAAAAAATGCGGAAGATAGAACATCACTTTAAAGAAATTATGGAAACTCTTGGGCTTGATCTTACAGATGATAGCTTGAAAGGCACTCCACATCGTGTTGCAAAAATGTATGTTAAGGAAATTTTCAATGGATTAAATCCAGCGAACTTCCCTGCTGTTAAGCTTTTCGATAACAAGTATAAATACAATGAAATGCTTGTTGAAAAAGATATCAGCTTTCATTCTAACTGTGAGCATCACTTTGTGCCGATTATTGGTAAAGCACATGTGGCTTACATCTCAAACGGAAAAGTGATTGGGCTGTCTAAGATTAATAGAATTGTACAGTACTTTGCAAAAAGGCCACAAGTACAAGAAAGATTGACAGTGCAAATTGCAGAAACACTAAAGAAAGTATTAGAGACTGAAGATATTGCAATCGTGATGGATGCTAAACACATGTGTGTGTCTATGAGAGGGGTTGAAGACCATGCAAGCTCAACAGTTACGTCACATTTTAGTGGAAAATTCAAAAATGAAGCTACTAAAAGTGAATTTTTGAAATACATTCAATAAGAATAAAACTTAATTAACATGGAAAGCCTGATTGTTGCAATCAGGCTTTTTTTATTGTAAAAGCAATTAAATTATAATACCTAGCTTGATAAGCTATTTAAAATACTGCATTGTTGTAACCTTCATCTTTCTTTAAAGGTAAATAATACTTCATGAAGCAAAAATTCTGATAACATTGTCACAAATAGCTTACAAGAGTGTCTTTTAATAAAAAGGTGAAATTATTTAGTGACTTTTTAGAATTTGAATGTCTTCTGTATGAACCACAATTATTAATAGGACAGCTTTTAAAAGTAACACTATGGATAAACCCTCAATTGGAAAGATCATTTATTTATTGGCCATTTGTTCTTTTGCAATCATTTTCTTTTCAAAAGTTTTTGTAAAACCTGATGCTACGATAGAGGAAGTTTCTAAATCTGAAAAAGAAGAGGTAATTGTAAAACTGGCATCTTATTTAAAAGACTTCTATGTTTTTCCAGAGAAAGGGAAGAGAATGTCAGATTTAATAAATAGTAATTTGATTAAAGGGAAATATTCTGGCATAAACTCTTATGATTCACTAGCAGAATTATTAACTGTTGATTTAAGAAGTGTTGTGAATGATAAGCATCTTAGAGTTCGTGCAAATGGAGAGCAAAATTTAAGTTTCACTTCATTATCTAATGCAGCACTGGGTGAAGATTACGGCATAACTGATACTAAAATACTTGATGGAAATATCGGTTATTTGGCATTTGATAAATTTCCTAAGCTTACCAATTCCTCTGAGCTTGCAGTGGCAGAAGCTATGCGAGAGTTAAAAGATACCAAAAGTATAATTATAGATTTGAGAAATAATGGTGGTGGAGATCCAGCAATGGTTCAATTATACTGTAGCTATTTTTTTGATGAAAACCCTGTCCATTTAAATTCTCTTTATTTAAGACCAGAGCAAATTACTAGAGAATTTTATACCCTAAAGAATATTAAAGGTGAAAGAATGCCAGAAAAGCCACTTTACATTTTAACTAGTGATTATACATTTTCTGGTGCAGAAGAATTTTGCTATAACCTCAAACATTTAAAAAGAGCCAAAGTAATTGGTGAAGTTACTGGTGGTGGAGCGCATCCAGTAAATGCTTATACATTAAATGAGTCACTAATTGCCATCATTCCAATAGGGAGAGCTATTAACCCAATTACTAAAACCAATTGGGAAAAAGTAGGAGTAAAGCCTGATTCACTTTGTGATGCTGAAAAAGCTCTTGATGTAGCTATTCAAATGGCTATTAGTAATTAATCATCCTTGTCTTTTTTCTTTTTGAATACATCTACATTCTGTAGATAATTTTTTAACCTGTCTTTGCTATTGTTTGCTTTTTCCTTTTCAGATTGAATATCGATTAAGCTGGGTTTGGTTTTCTTTTTCATCTATAATTCTGAACTGTTTTTATTTTGTTGTTTTTGAAGAATATTAAATAGTCGAATCAAACTATTCAAACTGTTTTCTTTTTCGTCTTTAAACTTAATGTCTAATCTAGAATTCATCACATTCCCTTCTAAAGGTTTAGTGTAAAAAGAAGCTGTTTTTAAGACATTAGCTACTTCATAAAAATTATCGTTTAGAAAACTTGTATTAGAAAAAGTCGGGCTCTGTTTTAATAATCTGTCAAAGTTTATATAGGCAGAAATAGGATAGCCTGAGCTCAATTTTTGGATTTCTCTATCTGGTTCAGGTATAATTCTACGCTTTTGTTTCATTACATAAAATGAGTCGTTGGTTACAAGCATCTTATCATCTTCTAATTTTATAAATGCATCATAGCCAAGAATTTCATTCATATTATAGAGATCATCTTGTTTATTGAGAATGCCATTGCTGCTCATTTTATCTAAAAATGAAGGCATTTTCGGGCCAGTTTTTAGCTCAGCAATAAAACAAGGTAGCTTCTCATTATTATTGCTATCACTCACTAAAAAGTTGTGATTATCTCTATTGGTAGCATAAGCAATAAATACATCTCCACCTGTAAGCTCATATAGTTCTTTTTCTTGTACACCAGTCGCTGCAATAACTGCCTTCATAGCCAAACGCATATTATAAAATTTAATAAACTTGGCTATAAATCCTTTATCGTATTTGAAATTAAGAAAAGCTACAAGTTCACTATCATCAATTCTCTCGCATAAATCAGAATGTAAATTTTCTGATAGTAAATCTTGATAAACAATAATTGCCTCATCTTCTAAATACTGCTTGATGTTAATTTTAACATGGTCGTCATCAAAGTTGATAAAAGCATTAAAGTATTTGATGCCTCCATTAAATGCATCTGGTATATATTTTTGAGTGAGGGGTTTTAGTTGAGAGGGGCGAGCAAAAATTGTCATGTCATCATCTGAATCAGAAAGGTTATTAAAATTATCATCCTCGATGATTGATTCAGAAGGTTTTAATTCAAAAATCTCGTTGAGCTTATTTAAAGAGTTGCTAGCTTTTGTATCATCGTACGGGAATATGGCAACGAGTAATTCTTTATTCCATCCTAGAGAAAAACCATAATCTTTAAAATAGCCAGTATTGTATTTTTCAGTTTTATTTAATGTTATGCTATATTTTTTACTGATGTTATTGATGAAAAAATCGTCAAATTTCTGAGTGTCGTTCATCTTCCAGAAGATACCAGTATATTTTTGATTTTCATTCTCAATATCATTGGTATATAGATAGATGTCATCAAGTAGATTGAGGCCTGTAGAAGTAGGTTGGCTAAAAATTTCGTTTAAAGGGCTCTTTTTTTTTGATGAGGATTCAAAGAAGAATAGCTCTGTGAATTTTATGAGGATTTTAGGATTTATACCTTCAAAGTTTTGGAATAGAAGTTTAGTTACAATATTACTAGTGTTCAGTGTTATAATGGCTGAGGCATCTTTAGGAATGTAAGATTGAACTGAACGCTCTTCTTTACATCCGTTGAGTAAAATTGTAAATGCAATGGAGGCAAAAATGAGAAAAAAATATCCTGCCTTTTTGTTAATCATATTAGTTCTGTAAAACACTGAGGAAAATTAATAATTGAGCAAATTAAATCCCCTAAAGTTAATAAAAATTATTGTGATACTTATTTAAGCAGGCTTCAATATAGGATAGATTGATTAAAAAAGTACACAAATATCCTATCTGAAACTAGATCTAGCATAAAAATTTATTTTAAAATTTCACCTAAAATAACTACATTTGTAGAGTTTTTTCACAGAGTAACGGCTCATACTGTTGAGCCGTTACTTTTATTTTTGTGGTATATAAAATATAATTTTATGTCAGGTTTCACATATTACACTAAAGAAGGACTCGACAGATTAAAAAAAGAATTGCACGAGTTAAAAACCAAAGGCAGATCAGATATCGCTAAGCAAATTGCAGAAGCGAGAGATAAAGGTGACCTTAGTGAGAATGCAGAATACGATGCTGCAAAAGATGCTCAAGGTTTATTAGAATTAAAAATCTCTAAATTAGAAGCTCAAGTAGCTAAAGGAAGAATTCTTGATGAGTCTAAAGTAGATACATCTAAAGTTTCTGTGCTTTCTACTGTTAAAATAAAAAATGTTGCTAATGGCATGCAGTTAAACTATACATTAGTTGCTGAAGAAGAAGCCGACCTTAAACAAAATAAAATTTCAGTAAATTCTCCGTTTGGTGAAGGTTTACTTGGTAAGAAAATAGGTGAGATTGCTGAAATTAAAGCACCAAGAGGAACTATGAAGTTTGAAGTAATGGATATTTCTAGATAAGGAGAAATTTATACTTTAAGCTTTTTCAGTTTACCTGTCTATTCTAATCTAAAATCTATAACTATCAATTGTCTATAACCCAGACATGTTTTTCCTGATCATTTAATAGGAATTCTCATCTAAAAACAGGTAAACTTAAAATACAGATATGGTAATTTCTGTATACATCTTGTGAAATCTAAAAATTGCTTTGGCCATAAAAAATCAGAAACATTAATTACACTTCAATAAGATCAGAAACACACACAGCATCAACTTGTAATTATTGTCTCGATTGGCCAAAGCAATTTATCCAACCTACCTTTTTTTGATTTTACATATAGTAATTTAGCGTAATGAGAACAAACTTTTAATAATGGAATTAAAGAATGTTGCAACAGTAGTTTAAACTGTTAAACAAAGAAAGCAAACTTAAAAAGTAAACCTTCTAAAATAGCATTTAAAACATCTATCATCATTTATCTACTTAATGGTATTTTTAGAGCTTCCAGAAACTTCTTTGAATTTGCTATCAAGTTGCTGCAAGTCTTTTCTTATATTTTTAAGTTTCGTTTCGTAGTTTGAAAGTATTTTATCAATTGCGTTAAATTCGGTAGTTGTAGTAAAAGTATTCATGGTTATAGCGTTTAGTTGTTTGTTGTTGGTATTGTAGTTTTAATAATCTGAAAATACATATTCAATTTCATATCCAAAAAGTGAAATATTTTTTATAGCATTGATAATCAGTTAGTTGTGATATTTTAGATGTGTGCCAAGTCCTGTTTTTATTCCCAATTCGGGAATTATTCTCATAATAACACAAATTCCCACTCATGTGTATTTTCTGTTTTTTCACTTCAATTGATTTTTGATACAAAAACTATTTTTATTAATAGCTTTTACCTTAAGATGCCAATTTTAATATTTGTCACATTCTTTAAAATAAATAAATTCTAATGGCATCGATATTCACTAAAATTGTAAATGGAGAAATTCCTGCTCATAAAATCGCTGAAACTGATAAGTTTTTAGCCTTTCTAGATGTTTTCCCATTAAGAGAAGGACATACACTAGTTATACCTAAACAAGAAATTGATTACATTTTTGACCTAGACGATGAGTTATTAGCTGAACTTATGGTTTTTAGTAAAAAAGTGGCTAAAGCAATTAAATCGGCAATTCCATGTAAAAGAATAGGAACCGCAATAGTTGGTTTAGAAGTGCCACATGCTCATCAACACTTAGTTCCATTAGATTCTATTGACGATATCAACTTTACAAGACCCAAGTTAAAGCCAACTCAAGAGGAGCTTAAAGCAACTGCAGAAAAAATTAGAAGTTTCTTGTAATCGATTCTTTATAAATTGATAAAACCGAAAAGTGATTTGCCGAATCTAAAAATAGTGTTGTTTGGCCCGGAGTCTACTGGTAAAACTACTTTGGCAAAACAGCTATCAGTGCACTTTAAAACAGTTTGGAATCCTGAATTTTTGAGGTATTATGTAGATGCAAGAGAAGCTTCTAAGCCTGATGCGACTAAAAGTGAGCAAATAACGATTGCTGAGAGCGAGCTTTTAAATATTGCTATTGGTCAGCTAGCATCTGAAATGGCAATACAAGAAAGCAATTCAGATATTCTATTTTTTGATACTTGTCTGCAT
>PBYL01000419.1 GCA_002729595.1 Thalassovita sp. | reverse complement strand
TAACAAAAAATCAAATTTTTGCGCTAATTATCATTTACGATCTTTTTACTTAAAACTAGTTTGTTAATTGCCTTAGTAAAATCAGATGGTTTTTTAAAGTTTCCGTGGTTGTTGTAAATGCCAGTAAGTGAATTTAGCTCTTCCATCTCTTTGTTGTAGCTTTCTATTTTGTTGGCAAAATTCAAGTTCTGTTTGTTTACTCGTCCATGTTGTATGGCAGGATTAATTCTTTTTGCACACCTACACTTATTAGCCGGATTATAAACTCCACACTGGTTGTTTAAAAAAGCACCGATTAGCTTTCTAGATTTTTCGAGTCTTTTTCTAAAGTTTTCACTACTAGTTCCAGTAATTTCTGCGCCAATATTGCTCTTCAATTTTAACACTGCTCCAAGAATAAATGTAATTCTTAAGTCTCTATCTAAACATTGTAGCATGGCCAAAGTACAACCAACCTTAACTTCTTTTTCTAAGATTTCTTTATCTGCATGATCGTAGCCTTGAACATCTAAAGAAGAATTTAAATCTTCTGTAAAAATTGAAAAGGTAGAAAAAGCCTGTTCGAGTGTCGATTTTTTGAGGTTTAATAGATGGTTTGTAGCTATGCGATAAGCCCAAGTACTAAACTTACTTTTACCATTAAACTTCCCGAGATTGGTAATCAGCTTAATTAAGATTTCTTGGGTGGCATCTTCCGCATCCATCCGATTCCATAAGAAACGCAAACTCAAATTAAAAATCAGATTTTGCACAGAGTTTACCAATGCTTCTAGGCTTTTTTTATCACCTTCTAGGCTTGCTTTTATTAGTTCTTTTTCGTCCATAACAGTAGAAGAAAAGGCTGGAAATAACCAGCCTTGTTATTTAAATTCTTATTCACCTAAAATAGTTTGAAGTTTAATTAACTCTTCTTTTAACTGACCAATTTGAGCAGTTAAAGTACCTTCTACTTCTTCTAGCGGAACTGGTGGAGCAATCAAAGTAAATGAATAAATGGCTTTGTTATCTGGGCCATCTACCACTCTAGAATAAGCCAATCCAAGTGTACCATCTGGCATTGTCATGTACCAATCAATGGTGCCAAGTAGCCTGTCAACTTTAGTCTCTAAACCGATTTTCAATTCTCCTTTCGGAGTAATTAGCATTGCTGAATTTTCGTCTGCTTCTTTAAAAGCAACAGTCCACTTTGGTAAATTTGAAGGATTAGCGATAAAGTCAAAAACTTTTGTACTTGGTGCAGAAATGTTTACGCTTTGCACATCGTGATTTCTAATTGTACTCATTTTTCTGTTTTTTAAATTTTCAATGAATTTTGATTTTCATTGGTTAGACAGAACAAAAAGCCAACTGTGAATTTTATGACTTAATTTTTTTGAAATAATTCGTAAGCATCTCATTTTCAATATTATATCACCATGTATTTTCCCAATCTTTCCAAACTGGTTCAATGCCATTTTGCTTTAACATAGCAGCAATTGTCTCTGTACTTCGCTCATCTGAGATTTCGAATTGCTCCAACGATTGTGGTTCTACCACATATCCACCCGGATTCGTTTTAGACTCAGCACTCATTGAAGTGATGCCTAAATGCACGATATGATTTCTAAAGTTTTCTTTTTCTCTGGTTGAGATAGAAAGCTCCACATCCTCATCTAACATTCTGTAAGCACAAATTAATTGGAGCAAATCTGGATCAGACATTTCAACTTTAGGATCGAGCCCACCACTAAATGGTCTCAGTCTAGGAAAAGAGATTGAGTACTTGGTTTTCCAGTAGTTTTTTTGAAGATACTTTAAATGAAGTGCAGTAAAAAAACTGTCTGCTCGCCAATCTTCTAATCCGAATAAAGCTCCTAACCCAATTTTATGAATTCCAGTTTTGCCCAATCGATCTGGTGTTTCTAAGCGGTAAGCAAAGTTTGATTTTTTACCTTTCGGATGATGGATTTTGTATGTTTCTTCGTGGTAAGTTTCCTGATAAACCAAGGTAGCATACAATCCATCAGAGATTAATCGCTCATATTCTGGTTGATCCAAAGGTTGAACTTCGATAGAAATGTTGGCAAAATGAGCTTTTAAAAGCTGAATGGCATTACTCAAATAATCTACACCAACAGTCTGGTTGGCTTCACCAGTAACTAACAAAACATGCTGGAAACCTTTGTTTTTCAAAAACTCAGCTTCTTGTAAAATCTCGCTATCTGAGAGTGTTCGACGAGGAATTTTGTTTGTAAAACTGAATCCGCAATAGGTACAAATATTTTGGCACTCGTTGCTCAAATAAAGCGGCGCATACATTTGAATGGTATTGCCAAAACGCTTCTTGGTAATACTCCTACTTTTAGCAGCCATTTGCTCCAAATAAGGTTTAGCAGCCGGTGAGATTAACGCTTTAAAATCTTCCAAATCAACTTTTGAACTAGATAAAGCACGAATCACATCTCGCTCAGTTTTAGACATAATGCTATCCAAAACCTCCTCCCAATTGTACTGGGTAAAAGTTTGATAAAAGCTACTCATAGAGAAATTGGGTTAAAGGGCTGCTTGCAGATGCAACTTGATTTGATGTTGCCAATTTTGCTTCAAAAGCCATTCTGCCTGAGATTACTGCTAATTTGAAGGCTTCTGCCATTTGTACTGGGTTTTGCGAAACTGCAATGGCAGTGTTCACCAAAACGGCATCTGCACCAATTTCCATAGCTTGTGCTGCATGAGAAGGACTCCCGATTCCTGCATCTACAATTACTGGAACATTACTTTGCTCGATAATAATTTCGAGAAAGTCTAGCGTTTTTAATCCCTTGTTTGTTCCGATTGGCGCGCCTAATGGCATGACACACTGTGCGCCAACTTCTTCTAATCTTTTACACAAAACTGGGTCTGCATGTATGTAAGGCATCACTACAAAACCCAATTTCACCAATTCTTCACAAGCCAATAATGTTTCTGTGGCATCTGGTAATAAGTACTTGGGATCTGGATGAATCTCCACTTTTACCCAATTGGTTTCCAAAGCTTCTCTGGCTAATTGAGCTGCAAATACAGCTTCTTTTGCATTTCTCACCCCAGAAGTATTTGGGAGTAAATTGATATGAGGCAAGTTTAAACCAGAAAGTATATCGTCGTTTTGGTTGCCTGCTTCTACCCTTTTTAATGCTACTGTCACTAACTCACTTTCAGACTGAACGATGGCTTTTTGCATCAAGGCTGAATTACTGAACTTGCCTGTTCCGGTAAATAGTCTTGAGTTAAATGTTTTATCTGCTATTTTTAATTTTGTTTCCATAATTAATCTTCAAGTTCTTTATAAATCTTTCTGATATCAACTTCAGGATTCATACTGTTTGTTAGCATACCTGAAATAGCAATTCCATAAATACCGCAATTTTTAAGCAATGGAATGTCATCATTGACTATACCTCCAATAGCAATAATTGGAACTGCATTGCTATTTTTTAGATACTGATTCATCAATTCCTCATAGCCTGAAAAGCCCAAAATCGGACTGAGTTTTTTCTTAGTGTTTGTAAATCGCAAAGGTCCTAAACCGATGTAATCCATTTTTTTTGTCAACAGAAGTTCGCAGTCTTCGAGTGTATTGGCAGTGCCGCCGATAATTTTGTGTTTGCCTAAAATCTCTCTGGCTTCAATCGGGCACATATCTTCTTTGCCCAAATGCACTCCGTCTGCATTTACTTCTCTAGCAATTTGCGGGTGATCGTTAATGATGAGTTTTGCATCAAATTTTTTGCAAAGTATTTTAGCTAAACCTGCAGTTTGGAACAGTTCATCTTCTGAATAATCTTTCAACCTAAGTTGAACCCAGTTTGCTCCTGCCTGCAACATTATCTCAATGTTTTTTAAATGCTTTTTAGCATCAGCTCCTTGTGATATATAGTGTAAATTCGAAATCATTTTTTATTAAAATTCAATTTGTATGCTTGCTGAATCTTTTGAAAAGCTGCGATTGGATTTGAAGTTTCCCAAACTGCTCCTAAAACTGCTCCTCCTGAAAAGCCAGCTTTTTTTATACTTCTAAACTTGTCAGAAGTAATTCCACCTAAAGCAATCACCTTTTGATGTAAATCATTTACTTGAAAGTTTTTACCTGAATAGCCAGCCTTAGAAACTGATTTATAAATTGGACTTAAGAAGCAATAATCAAAGATGGAGTATTGCTTTAAGCTATCTTTATCATGAAAGGAAGTACTAACTGCTAAGTGTTTCTCTTTAGCAGATTGTACATACTCAGTAAGAGAATCTCCCAGTTTCATTCTGTTACTTTCAGTAAGATGAATGCCTTTTACTGGAAATTTCTCTGCCATTTGGTGATGCTGATGCAACACCATTTTAGTTGTTTGTTCAGCTTCGAATAGCTCTAACCAATTTGATAATTCAGAATCGGAAATACCGGGTTTCCGAACATGTAAAACCAAGTCGGAAACCAGTATTTCTTTTAGCAGAGTATGCTCATCTGGCCATATTTTTTCTGAAGTGACCAGAATCAGCATAATAGTTTTTTACAGCTAAACTTCACTTCCTTTATCTTTAAATTCTTCGGATTTTTTCTTCATACCTTCTTCGATAGCTTCGTGTGTTTCCAAACCATGCTCTTTAGCATAATTACGAACATCTTGCGTGATTTTCATCGAGCAGAAATTAGGTCCACACATTGAGCAGAAGTGAGCAACTTTGGCATTCTCAGACGGCAAAGTTTCATCGTGAAATGCTCTTGCCGTGTCTGGATCTAGTGCCAGATTAAACTGATCTTCCCAACGGAATTCGAAGCGAGCTTTGCTCATGGCATCATCGCGGTGTTGCGCTCCCGGATGCCCTTTTGCCAAATCTGCCGCATGTGCTGCAATTTTGTAAGTAATCACTCCTTCTTTTACATCTTTTTTGTTGGGTAAACCCAAGTGCTCTTTAGGAGTTACATAACACAACATGGCACATCCGTACCAGCCGATCATTGCAGCACCAATTCCACTTGTAATATGGTCGTAACCCGGAGCAATATCAGTTGTCAATGGCCCTAAAGTATAGAAAGGAGCTTCACCACATTCTTTCAATTGCTTATCCATATTCTCCTTAATCATATGCATAGGAATATGCCCGGGACCTTCAATAATACATTGTACATCGTGTTTCCAAGCAATTTTGGTGAGTTCACCCAAAGTTTCTAGCTCGGCAAATTGTGGGTAGTCATTCGCATCTGCAATGCTCCCCGGACGCAAACCATCACCCAGAGAAAATGAAACATCGTAAGCTTTCATGATCTCACAGATTTCTTCAAAATGTGTGTATAAGAAACTTTCTTTGTGATGTGCCAAACACCATTTTGCCATAATTGAACCTCCACGAGAAACAATTCCCGTAACCCTTTTGGCTGTATGAGGAATGTATTTTAGGCGAACACCTGCATGAATGGTAAAGTAATCTACTCCTTGTTCTGCTTGCTCGATGAGTGTATCTCTAAAGATTTCCCAAGTGAGGTCTTCAGCTTTGCCATTTACTTTTTCTAGTGCTTGATAAATTGGCACTGTGCCAATTGGAACTGGAGAGTTTCTCAAAATCCACTCACGGGTTTCGTGAATATTTTTACCAGTAGAAAGATCCATAATGGTATCTGCCCCCCAACGGCAAGCCCAAACAGCTTTTTCAACTTCCTCTTCTATAGAAGAAGTTACTGCAGAGTTACCGATATTGGCATTGATTTTTACCAGAAAGTTTCTGCCAATAATCATTGGTTCGCTTTCTGGGTGATTGATGTTGCAAGGAATAACGGCTCTACCTCTGGCAACCTCCTCTCGAACAAACTCAGGAGTGATTACTTTAGGAATATTGGCTCCAAAACTCTCACCGGGATGTTGCTTTGTAATCTGTTTAATCGCTTCCAATTTCTGGTTTTCGCGAATGGCGATGTATTCCATTTCGGGAGTAATAATGCCTTGTTTTGCATAATGCATTTGGCTCACATTTTTCCCTACTTTGGCTTTTAATGGCTTGTTGATTCTATTAAATCGAAGTTCATCGAGTTTTTTATCGGCTTCCCTTTTTCGACCATAAGCAGAAGTTAGGCCTTCTAATTGTGTAACATCATTTCTAGATTGAATCCAATTTTTGCGGATTGGCTCTAGTCCTTTTCTCACATCAATTTCTACTTTCGGGTCAGTATACGCACCACTGGTATCGTAGACCAACACTGGTTCGTTTGGTGTTTTGGTGCCATTAAATTTATCCACCGTATCACTCAAACTAATTTTGCGCATTGGCACTCTAACATCCTGAAACAAGTTGCCTTTTACATACACTTTTTCAGAATTAGGAAATGGTTCCCGGCTTATAGCTCGGGAAGTTGGCATTTGGTCTTTTTTCATCATTTTCGTTTAAAAGGTTTACAATTTTGCAGACGAATGTCTTGTTGATTTTGAAACCGAATAAACGCTTCAACCACCCTGTGTTGCCTTGATAACCAGTACGTTGCACCCTTCTTTAAGCAGAAACTCCTGCCATTTAGATCGGGATATAATCAGGTTGTCTACAGCTATGGCTGTACCATTTGGTGTAACACCTAAATGCTGCAAAAGCTCATCGAGGTTCACAGGTTTTTTAAAAGAATGATTTTGGTTGTTGACGTTTACAGTTATCATAATTTTTGAAATTTTAATAGCTGTAAACCAAGGGGAAATGTCCCTGAAGAAAAGCAAATTTTGCAATTTAAACCACCAAAAAAAATGATGGTAATATTGCATTGTATTCTAACTTTTCCCTTCGCAGATGCTAATCTGGATCAGGTTCAAAGGGTGTTATCTCAGCCGAATTAAATCGGCACCCCTAAAGTTTACGTGCTTCAAATGTAAATAATCTTTTAAAAACCGCAAGTATATCGGTGATTATTCCTAAAAATTTAAAGTATGAACAGTGAGATATTATTCCGTTTCTGTATTTTTAATTTTTGCTTTTGATATGATGAAATCCCTTTTCTCTCCACTTCTTTTATTCATTACCTTTTTTTCAATCATTATTTCTTGCACATCAAAAAATGAAAAGGCAGCTCCTGCTATGATGCCACAAGCGCCTTCTCCTATGCAAGAACATATTAGAGAACACACCAGAATTACAGATACCACTTTTACTGGTGAGAAAATCATTTTGGAAGATGTACTTTCAAAACCGGTGACGGTTTACAAGCCATCTGGATTTAATCCAACTTTTGGATTTGATATATTAATTCATTTTCACGGCGCTGCATTTGTGCCTATATATGCAATTGATCAGTTAAATAAGCCAATAATTTTGGCAGTGGTAAACCAAGGTTCGGGTTCATCTGCTTATGGAAAACCTTTTTTAGATACTCAAACATTTGATGTTTTACTTGAGCAAATTTTGCAAAATGTAGTAGATGAATCAAATACTACCAACCTGAAAAAAGTTTATTTGAGCTCATTTAGTGCAGGTTATGGGGCTGTGAGAGAATTGCTTAAGACTCATTTTGATAGAATTGATGGTTTAGTAATTCTGGATGGAATGCATACAGATTACATACCAGAATCAACTCCCCTTGCTAGTGGTGGTGAGTTAAATAATGAAAAACTGCAAGGCTTTCTCCGTTTTGCAAAACAAGCTGTAAACGGAGATAAAAAGATGTTGGTCACACATTCCGAGATATTTCCTGGTACTTACGCCAGTACCACAGAAACGAGTGAATACTTGATTAATGAACTTGGTCTAACAAGAAAAGCAGTGCTCGAATGGGGACCAGTAGGTATGCAACAAGTCTCACAAACTGCTGCTGGACAATTTCAGGTTAAGGGTTTTGTAGGAAATACTGCTCCCGACCACATCGACCATTTGCATGGTATGGAAGCATTTCTTGGTTTCCTTTGGGAGGAGTAGATTTTGATCTTTTCAATAGCATCGAGTTCTGAGCTATTAAGCTGCACATAGGTATTTAAAACTTGGTAAATGCTAGTATGCATTGGATTTTAAAATTGGATTACCTATTAGCTAATGAATGGTTTTACTACCTATAAAGTTTAATTTGACCAGAGAAAACGGATTCTCTTCATCTAAATATATTCCTCAAAATTGGTAATGCTGTCTTTCGAGTTAATTATTTTTTTGAAGCATAAAGAAACTCCAATTGTTACAGCTAACATCCACATAAAAATTGCTCCAAAGCGTCTGAACTGATCATTTTGTAGTAGATTAACCATAATTGTATTTTCAGAAATATATATATAAAGAGGGAATGATATGCCTGCTAAAAAAAATGTGATTAATCCTGATTTTCGATTTATTTCAATGTCATTAATCAATAGTGCATTGATACCCAAGAAAGCAAGTCCAGCAACTCCAAATATTAATCCGATTATAAAAAAGTTACGAATTCCAATTAGAGTCATAATTGTTATAATAAAAATTACAACTGATATTAGTAATATGATAAACGTTTTTCCTAGTCTCTGTTTAGTATTTCCTTGAGCGTTTACTATTGGTATTCCAAGTGCAAAGAATATTGGAATTAACACGACAATTTCCGAGTAATAGGCGATTACCAATCCTAATATTGAGAAAGCAATGTTTGTTAATAATGTTAGATATGCTTTGGGCATAGTTATTTTTTAAAAGATGAAAATATCTTATTCAATCAACTCATCCAAAATGTGTTCGAAGTATTCGGTATTTTCGCCCATTACTCCACCTTCAATGTATTTAATTTTTCCCTGTTTACTCACAAAAATATTTTCGGGAAATGGATTGGTGCCAATGGTTTCGATATAGTCATTTACATAAGCAATATGTGTGAAGTTAAAATCTGTCTTATTTAGAAATTTTAAAACCTTTGGTTTTTCATCGAAAGTCATGGCAACAAAGTTCACCTTGTCTTTGTATTTTTCTTTAATCTGGTTGAGTGCAGGCATTTCTTGCACACATCCGGTACAGCCTACAAACCATAGATTAATTAGAGTTGGTTTGGATTGTTCTCCACCAATTTGCAAACTATCTCCATCAATTGAAACAAATGTTTTTAGTGGAATATCCATCCCAATTTTATCAAAGTTTTTTTGCCTTATTATGTATTCCATCCCAACTCTTATAGAATATTGAAATGATAATATCGTCGAATCATTTTTATTCGAAAAATCACTAAAATGAATAGTTACCTCTGGTTTTTCTTTCAGCGAATCGAACTTTAATGTATACAAACTGTCTCTGAATTGCATAAATCTAGCCTTATCGTATACCTCACCAGTAAAAAGGTTTTTGTAATAATCTGCCTCTATTCGATTATTTGAACAGCTACTGATGAATAATAGTAAAAGGAATGCTGCCAAGTTGGTAAATGAAAATTTCAGTTTCTTCATTTTCTGTATTTAAAATTAATGTGACACTAGGGCATCTGCTAAAACTCACTAATAGCAGATTTTATATTTAATCTTGTTAGTCTAATGTAACCAGAAATTATTACAAAATTTTGCTACTAAATTGATTTTGCAAGTCAAATTCTTACTTTGGGTAGTAAAACTACTCGCCTTTCAAAATCAACTTTTTAATCAGTGAAATTTGCCCAAGGTGATAATAACAGTGTTCAATTACGCCCTCGATATTTCGTTGGTAGGTGCCATATTTTTCATTTACAAAAGGTTTATCTAAAATTGAATCATCCATATTTTCTACATGTTCGATAAACTTTTCTGAGTTTGAACAAAATGTGGAAATTAGCTTTCTCCATTCTTCTTCTGAAGTGATTGTGGGTAAATCAAAACTAAATTTATCGCGAATTTCAAGATCACCACCGTTAAATACATTTAAAATACCAGCCAAGTAATAATTGATATGGTAGGTTAATGCGGCTATAGAATTAAGGTTTTCTACTGTATAAATGGCCTGTTTCCAATTAAGACTTTCTATTTGTGCTTTGCAGTTTGTATTAGCGATCCAATATCCATTCAATAATACTTCATTTAATCTATCGGCAATAAATTTACTTCTTGTCATTTTATGGGATGTATATCTTAAAATTGGATTTCAGTCTTCAATTTACTCTTCTTCTAACATATAATCCTCCATTTTAAAAAGTTGATCACTAAAAAATAAAGATTCTAATTTTCAAGAATCATCTAGAGTTATCGTATCTAGCTATTAATTGCTCGCATTTCTGCCTTTAGTTTACTAAAGTTTTAACCACAGCAATTCGTACCTTTTTGTATTGGCGGACATTTTACAGTTCCATAACTACAGTAAACACAACAATCACCTTGTTTTGGTTTTAAAACCACTTTACAATTTTCGCATTCATAAAAGTATTGGCAAGCGTTTGTCGGCATTGTTTCTTCTTTTGAATGACCGCAATGGGGGCAGGTAATTGTAGATTCAAGTATAATGTTCATCTTATTTCTTTTTGATCGGTAACAGAATAACCTGTTTTAGCAATGGCTTCGGCTATTGCTTCTTTGTCAGTTTTAGACTCATCGAACTCGATAATTGCATTGCCACTTTCGTAGGATACTTTTGTATTGATAATTCCGCTCAATTTGTTCACTTCGTGGTTTACGTGTTCTTCGCAACCTGTGCAAGTCATTCCTGTTACTTTAAATTCGGTTATCTTAATATTTACTGGCTCTACAGCAATGGTTTTGTTTTCTGATTTAGGGTAAAAAACGTGTGCAAATGAAGGAAATGAAAGCATAACCCCTGTGAGAATTGTTACAATTCCTAAGAATTTCTTTGACTGAATAAATGGCGTTTTTTCAACAGTATTACAGTCGCAATCAATTTGTTTCTGCGGTTTCAATTTTTGAGACCAAGCAAAAGCCAGTATTAAAACTGTAACTCCAATAAAAACAGGTCTTAAAGGATTTAACCAAGAGAATGTTGATGCAAGACCACTTGTGCCAGCTAGCAAAGCCAATATTGGTGTTATACAACAAAGTGAAGCCGATATTGCTGTTAAAAGTCCAAGGCTTATTAGTTTTTTATCTGTTTTCATTTTTCAGTGTTCAAAGTATCTACACTCTAATTTAAAAAAAACACTTAAATAGCTTTGGTTAAGTCTCGTACGAAAATGAAAATTGTAACTAGAAAACTAATTCCAGTTACAATCTAAGTTCATAATAACTCTTTGGAAATTTTAGATACCAATTCGCTTCCCGTTTTCGAGTTTACTTTTCGCACAAATAATTTATCAGATTCAATTATTTCTTGCCAATCTCGTAAATCATACCATTTTTTTAAGCTGCTATCAATTAAATAATAGCTTGTATACTGATACAAGCCTCTCCCTTTATAATCAGCTTTTCCCATAGTGGAATTCATAAATGATGAGTTGCCAATTATGGTATGCAAATAGTGCTCGTCTGCTGCAAACGTATAGCGATTCATATCTCTGAACCATGAGTTTTTTGTATGATAATCATACACGTATTGGCAGCAGTTCATGGTGAGTGCACACCAAGTATGGCCAGTATAAGGAATGATGTTTTCATTCCAATGGTTTTTTAATCGTAGTTTGTTGAGTAAAAACCTGATGCCTTTATCTAAGTATTTTAGTTGCTTAATGCGTAATAATGGCTCTTTAAACCACTTTTGCTTTACAAGTTTTATATAATGCTCGGGGCTTTCTCGCATATCTATAAATGTGATAAATTCTTTTTGAGAATTAGATGTGAAATACTCGTAAATGGTTTTAACACTTTTAATTGGATAACACGAACCTGTAATCATAACAGCATGAGAGTATTGCTCAGACTTTTTTAATGCTTCGCGAATCATACTCATTTGTGCATCTACCATAGAAATGCCTGCCCAAGAAATAGAAAATCTGTCTTTAATAAAGTAGACATTTTCGAAAGGAATTAGCTTTTTGAATTTCCTTATATCTGATTTTTTATCAATATGAATATAAAAGTCTGAGTTGTAGTTTAATGCTTTTATAAGTTTACGTAAATGCACAGCATCGTTGTGTGCTAATATTAAAAATGCAAGTTTTTTCATTTGCACCAAAGTTTGATTGAACTAAGTTTTTAATAAAAATTAGTTAGTCAACTTTGTGCTTAATAAGTCGTAAAGTAAAGCTCTTTTTAGAGTTTATTGTGTTTATATAATCTTCCCAAGTTTGTGCAACTTCATAATCAGGAATTACTCCTCTGCCCTTAAGCTCTGGAGATACATTGATTTGAAAGTGCACTGTTGGTATTTTTATTTCAATTTTGCTATTTGGTAAAGTTACCCATTCTGAATAACCACTCACATTTCCTTCGTAAGCTCCGCCAGTTTCTTCACCAATAAAAATGGCTCTATCTGTCATTTTAACCAAGCTCGAAAACTCTGCTCCGCCAGAAAAAGTAACTCCATTGGTAAGTACGTATACATTAGCTTTGTAGATATAATCTGGGTTTGGTTTTTTATAACCTAAATCAGAATAATATTGGCTAAACAAAGTGTAATTTCCTCGCTCGGCAATAGAGTCCTTAGAGGTATTCAAAGCCCATTTATCTTCAATATAACCTTCTTTATGGCGATTTTTCAAATAAGGTTTGGGCAACATCGTCACTTTTTTATATTTCTGGATGTTGTCTTCTGTTAAATAACTAAATAACAAATTCTCATTACCTTCTGTGCCTCCACCATTCGCCTGTACATCTATAATTAGATGATTGATTTTAAGAGAATCGATTTTCTTGAATGATTCTTCGTACCAGTTTTCATAATTCAAATCATCATCTCCGAAGCTGGGTACACTTAAATAAGCAACTGAATCATTTATTTGCTCAAACTCAAAATTGTTAAAATCAAACTCTTTGGCTTCAAATACAGCATTCTTACTCTTAAATCTTGTATATCTAATTGCAGGAATGCTAAATGTTTGGATTTCATCACTCCCAAAATCTTGCACTTCGATAGTAAACTTATTTGATTTCCCATAAACTAATCTATATAGCAAAGAGAAATTCAGCCCTCCCATCCACTCGTATTTAGAGGTTTGATTAAATCCATCGGTAATGATTAGCGGTAAAAATGCATCTACTATATCGCTCACCTTATTGCCATTAATAGAAAGTAACTTAGCTCCTTTTTTTAGACCATCTATCTCTTTCCCATAGTTTTGAGTAATAATTAATTCGTGATCGTAAATTTTAGCAATTAGTGGGAAAATAGACTTAGAAATGCCAATTTTCAGCATTTCCTTTTTAGGCAAATAAATAGCAGTATGTCCCTCGTTGGTGAGTGTAAGTGTGTATGTAAGCGTTTTATAAAATTCTAATTTGGTGAGTGGTTGAGTGAGTGTATTTCGGATGCTATCCAGTTGTTGATCTACATATGATTTGTTGTAATACTCATACAATCCTTGATGTTGGAATTTCAATTCTTGTACAAGTGCATCAAAATCTTCTTTTAGCTTTTCTGGCTCAATTTGCTTTTGAGCCCTTGCCAGAAAGCTTGTAAATAGAAAGATGATGAATAGTAAATTCTTCATACGAAAGATCAATCGGGTTATCGCTAAAAAGCTTTACCCTAAGCTGGTTGTTAGTCTTATTTGAGCCCCAAATTTGGCTAATTTTTACTAATACACAAATTTCGAAGACTAATTTTTAAAGAAATGATGCTGAAAAGAAGAAAGTTAAAAACTTGAATTAATGAGGAATTTAAGAAGCTTTTTATGTGGAGACTATTACTTAATAAAAAGAAAGAAGATGTTCCAACCTAGAAACATCTTCTGATTAAATTTCTCAATATCATTCCGATTTTACTTGATGATTTTCATCCCATTCTTTGGCTTTGGAGATGCTAGTGGCAATAATTCTTCCCTCATCTTTCATTTTACCTTCATCCATTATCGCATTTCCAATTTCTATAGCTTTATTCCTTACTCTTGGCTTCAGGTTTTTCATACTATTCGGATATTCTTTTTTATTCCAAGGCATAGTTTAAAAAATTTGGTTCAGCTAATAAATTCAAAATTTGATGCCAGAAAATGAATTATGCCTAAACACAAAAAGCCACAAGGTAAATTACCTTGTAGCTTTTACAGATAAAAGAAATTAGTTTATGGCTAGTTTTCTAAAAATAATTTGCTCACTTCGGCTGTGTTAACTGCCCAATTGGTATCGTATACTTCATCAGCATTTTCAGCATCTGATATGATCTCCAAGTTTTGCACTTCGGCTTTTAGCTCTAGTAAGTTGCCAATTTTTAATTTTGAGTCTAGCTTGTTTAGCAATGCTTCCACAGCAGACACACTTAAATTTTGCACAACCTGACCTCCAAAGCCCATTTCGAGCCATATAATTTCTCTGTT
>PBYL01000418.1 GCA_002729595.1 Thalassovita sp. | reverse complement strand
AATTTTATTTGAATGGCTGATGCTTGCAGTTAAACACAATTACCAACCTGCTTACGGCAAGTTAGATCATTT
Source organism: Thalassovita sp. (assembly GCA_002729595.1). Taxonomy (GTDB): domain Bacteria; phylum Bacteroidota; class Bacteroidia; order Cytophagales; family Flammeovirgaceae; genus Chondrinema. The sequence continues at coordinate 7,063 of PBYL01000418.1, read as the reverse complement.
TTTAATGAATGTGGGAAGAAGAAAATTCATTGCGCCACTTTATGAAGAAATGAATGCAAATCCTAAGTTGCAAAGCATGGCTAAAAACATCTATAAGAAAGCCAGACCTACCTACCATTATGTTTCAATAAATTCAATCGATAAGATTTTAAATATTGATCAATAAAACCTAACACTAAATTTCACGTTCAAATTGCAGAATAATGAATTTAGTGTGGTGGTTGGTTGTTACCGGAAATGAAATTATAGAGGTTAAAAATTTTTAGCTATCAAACCATTATTTTTATACTCAATCGCATTTTTAATCGCTGGCCTTTTTATTCCATTTTTTTCTCAAGCTCAATATGAAGCTATTCCTGGAAAAAAATTGAATTATGATACAAGCTACGTCAAAAGTTATAGAGATCAGCTTATTATTAGAGGTTACGGAATTACAAAATACAATAGGCTCACAATAAGAGATGTAGCTTCTGATAATCGTATCAATTTTGACCCAAACAGCAATGTAAACTTTGGAGCAGGTTTTAACTATAAATGGCTTGGCTTTAATGCTGCTTTTAATTTACCATTTATCAATAACGATGATGATAAGCTAGGTAAAACAAGATTCATCGATTTGCAGGGAGACATTTACGGAAGAAAATATTTAATAAATGTACTCTTTCAAGATTACAAAGGTTTCCGAATTACTGATAACAAAATGTATCTTCCTCAAATAGCGTCGAAAGATACCTTCTTTCTAAAAAGAGATGACATTCATACTCAAGCCTTTGGAGTGAATGGTTATTACAATTTCAACAATAGGAAATTCTCTTACTTCTCTCCTTTTATTCAAAACGAGTGGCAAAAGCGCAGTGCAGGTTCATTCTTTGTTGGAGGCTATTTAACTGCATTACAAGTTACTACAGATTCTACACTTTTATTTGCAGACTACCAAAATGAATTCCAGAGCAATGTAGATATACAAAGAGGGAAATTTAGCACCATCGGTTTTTCCGGTGGTTATGCGCACACCTTCGTAATGTACAAGAAGTTTTTTGTGACACTTTCTGCAGCAGGTGGTTTAGGAGCAGAACACTCTGAAATTAAATCCGCTGAAAATACACCAATAATAAGTAGAGAATCTTCTATCAATTTTTCGACTTTTACCAGAGGTGCTATGGGTTATAATACCGATAAACTCCATGTAGGTATTAGCTTCTCATCAAACATAAATACATATCGAGAAAAGAAAACCACAGATGTAATTTACCAATTTGGCAATGTGCGACTCTATCTGGTGAAAAGATTAAACATCAATAAAGGAAAAAGCACTTAAGCTTATTTTACTTTTTCTTCTACATTGATATTCTCTTCTGCTGAATCTTGCTTGGCATCTTTTGGAGTTTCTTCTTTTTTGTGAGAGCTTGTATCAAATACTTTTCTAATCCATCTTGGCAAGAAAAAGGCTCCTAATCCTAAATAAGCGTAGTAGGTAAATAATCTCCAGAAAATAGCTACAATACCACTAAATGCTGCAAACTTAAAAAACTCACTAAAGAATAATGGGAATACAAATTCTGCGGTACCAGCACTTCCTGGTGTTGGAGAAATTAGCATCACTACCCACATAATGATCTGTCTACCAAAAATCAAAAGATGATCAGCAACATTAATATCTGAGAAGGCAGCGATTAAACAATTGAGCATAAAATACCTAGCACTCCAAATAAATATGGTAGATATAATCGCCCAAAACCAATATCTTTTTCTTTTACCTCTTAAAATTTCAGAGGCCAAAATCATATCACTCCCAGTTTGTACAGCCCATTTTCTCCACTTCTTTAATAACCTATTTCCGGTTAATTTGATTAGTATCCATTTAAATGCTCTCGGTCTAATCAATAGTCCGTAAGTCATTACAAGGGTGTAAATCCCAATCAAAAACACGCTTAAACCAAAGGCTCCTTTAACAGAAAAATGCCAGCCAAATATTTCAAAATTGTTTGATGTGGCAGGGAATATTTCGAACGGAACAAATAAGAAAGTTACTAGAGAAGCAATTACGAAGAACATGTTATCAAGCACTGCGGTCAACATCACATAAGCCAGCGATTTGCCAAACTTGATTCCTTCTTTATTGATAATGAAAACTACTACTGCTGTACCTCCTACCACAGAAGGTGTTACAGCTGAAGCAAATTCCCAAAGTATAATTACAAATATGCTGGAAACCCAGTTTAACTGTTTATCTGTTAAATGCCTTATTCTATATACATAACCTGCGTCTCTTGCAAGTAAAACAACTAAAGCAGCGAAAATCCAAGCGATATTGGCACTGGCTATACTGTTTACAATCTGATCAAAATCCAGTTCTTCTGTAATTTGATAGATTAAAAACACGAAAACAGCCAACCCAATTAATACTGGTAAAACAATTTTTCCCGGACTTAATGACTTTAAGACTTTGGAACTCTGCGCATCCATCAGCTATAATTTTATGACACCTTTTTTAAGATGGAAAAAAAATAAAAATCTGAAATTTAATGTTCGATAAAATTTCAAAGTTCGACCTAACCAAAACTCTTACGATTTTCATAACGGAAAACCAAATGCGAAATTAAATTGCAGTGGTTATTTGTTTAGAAAAGGAGAATTAATATTTAAAAATTCCTTTAAGTGAAAATTTAAATGCGAAAATAGACACAGGGTGTTTTAAAACAAAAATTCACCAATTACAAAAGCGAAACCCTGTGTTTATCTAAGGTTAAATATTAACGAGGAACTTCAATCTGTTCAACTATTCTATTCAATACTTGTTCAGGAGTTAAGCCTTCAAGTTCTGTTTCTGGAGTTAAAATTATTCTATGAATCAACACAGATTTTAGAACTCTTTGCACATCATCTGGAGTAACAAAGTCGCGGCCATGTAAAACCGCAAAAGCTTTTGCCCCTGATAAAATAGCGATTGAAGCACGTGGAGATGCTCCCAAAAATAAGAAAGTACTATTTCTGGTACTAGTTACAATCTGAGCAATATATTCGATTATATTCTTTTCAACTTTAACCTCACTTACCAATTCTTTATAAGCCTGAAGTTTTTCGGCAGAAATAATTGGCTGAATTTCGTCAAGATCATTTTTATGTTTTCTTTCATGAAATCCCTGAAGAATCAATATTTCCTCATCCACTGCTGGGTAATCTACTACAATCTTAAAAAGGAATCTATCTAGTTGAGCTTCGGGTAAGCGATAAGTACCTTCTTGCTCTACTGGGTTTTGTGTAGCAATTACGATAAACGGAGGCTCAAATGCATATTTATTCCCATCTATGGTCACCTGCTTTTCTTCCATCACCTCAAACAAAGCAGCCTGTGTTTTTGCTGGAGCTCGGTTAATCTCATCTATCAACACAATGTTCGAAAAAATAGGACCTCTTTTAAATTCAAACTTGGCCTCTTTGATATTATAAATATTTGTACCCAATACATCAGATGGCATTAAGTCTGGCGTAAATTGAATTCGAGAAAAATTGGTTGAAATTATTCTAGATAATATCTTGGCTGTAAGAGTTTTAGCCACACCCGGTACACCTTCAATTAAAACATGCCCGTCAGAAAAAATTGCAGCAAGTAATAGACTTACCATGTCGTCTTGACCTACAATTATTTTGGCTATCTCTTTTCTTATGTTAGCTACGGTTTCTTTCAACTCTGTTAGGTCGAGTCTACTCTCAAATGAAGCGTCTTCTGCTTCCAACATATTTATTAATTTAAATTTATATTAGACTTATATGATTTGGCACTAAATTACCCACGAAATGAGTACTTACAAAAACTAGTTTTAATAAAAGTAATTTTAGAAAGTCAGTTTATTTGTCTGTTCTTCCAACATCAAAAGTTCACTTTCTGAAACTGCTTGTTTATTTTCTAGCACATCAATCAAATTAAAAACTTCTTGAAGTTCTTTTTCTGATAAACCTGTTTGCATTTCAAGCTTTTTTATAGTCTCTTCTCGACTTAGCTCAGGACGAATAAAATATTTTCTCCTGAGAAAATCTCTAAAGAGCTTTACCTTTTTATGCACTAATTGGTGATGCTGTTTTTGCTGAAAGTATAATTGACTGATTGTTTCAACAAATTCCAATGAAGTATTTTCTGGAGGAGTTACAACCTTAATTTTCTTTTGCTTTCTTTTTGATTGAAATAACATCCACATTACCATTAAAAATAATGCTAAAAACCAAGCCCATTTTAGAGAAGGCTGACTTAATATAAATCTTAGTGGAGTTTGCGGTTCTATCTTCACTCCTTTATTATACTCATCCCATAAGATTGTTCCTTTAGGTAAATAAGATAAAGTTGATGAGATGTATTCAGCACCATCATTAGACATCATGTAATAGTTCGTAAAAACTAGCGGATTACTATGCAAATAAATACGCCCCTTGCCCCACTTTCTACTTATAAAATTTGCTTTATCATCTTGGTTTGTACCTAATATGTAAAAACTACTACTGTCAAATGATGAAAAGTAAAAGTCTGTAATACCTAGATCAAAAGTATAACCTCCAACTTTAGCTAGTTCAACATTAGTCAAATTGACACTCACTTTCTCCTCTTGATCTTTCTTTTCCTCTTCAGTTTTATCTTCAGACTCGAAATAGAAGTTTCGGTTTATTGTAAAATCAAGCGTGTCTGAAAAATTATAGTTGTAACCTTTAGCCACAATAAATGCAGTAGCACCATTTGCCACTTGTTCTAGCAAAACATCACTGTCTATATCATCTGGTCTATAATCATCTCCAATAAACAGAAAATGCTTATCAGCTGAATCTGTGATTAACGAATCGGTGTTTTTTAATTCAAAATAAGACTTGTTTATACTTTTTAGGGAGATGTCTTTATCGAAGGTTTCAAGCATATTGTAGAGAAGATAATCTCCATAAGGTATTTTATCTTCTTTCTTATAAGTTCTGCTCCAATCGAGGGGTTTGGGCTGTAGGTATTCTATTATTACTAGTAAAACAAATAAACCTGCTAATGACCAGGCATAAATTTTCTCTTTTTTAGTCATCCAGAAACTGGTTAAAAAATCAGCATTATGTAAAGTAAAACAACTTTATTTAAAAACGAAGTATTTTATGCCTGAAGTGCTTCAGTTGGTTCTTTAAATGCTGCACGAAGTGTGTGATAACTCACAGTGATAAGCGTAAGTAAAAAAGCGATAATTGCTGTATCAAAATAGACAAACAAGCTCATTTCCATTCTGTATGGGAAACCTCTTAACCAGTTTTCCATTACAAAGTAAGAGATTGGCCAAGCTATGAGCACAGCAATGCCTACTAATATTAAAAACTCTTTCAATAAAAGCCAGACTACTAACCAGTCAGTCGTACCAATTGCTTTTCTGATGGCAATTTCTTTTCTACGCATATCTACCAGAAAAGAAGATAAACCAAATAAGCCTAAGCATGCAATTAAGATGGAAACAATTGAAAAATAGATTGTTACTTCAACCAGCTTTTGTTCTTTAAAATAGAGTTTTTCAAGTTTATCTGATAAAAAAAAATATTCGAAGTTACGATGAGGCATATATTTGCTCCACACCTTTTTTATAGAACCCAATGCTTCGTATTCTTGCCCTTTTTCTACTTTAACAGCAATGTATTTTGTAAAGAATGCTTTGAATTTTGGGCTTGGAATATCAATTACAAAAGGCTTTACTTCGTGATGCAGCGATTCGAAATTGAAGTCTTTAACCACACCAACAATTCTTTCGTTTCCGGCTCTAGATCGTAGTTGTTTACCAATTACTTTTGTAGGATCGGTATAACCCATAAACTCAGCCATTTGCTGGTTTATAATTACACCATTGTATTCATCATTTATATTATCGTCGAAGTCTCTGCCTGCAATAATTTTTACGCCGAAGGTTTCCAGAAAATCTTGTCTCACCATCATAGCTGGAGTAAAAATCCAATTTTTGCGTTCACCAGTAAATTCAAGCCCCGGTAAGTAATCGTGTATGCGATAACTGATTCCCGGAATTTCTTCTAAACCTGTAACTGACTCTACATATTTCGTATTGAGCAAATCAGTTTTAATGCTATCGTACACAAACCTCGCCTGAGAATTGGAAACAGAAACCATGATAACATCATCGTGATTAAAGCCCAAATCTGCATTTCTAAAATAACTAAACTGACCTTGGGTAATATAAGTGGTTATTAAAAGAAATATGGTAATCGTAAATTGAACTACAACTAGTACACCTCTAAATCTTTTGCTTTTTAAGCCAAGCATTATAGAACCACCAAGCACCTCAGAAGGTTGATTTCTAGTAAGAAAGTAAGCCGGATAAATACTGGCGATCAACCCAATTACAATCCCCGAAATAAAGACACTGTAAAAGAGAATATCTGTTTCTATTTTTTGTATACCTAATTCAGTTCCAGCAATTTCTGAGATAAACGGAAGCAGCAACTCTACTAGAATAAATGCTAAAACAATGGAGAGTAAACTGATAAACATAAACTCAACCACAAACTGTTTTACCAGATCGTAATTATCTGCTCCAATGGCTTTTCTTATACCAACTTCTCTTGCTCTAAAAGAGGATTTTGCAGACGAAAGATTCGTAAAATTGATAGTAGCAACAATTAAAATGAGTAAGGCAATTACAGAAAATATATATACATACTTTACATCTGAATTCGCTGCTAACTCAAAATCAAGGTCTGAATAAAGGTGAATTTCTTTAATTGGTTGAAGGAAGATATCGATGTTTTCACCATAACTTTCTGGTGCATTTTTCCTCGCCAGTTTATTTAAAAGGTATTCTAAATCTTCGGGAGATTTATCGTCTTTTAATAAGATGTATGTCCAACACGGATCCCATTTCCAATTGCTAACAAGCGTTTCTTCATCGAGTTCCATGCTTTCTAAAGAAGCAAATGAAGCAATAAAATCGAAGTCAAAATGTGAGGCATATTTTTTCTCTGCAAATACACCGGTAACAGTCATCATGAATTCATCATCATACACAATCTTTTTTCCGATAGGATTTTCTTCACCAAAATATTT
>PBYL01000417.1 GCA_002729595.1 Thalassovita sp. | reverse complement strand
GTACATTACACAAAGTGTAAAAAATAATATTTTTACGAATTCAAGTATAAGCAGCCGAAGCTGCACAAGAATTAGTCTTTTTTAAATGAATCTTTAATTGCCTGAACGTCAATGTTTTTCAAAACAGGCTTAGTATTAAGAAGCTTTATTTTAATATTTTTATTTTTAGCTCTTAATCTATTTTTAAGTGTTTTTCTTTTAAGAGTTATCGATGCCATTTCCTTTCAATTTTTTTGAGTTTGCAAATTTAAAATTTTTTAATTGATTATCGAAAAAAAATCGTGAAATTATGCATTTCTTAAAATGATAATATATGAAGATAATTCCCTATATTTAAGCTTGATGACAATTTTGCTCCCATTATAGAGATAAATCATCTATTTTTTATATAACAAACATACTAAGATTTATTTTTGATGAGTATTCTAAAGTATCATAAGATTGATAGCCAGAGATTCGGATTGGTTATCTATAGAGCTAGGTTAGAAGAGATTGATGCTACTTCACTGTTAAATCAGATTTTGGAGAACAATGTTGATACTGCCATTATCAGGATTCCAACAGTAAACCTCTCTCAGTTGAACAGGTTAGAGAAAACTGCAATGCCTTTTATAGTTGCTGATACATTGGCTTACTACACAAAGGACCTAACCAACAAGAAACCCAGAGAACTTCAGCACAAAGAGTTAACTTTTAAGAGAGCAGGACAAGAAGATCACGAAGCATTGAATGTGATCGTAAAAGAAACCTTTGGAAGTTATGTGAACCACTACCGTATTAATCCATTTTTTGATAATCAAAGCGTAACAGAAGGTTATCAGGATTGGGTGAGGAGTTATGCAGAAGACAATGACGAAAGAATATGCTGGCTTGTGAAGCGAGGAGAAGAAGTGATAGGTTTTGCGACCTTTAACTTTCAGTCAGAAGGCAAGGGCAAAGGTATTCTTTATGGCGTATTACCAAGCGAAAGAGGAAAAGGGGTATTTAGAGACATTATGCGCTATGCCGAAAACTATGCAATGGAAAGAGAAGGAATTACGACGATGCAAACTACAACGCAGATAGAAAACATCGCTGTACAAAAACTTTGGACTTCAGAAGATTACACTTTAAGTCATACTTCTAACACTATCCACATCGATGCACTTTTAACTAAATCTGTATTCGATAACTTTACGGTTCCAGTTACCATTCACGGTCACGATTCTGATACACCTAAAGTGTCTAACAGACATGTTTTAAAGCAGATTAACTGGCAGTTTGACTTTAAACAAAACATCATCACTAGAAACCACAGGTTTGTAAATATTGAATACATGCATGTGGATGTGGAATATCAGTTGCATTTCTCTTTCCCTACAGGCAGTAAAGGATTGTTGAGGGTTACTGATAAAGAAGACAAAACATATATGCTCGTTTATTTTGACCTACGCCATTTTGTAGCTTAAATAATAAAGAATGATGCATACAAAAAGCCAATGATTTTAATGTCATTGGCTTTTTTGTTTATAGATGTAATTAAATCTATGCTATATTATGTATCACTTCAGATTCGTAAATTAAAACACCATCGCTGTTAGATTTGCCTTTTTGTGCCATGGCTTTTGCTACTTGCGTGCCTTCTATACCTTTATATTTCTTCGGTACCAGAAAGTTTAAATGTTTTGTAACAAACTTGCCTACATCTTCTCCAATTCTCTGTTCTTCTCTGTCTCCAATTAATAATGAAGGTCTAAAAATCTGAACACTTTTAAAAGGGATAGACTTTATGGTATTTTCGATTTCGCCTTTTACTCGGTTGTAATAAAACATAGAGCTGGCATCTGCACCAAGAGCAGAAACCAAAATAAATTTCTCAGCACCTAAAGCATGAGCCAGTTTGGCAAACTTTTCAACATACTCGTAATCAACTTTGTAAAAAGCTTCTTTAGAGCCTGCTTTTTTCATAGTTGTGCCCAAACAGCAAAAGGCTACATCAATTTTAGTATCAATAGTCGTGTTAGACAAGGTGTCGAAATTGACTACTTGTTCGGTTACACCACTTACCTGATTACTTTTTCTTCTTACCAGTGAAATTACTTTATCGTAATAATTATCTGAGGCCAGCACACGGCATAGTTCTTTACCAATTAAACCAGTTCCACCGGCAACCAATGCATTTAATTTCTTTTCCATAGATCAAACTTATTCAGATTTAATCGATTGGGCTACTACATTGTTTGTCCGAAAAGGAAATTGGCTAAAAATTTCGTTTATTGTGCTCTCAATTATCTGTTTCGTGTTTTTTGGTGCATCTATTATCACTCCTTCGGCACTACCTACCCACAAAGTTGCAGTTCCATCTGTATTTTCGATATGGATGGTTAATGTAGCTCTTTTAAACTGTTCTGCCTTTACCCTGTATTCTTCATCAAAATTATCTATTGTAGGCAATGGCGAGGTAATTACAGACCTTTTGCTATCAACATTAATAAAATATTCAATTTGAATATCTCCGTTTGCAGAAACTTTATCCAGACCTCTGGCTGTTAGTTCTTGTTCAATAGCATCTTTTACAAGTTGGCTATTAAAGTCATTTGCGAATGTTGCCGCATTGGCAATATTGTTTTCCTGGGTTGGAGACCAGCTAAAAGTAGTAATTTGGCTAAAGTCATTATCATGATCGTAATGAGATTTTACCAATACTTTTTGGCTGCAAGCGCTGAGCAATGCAATCAATAATAAGCATAGATAAGAAATTAGCTTTTTCATGACTTTTATCTTTGAGGCTACTATAATTTACGAATTTTTCGCCAATTTTTCCGAAAAAAATGTCAGTAAAAAGTATGATTAATAGCATAATACGGCCTTAACTTTCTTTGTTGCAGGAAAACTTTCATATTTGCACAAACTCAATTTTTCAACATAAGAAAACAAAATGAATTTTAACCGAATTTTTATAGCAGCCCTTTTGATTTCAGGTATTACTGTAAGTTGTAACAACATGGGTGGTGCTGGAGGAAACGTGAGCATTAACTCATCAATGGATTCTGTAAGTTATAGTGCTGGTGTAAGTATTGGCAATAACCTAAAACCTCAAACTGAAAAAGATAGCTTAAATATAGATGCATTATTAGCTGGTTTGTCAGATGTTTTAAAAGGAAGCTCTGATTTGAAATTAACTGAAGAGCAGTGCAATCAAATCCTTCAAACTTATTCTATGAGAAAACAGCAAGAAATGGTTGCTGCAACTCAAAAAGAAGCAACTACAAACCTTGAAAAAGGACAAGCATTTTTAGCTGAAAACGGTAAAAAAGATGGCGTAACTACTACAGAAAGTGGTTTACAATACGAAGTTATTACAGAAGGTTCTGGACCATCTCCAAAAGCTACAGATCAAGTAACTGTACATTATCATGGAACAACTATCGACGGAACTGTATTCGATTCTTCAGTTGATAGAGGAGAGCCTGCATCTTTCCCATTAAATGGTGTAATTAAAGGATGGACAGAAGGTTTACAGTTAATGAAAACTGGTGCAAAATATAAATTCTATATTCCTGCAAACCTTGCTTATGGTTCTCAAAGAAGAAGCGAAGAAATTGGACCAAACGAAACATTAATTTTCGAAGTAGAATTACTTTCTGTTGGTGGTGCACAATAATTTCAATTTCATTTAAAGTACTTAAATCCCGGTAATATACCGGGTTTTTTCATGTAAACAGATTAGCACATCCTGATATAAAACCTTAATTTTAGCGAATAAAACTAGCTGACATTTACAGGAAACACTTATCTGTCTTATGAATTTCTTTAAATCTACTATCTCTTATCTCTTAGTTGTCTCTGTATTATTCTCTGTTAATTCTTGCTACGTTTCTCAGACGAAATCTAGCCCTAAAATAGTAGAAGGTTCTGGCCAACTTGTAAACAAGCATTACAATGTTGAAGTAAGCAGATCGCCTTCGCGAGAGTCTGGCGAGTATAGTGCAAGAGCCTATTACCAACCCGAATATAAATACGATACCCGCGTAGAAATAAGCAAGAAATATAAACATCCGAATATGGGTGCTATATTTTCTAGAATAATGTTACCTATTGGTGTGGGCTATTACGCTTATACCGAAGCTCCCGATGGAAAAATTTTCAGCAAAGAAACACCCAACTGGATTTGGATTACCATGGGTTTGTGTACTGTTTGGATGTTCAGCTCTTTTGGTACTGGCCAGCTAAACAAAATCAAATACAAGCAAGAGTTTGAACCCGGACCAGTAAAATACCAGAAAGAAGATGAAATCCCGCTTACAAATACTAGTGTAGATGTAATCGCTAACGATATTTCCATTCAATACCCGACCAATTCTTATGGAGAGTTAAGAGTAGATATTGGCGATTATAAATTACCTGCCTATCAATATCACCGCGATATCAATTTCAACTTTTCTAATAATGGCAATCCTTTAGGTGAGATCAACCTAAATACAGAATCATTTATGAGTACCTATACCAGAATAAATGCGCCTTTTGCCGATATCAAAAGCAAAGATTTGAGTGCATCTAATACGATAGGTAAGGCTTTGTTTGGAATGGAAAGTGAAATGCTCAACACAAACAGCGACGATTCTTGGAGCTATGTTTCTTTTGGTAAAAAACAAGGTTGGGTAGAAAACCTCAATCTGGAAAACTTTTATGCGATCGACTATAAGTTACAGGCTCCAGATGTAAACAAGAGTGTTTCTATGTATGTAGAAAAAATGCTGGAACCTTGGCAGGAGAAAGGTCGCTACGAGAAACTGACAGATTATCAAACCCGTGTAAATGAAGCTTCTCGCAGAAAGAAAATTGAAGAGTTTACCGCAGAAGGAATGAACCTGATTGCCACAACTTTTGTGGATATTGATAAAAGTTATGCAAAACTGGATTACGATACAGAAAGCGAAGTTTTTAGAATTCAATTTCCAGATTTAAATCCTATTTATGTGCCGGTGCCTATTAGAGAAGCTTCTCACTTCGAGACCAATTTCCAAGGTTCTACACTGAGTGATATTAAATATGCTTTTGATGGTTCTTCTTTCGCTATCAGTTATTTAGAAATCAGCAATTCTGAATATCCTCGTGAGTATGTTTACGATAGCAATAACCCAATTAATTTTAATGCTTCACGTATTGTTTACAACTTTAAGCCTGTTGAACTCAACTTACAAAAGTTCGATTTTAATGAGTCTACCACAGAAACTTATGATGTTGTAGAAGTGGGTGTTTCTGATGTGGATACAGACATTCCTAAAACTGATCAAGTGAACGAGCATGCAATTGCAGTTGTAATTGGCAATAAAGATTATTCTAACCAAGATGTGCCTTCAGTCGATTATGCTCTAAATGATGCACAAGCCATGAAAAAGTATCTTGTAAATTCATTTGGCTTTAAAGAAGAAAACATCTTGTATTTCGAGAATGCGACACAGGGTAATTTTAACAGTGTGTTTGGCTCAGAAAGTAATTACAAAGGCAGGTTATACGATTTGGTAATTCCAGATGAGTCTGATGTATTTGTATTTTACTCTGGGCATGGTGCGCCAGACTTAGATAGTAAAACAGGTTATTTTGTGCCAGTAGATTGCGATCCGGCTGCGGTTGCTTTAAATGGTTATTCTACCGAAGTGTTTTACAGAAACCTCTCACAAATTCCTTATAAAAGCTTAACCGTTGTGTTAGATGCCTGCTTTAGTGGCGCATCTGAAAAAGGTATGTTGATTAGAAATGCTTCACCGATTTTTATTAATGCTGAAAATAAGGTGTTAAATGATGAAAAAAGTGTGGTAATTACTTCTTCAGAAGGAGATCAGATATCTTCTTGGTATCCAGAAAAATATCACTCTTTAATGACTTATTACTTCTTAAAAGCTTTACAAGGGCAGGCAGATGAGAATGAAGACGGAAGTATTTCTGTAATAGAAATGGGAGCATACTTAAAAGGAAATATCAGCCCGATGAGTCGTAGGTTACACAGAAGAGATCAAAACCCTCAAATAAATGGAATTGCAGATAAAGTGATTTTGAACCTTGAGAAAGATAAATAGAAAAGAGTTGTGAAAGCTGTTATGAAACTTATCATAACAGCTTTTTTTATTATTTCTTAAGCATTCCTTCTTCTTTCATCAGTCTCAGTAAAACACCATTAGACCAACCAAAACCATCTTGCAAAGGATATTCACCTCCACCAGCTTCATCTTCAGTACCAGAAACAATGTATTTCTCCACCATTTTGCCCGTGTTTTTATAAACCTTTTTATTTAGGCTAATCCATCTTTGAGCAGCTTCTGAGGCTAAATCATCGTAACCATATTTTTTCAAGCCAGCATAAGCAATCCATTGCAATGGAGCCCAACCGTTTGGTGCATCCCATTGCTGCCCGCTTTCTGTAGTGGTGGTTAAAAAGCCTCCATCTTTTAAGAGTTTGGTTTCCAGAATTTCAGCAATTCTATCTGCTTCATCTTGTGCTGTGATGCCAAAAAACAAAGGATATGCACCTGCCATCGAGATAATACCGGTAGATTTCTTTTCTACGAAATTATAGTCTATGTAATACCTCTTTCTAATATCGAAGCAGTATTTCATAAGAGAAGTCTTTCTCAATCTGGCTTTTTGTAAATATTGAATGGTCTTATTTTCGTCGCCCGCCACTTTAGCTGCTCTAGCGATGGTATGCTCCAGATTATACAGCAAACAGTTCAGGTCGACTGGAATAATCTTAGTTGTTTGTATGCTAGATAAATCGGTGCCACTGGCAAGCCATCTGGTACTAAAATCCCAACCAGATTCGCAAGCAGCTCTCAAGTCTCTATAAAGTTGCTCTGTATCTCTGCCAGAAGCTTGGGCAAGTTTGTAATCTTCTTTGTAAGATTCTGGGCGAGGTTCAGCATAATCATCCCAATAGCGGTTTAACACTGAGCCATCGGGCATACGAACAACTCTTCTGTGAGCTACATTACTTTCAGAAAGGTCTGAGCTTCCTTCCATCCAAAAAGCATATTCCTTTTCTAAAAAGGGCAAGTATTTTTTGAGTACTTCATCGCCTTTGTCTTTGGCTAGCAAACCAACCATTAAAGCATAAAAGGGAGGTTGCGAACGGCCTTTGTAATAAGTTCTGTTGCCATTGGGAATAAATCCTTGTGTTTCTATGAGATGAGAAAAGTTATCTACCATGTTTTGAATCATAGCTGTTTTGCCAGAAACCTGTAAACCCAACATAGTGAAATAACTGTCCCAATAGTAAACTTCACCGAATCTACCACCCGGAACAATATACGATTTTGGTAAAGGAATAAGTGAACCTCCGGCTTCGTCTGGTTTTCTGGTAAGTACTGGCCACAAAGTATTAATATGTGCTTCTATACTTAAAGAAGTATCACTTTTATAACCGCTAGAAGGTTGTGGAGGAAGACTAAAATACTTCGATACAAAGCTTTTGAGTATAAAGTTTTTCTTGTCTTTCTGCTTTTCGTATTGCTCCATAATTTCCTTTGCTGGTACTCTTGGTATACAATCGACAAAGGTTTTAGAATCTGGGAAAATGGCTTCGAGTTGGATTTGTTTAAACAGCTCACCATACGCTTTTTCTGGTGCTACTGGAGCTGTGGCAGCAGGTGGAACTTCTAGCGAAACTGATTGAGCAAATACTTGAGATACCGCCCAGAAACTTAAAAATATAAATGAATAAAATGTGCGTTTGTAATTGATGTGTTTACTTTCCATCTTCAAATAAATAGGTTGTTAGACAATGTGTAGACCACCTAAACCCTACAGGTTTTATGGTTGCTTATCGAGATTTAATGGGCTAATTTATATGGAATTCTATTAACTCCTGCCAAAGTAAAAAAACTATTTGTGTCTCTAAAATTCCATTAGGAGATAAATCAATTTCAAAGACGAATGTTTTGCCGAGCTTAAGGTTTATATCAAATACTTAGTTTTTTCCCTCTATGAATTCATAGATTTTTTTTCTCTAGGTTTTTCAGGTACAACTATATAAAAGGGTTCATGTAGTTTTGATGCAAGAAGTCAACTTGAAAATACAGCGATTTAGGTGTTTAGTTTTCTTACTAAAAATCAAGAAGCTTTAGCCTAATTTAAAGTGTTGTTGGCCTTTAATCCAATCATTAATTATCCACAAGCAACTGTGAAAGCATTGCGCTTAAAATCCATACAAACATAGAATACTAAATCTGAGGGTACTTACTCTTAACATCTATCATTTCAAATTAGTAAAGCACAATTAAAATGAAAAATCAATTATTATTATCAATCATGGCCTTATTTGTATTTGTAAATCTTGGCTATGCTCAAACTACTTCTACCAATTTTGCAAATCAAGGTAGAGACTGGTTTATAAGTAAAAATACTGGTTCTGGCCAAGCGGGTACAAAAGAGCAACCTGCAAAAGATATGGGTAACATCATTCATCACTTAAAACCAAACGACCGAATCCACATAGCAGAAGGAGTTTATTTGAGCAAAGGTTCAAGAGGAGCAGATGAGATAAACGTACCTGTTAAAATTTACGGTGGTTACAACACCAGCTTTACAGAAAGAGACCCTTGGGATAAGCATAAAACGATTCTTACAGGTACGAATGAGTACATGAAGTCTACAAATCCTCGTCTTTATATTCGTACAGATCAGCAGCGTGAAAGTAACGGACAAAAGTCGACAGGTTCAGAAATTGTGATTGATGGAGTAATTATAGACAATGGACCAAGAAACAGATACCACGAAAATAAAGGCTTAGCAATCCGCAGAAAAGGTAGCCCAACTGAACAGAAAAACCCATCTCCAGAATCTGGTGGGATTGTAATTGTAGGTAGCAAATACACAAATATTACAGTGCAAAACTGTGTGGTAATGAATACAGCACCAACTCAAGGAGCAATCTCTTTACAAGTTTTTGAAGGTGGAAAAGGACTTATTCAAAACAACTTTAGCATCAATAACACGGGTTATGGTATTTATGCTAAAACTGGTTACATGGGAACCGACCCAAGTAAACTGCCTAACTTCCAGATTAAAAACAATACTGTACTCTTTACTTGGAAACACGATGCCATTGCCTCTTATGGTGGTGATGCTATGGCGTTCGACCAAAACTTAGTGGCTACAGTTCAAAACAATGCTTTGGCTTATGGCCATATGGGCGGTATTTACAGTAAAGGCGCTAAACTTACTTTGATAAACAACTTATTCGCTGGAAACAGCAAGTACGATTACAAAGAAGTAAATGATAAAATGGCGGTAGCTGATATGGTAGACGAAGCGATGCATTTAGACCCAAGCAGCACTGGTAACAAAGGCATGTTAATTAAAATACCTGTTGCAAAAAGATGGGCAGAAATTTATGCAGATCGCAAAGAAATAAGCAGAGCAGATGTTGATGCAGCGGTAACAGTTCCGAACACTGGAGCTAATCAACTTAGAAGTATCTTCGGATTAAATGTACAAGGGACGGGAGTTGCAATGGATGCAGAGATTTTTCTTCCACTTATTACTGTAGAAGAGGCTTTACCTGCAGGTCTATATCCATGGGAAGGCATGGGTTGTAACATCCCGAAACAAGCAGCAAAATGATGATAGGATGTTAAGCATATTCTAATTGAAAAGAACCGCCTGTTTAGGCGGTTTTTTTTGTTTTAGGGTGATTCTATAAAACTAACTTTATCTCAGTTTACTGGTCTCAAAAACTACTTAAAAACAATGTGCATCCGGCACGTTTTGGCATTAGCAACTCTCTGGAAAGCTTCAAGTTTTTTGCTATGCTTTTACTTAATTCTTTAATCTAGCCTTGCCTAAGTATTTCTCATTCTCAATATCTATTGCTTTAATAATTTGCTGTAAATACGCTTCAGGGGTGATTTGGAGAGGTTTTTTG
>PBYL01000416.1 GCA_002729595.1 Thalassovita sp. | reverse complement strand
TTATCTTACACATGAGGCATATAAAAAAGAGGCAGAAAGATTACAGAGCAAAACATCACTCTCTCGCACAGAGGTTTTACTAGACTCAGCGCTTATCTATTTAAATAAAACCAGAAGCTCTTTAACCGAAAAAGAATTTTTTAAGCAGGTAGATTACTTTGCTCCTTTGGTTGGTAACTACGGCATTTTTGAAAGTAAAGAGCAGCTTTACAATGATTTTGTAGATATAATTCTAACAAGCGAAAGAGAAATATTGGTTAAGAGAAATACCATTGTAAAAGTTCAAAATGCTTTTGAAGCTTTGTCAAATAGTTACAAAAGTCTGCTTGATACTTATTCTGCTTTGCTCCTTAATTACCCTTTAAAAAATGATCTTCTAGTATTATCAGATAAAGAATTTGAAGATGCAACAAGTAATTTTAAAACTTCTCTTTTAAATACAGAAAATACACTTGCTCAATATCAATCAACTTTAGTAGCAGAAAACGGTGGGATTAATGTAGATTTTAAAAGAAAGCCAGTTGATAGCTACGATTTCACAGTATCTGATAAGCAAATAGAATTATTGAAAGAAGGTGTCTATTTTGATTTTAATAGTTGGCTGGCTCAAGTAGAAAATGCAAGACTGAATAAGATTGGCGATTTTTGGGACGAACTGTCTACAACTCATTCATTATTACAGCGAAATCTTTTTGTGCTTAGTAAAGGAAGAGTACCAAACGAAAATGTTGAGTTAGATTCCAGAATAATTGATAAAATTAAATACATCGACGCAGAATCGGCTTTAATTCCTTATTTGCTGTATTTAGGTGCTAAAAACGATTTATTAAAAACTCAGCTAAAAGAAAGTAATTTCAATTCTGTAGAGAAGTTCTATGTCGACTTACATCAATATTTACAGCAATGTAAATTCAACTTACAGTTACTAGACAGTAGGTTAAGGTCTGGAAAGAATGAAAAAAATCAATTATTCTTCCAAAATCTGGCAAAAAATAAAGACGAGCTTTTGTTATTTATCAGCAACGAAGGTGGCTTTATACTTGGAAAAGAAGTAGAGATTAGTAATAGTTTAAAGTCGCTGCTTGTAAATGATTTTTTGAGCAATCGCTTCAAACCTTCTTTTGTAAGTTACCAATCTTTAAATCTGGCGACTTATATACAAAGCTTAAATACAGTTCAAAATCAGGGTAAATCTTTAACTACTGCTGTTAAAACCGAAGATGATGGAAAGCAGATAATTGGTGGTAGCTTACTAAATTCCAAGGTTCTGCCTTTTGTCTCTGTAATTGAAGGAAACACAGTAAAATCTTTTGCGCAGAATTTTATTACCCAAAATGATTTTAACGAGCCATTTGATTATTTTCATTGTTCTGCAACTTTTAAAACAAATAGTGGATTTGGAGCTGTTTTTTATCCCGAAAAATTAAAGAAACCAACTATTGAAAAGCAACAAGGTCTTTTACTGCTTTTCAATAATAGTGGTCAGTTACAAAAGAAAATTCAATTACCCTACACCAGAAAAATTTCAAATGTACTTACAGCAGATAATGGAAGCGGTTATGTACTCATGTCTGAAAATGAATACCTAGCTAGCTCTTATTTTAAATCTGAGTTGATGTTTATCAATACAATGGGTACAGTAGTTTGGAAGAAAGTTTTACCTATTTCCACCTTTGATTCTAACATTAAATCTTCTGATAACGGAATTTTAGTTTTTGCTAATGCAATTCAAAAAATACCAGGTAACGACCAGATCAAAAGTGATGTAAAAGTGCTTTCGTTTAATAAAGAAGGCGGATTGGTTTTGGAGAAACACATACCAACTACCAGTTCTCGCTTTGCTAGCAAAATTCAAAAAGATCAATCTGGTAAATGGCTAATTCTTGGTTTTATTGGAAATAACGATTTGTATAACCTCAGAGAAAAAGATGTGTTCTTTTATATGTTAGATCATAGCTTCGACGATTTGGGTGGTGGTGAACTAACTTCTGTTGAAAGACCTTAAACAAGAATATCAGTAATTAGAGAATGGAAAAGAAAGCGAAAAGGAGTTATATAGAGACTGCAGTCTTTTTATTAGTCATATTCATTATTTACATAACAGGCTGGCAAACCGAAATTGCAGGTTTATTGCAAAGAGGAGTAATGTTAACGGGTTTGCATAATGCATCAGTAAAAACTGTAGAGCAGCCTAAAAAATCTCAACTCAACTTTAATATAACATCTTTAGATGGCGAGGAAATAAATGTTTCTTCACTAAAAGGAAAAACACTATTCATTAATTTCTGGGCGACTTGGTGCCCACCATGTATAGCAGAAATGCCAGAAATCGAAAACTTATGGCAAGATGTATCATCAGATGAGATCGCCTTTTTATTAATTTCTACTGATGATGAAATACAAAAAGTGAAAGATTTTATTGTAAGAAAAGAATTCGAGTTTCCTGTTTATAAACTAAATAGTGCAGTTCCTAAAGAATTATCTTCCAGTTCTATACCTGCTACATTCATTGTTGCACCAGATGGTTCTATAGTTTATAAGCATGCTGGAATAGCCAACTATAACACAGATAGTTTCAAAGATTTTCTGGCAAAAATTCAGAAAGGAATTTAGCTGCAACTTTCTCAAACAATCTTACTTATTTTTTTATTTTAATCTTTGATGTTTTAGAGTAGTTTTGCCACCTGAAATTACGGAGAAATTAGAGTATTATGATTCAAAGACTACAAAGTATTTTTTTGTTTTTAGCATCTCTAGCGATGTTTTTGGTTATTTTTCTACCAATCTGGAATAAGACACTTCCAGAAACTACCGAAGAGTATGCGGTTCTTACTGCCTTAGATTTAACCATTTCTAAAGGTGGTGAAACAGTTGATAAAATTCAAACTTTCTATATTGCCATTCTTGCATTTGTTGCTTCGGCATTAGCTATGGGTTCTCTGTTTAGCTACAAAAACAGATTATTACAAATGAAAATCAACTTAGGAAATACCCTTGTAATGGCTGCAGTGTTAATTTTGAGTACTTACTTCTTATTCCAAGGAGAAAAAATGTTCTCACCAGAAGTAGAAGGGCAGTGGAGACTAGGTTTCTTTTTAACACCTTTTGCCATGATCTGTAACTCAATTGCTAACAGATTCATTAGAAAAGATGAGAAGTTAGTAAGATCGGCAGATCGATTGAGATAATATGAGTGTATCAACCGAAGAGAATAAGGCTGATATAATTATTTCTGGGGCTGGTGCAGCGGGTTTGCTTCTGGCATTTCAAATAGCACAAGAACCGAAATTATCTAATAAAAAAGTATTTTTAATTGATAAAACTAAAAGGTATGGCAACGACCATACCTGGTGTTTTTGGAGCAAAGAACAAACTCCTTTCGACGATATTCTTGCTAATAGTTGGGAGGAGTTAGAGTTTTTGAGTAATTCACTTCAACAAACATTCAAACTCAATCCTTACAAATATAAGATGCTAAAAAGTGCATCTTTTTATCAATTTATCTGGCAAAAGCTAGACTCACATCCCAATATCCAATTTATAGAAACTGAGATTAATGAACTTGTTGAAGTAGGAGAGCAAGTAGAGCTTAAAACAACAGCAGGCAGTTTCTATGGAAATTTAGTTTTTGATAGTCGATTTAGCCAAGATTGGATCAAGCAAATCACCTCAAAATCAAACCTACAATTACAGCATTTTTTAGGTTATACTATTAAAACTGACATCGATAGTTTCGATCCTGAAACTATTAGAATGTTTGATTTTAGAATTCCTCAAGCTGGCGAAGTGCGATTTGTTTATGTATTGCCGCTTTCAAAAACTGAAGCGTTAGTAGAGTTTACCGTTTTTTCAGGCAAGCTATTATCAGATAAAACCTATAAAGAAATCTTGGAGAATTACATCTCTGATTATCTACAGATTGCGGATTATAAAATTCTTGAAGAAGAAACAGGTGTAATTCCGATGACGGATTATGTGTTTGAGCGTAAAAATGGCAAGCGAATCATCAATATTGGAACGCGTGGCGGATTGTGTAAGCCATCTACTGGTTATGCATTTAATAGAATGATGGAAGATGCAAAAAACATGGTTTCAGAACTGGTAAAGCATGATAAAGATGTTGAGGAAATTGAAGTGAAATATGCCGAATTGAGGTATCAAGTTTATGATGCTATGTTATTAGATATAATAAAAAGAGATGGAGGTAAAATATCAGAAATCTTTTCTCAAATGTTTAAAAAGAACCCGATTCAGCGTGTATTCAGGTTTTTAGATGAAGAAACCACTTTTGCAGAAGACTTAAAAGTGATGAAATCGGTACCTTCATTTCCCTTTTTTATTTCTATTTTTAACCTGTTTAGAAATAGATAAAACTACCAGATTATTTAACCTAACTCTTCTCAATTTTTGAAAAAAATTCTTCTGGCATCGACATTAAAACCATTGGATGATACCAGAATGTATGAGAAGTTCGGTATTTCCCTTTCTAAGTTTTATCAGGTAATTATATTGGGTTTTGGTAGTGCTCAGCCTAAAGTACAAGCTAATATCGAATTTGAAAGCTTATATAAAGGAGATAGTAAATCTTATAATAGGTTTTTTGCACTCAAAAACTTCTACAAAAAGCTCCTTTTCCATCAACCAAATATTATTATAGTACATAGTCCGGAGTTATTACCAGTTGCTGGTTGGTATGCTATTTCTCATAAAGTGAAAATCATCTATGATGTTAGAGAGAATTATTTCAACAATATTAGATATCAAGCGAATTATTCATTTTTCCCTAAACTAACACTTTCTGTTGCTGTAAGGTCGGTGGAGCACATTTCTAAACTGTTTGTAAGTGCCTACATTCTTGCCGAAAAATGTTACCAAGAAGAATTTAGTTTTCATAAGAAGAAGTACCAAGTAATACAGAATAAGTTTGTAGCACCAGAAGGACTAAATAAATTTCAAAAAGCTAAAAGTCAGTCTGATTTCAAATTTATTTATACAGGTACAATCTCAGGAGTTTATGGAATTTGGGAAGCAATTCATTTTATTGAAGAGACGAATAAAATTGAAATCTCAGCCACTTTAGACATTGTTGGTCATGTGGTTTCTGATAAGTTATTAGAAGAATTAAGGCTAGCAATTAAAGACAAGTATTACATCAAACTTCAATCTGGAAACCCTTTAGTTTCTCATCATATTGTTTTAGAAAAGTTGCTCGAAGCAGATTTTGCTATATTGCCATATCAACCTAATAAGAGTACTTGGGGATGTATTCCTACCAAAATGTTTGAATGTATTGCGCTTGAAATCCCTATGCTTGTACAAAAGAATAAAAATTGGGAAAGTCTATGTGAAATTTATCCCGCTGCCCATTTTATCGATTTTTCTAACTTCGATCCGCAAAGTGTGCTAGATGAACTTAAAAGCAAGAAATTTTATAAGAATAAACCTAATGAAGAGGTTCTATGGAAAGAAGAGGAAAAGAAATTATTAGCTTTAGTAGCTGAAAGTTAAAATCAGAAACTAAATTTGTTTTCCTTAAAATTAGACAGAAGGAATAAAAAATTAATTAGAAATGGATTTTAGTAGTGCCGAGGAAAATTACCTTAAGGCTATTTATCATCTTTCTGAACAACAAAAAGAGGAGGTAAGCACCAATTCTATTGCTGATGAGTTGCAAACTAAACCAGCTTCTGTGAGTGATATGCTTAAAAAGCTAGCGGCTAAAAAAGTGATCAATTATGTGAAGTATAAAGGTGTAACGCTTACAGACAAGGGAAGGAGTGTCGCATTGTTGATAGTGCGAAAGCATAGACTTTGGGAGGTGTTTCTGGTAGAAAAGTTGAAATTTAATTGGGACGAAGTGCATGAAGTAGCAGAGCAGTTGGAGCACATTAAATCTAGAAGTATGATCGAGAGACTTGATATGTTTCTTGGCTTTCCCAAATTTGATCCACATGGTGACCCAATTCCCGATAAAAATGGAAATATAGCTGTGCTCACAGCCAAACCACTTGCCGAAGGTATTACCGGTAATTCTTATAAAGTAGTCTCTGTGAGTGATAGTGACGCTGCACTCTTGCAATACCTCGATAAGGTCGGCATTTCAATTGGAACTGTTCTCCAAATTACAGATAAGATTGTTTACGATAGCTCAATTGAAATTAATATTGATAACCAGAACCGACAGCAATTGGTCTCGAAAATGGTTTCCGAAAATATATTAGTAGTAGATATTTAATTAAAAACGCGTAATCTTAATTCATCAGAATCAATAACAAACAAATAGCTAATTAATATGAAAGATATAATCAATTTAGAACTTCTTACCGATATAGTTAAAACACCTGGCGCACCGGGTTATGAGTCGTGTATCAGAAATAGAGTGATAGAAGAAATAAAAGATCTTGTTGATGAATGGTATATCGATCATATCGGCAACTTGATTTGTATAAAGAAGGGAAGTAAAAATCCTGATGGGAAAAAACTAATGTATGCAGCCCATTTAGATGAAATTTCATTTATGGTAACTCATATCGATGATGCTGGATTTTTGAAGTTCCATACTTTAGGTGGTTTCGATCCAAAAACACTTACATCTATGAGAGTAATTGTGCATGGGAAAGAAGATTTACCGGGTGTAATGGGATGCAAGCCAATTCACATTATGTCTCCAGAAGAAAGAACCAAAGCGCCAAAGATTAGCGATTTCTATATTGATTTAGGCTTGAGTAAAGAAGAAGTTGAGAAGGTTGTTTCAGTAGGAGATACCATTACCAGAAAGCAAGAAATTATTCAAATGGGTAACCTGATAAACGGAAAATCTTTTGACAACAGACTTTCTGTTTACATTCTCATTGAGACATTAAAACAGCTTGAAGAAATTCCTTACGATTTATATGCAGTTTTTACTGTACAAGAAGAGGTTGGTTTAAGAGGAGCAAGTGTAGCGAGCCATGCCATTAACCCAGATTTTGGAATTGCAATAGATGTTACCATTGCTAATGATACTCCGGGTGTTCCAGGTCACGAAAAGGTAACAGAGCTTGGTAAAGGTACAGCGGTAAAGATTTTTGATGCAAGTACTATCTGCGATTACAGAATGGTTGACTTCCTTAAAAAGACAGCAACAGAGAGCACAATTACATGGCAATCTGAGATTTTAACTGCTGGTGGTACAGATACAGCCGGTATACAGAGAATGGGAAAAAATGGAGCTATTGCTGGTGCGCTTTCTATTCCTTTAAGATATGTACACCAAGTGATTGAAACAGCTCATCCTGAGGATATTAAAGCAACTATAGATTTATTAGTAAAAGCTTCTGAAAAAGTGGATACATACAATTGGGAACATAAATGAGGTGTAAGTAGTGGGTAAGTATTATGACGAAAGTCAAGATTTTATGGAATTATTCGTCATTTTTTTTCATTTTATTAATAGATAGTTGTAAATTTAGAGCAGAAATAAAATAAATAGATATTACACTATGGGAATGTTAAGGTTTCTTGATTCAGTTGGAATGTTCGGCGTTGCCGTATTCTTTTTAGTTCTGGTAGTTGGTCTCATCTTCCTTTTCAAATTTCTTATTGAAAAGCGTAGCGCTGAATTAATTACTGAGAACAGAAATTCAGATTTTCTTACTAAGAAATTCTACTCTGTTGATGTTAATAAGTACAGTGGCCTTTTTGCTAACATTGGTATAGCAATCAGTTTGGCAATCGTACTTGCTGCTTTCGAATACCCTGATTTCGAAGAGCAAGAACTTGTTGACCTTGGTACACTTGCTGCAGAAGTAGAAGAAATGATGGAAATTCCTCCAACCGAGCAATTACCTCCTCCTCCTCCAAAAATCGAAACTCCTCAAATTGTAGAGGTTCCAGATGAAGAGGAAATCGAAGAGGAAATTGAAATCGACCTTGACATGGAAGCTGACGAAGAAACTGTAATTGAAGAAATTATAGTTGAAGAAGAGCCAGTAGAGGAAGAGAAAGTTGATGAAATCTTCGAAATTGTAGAAGAAAGTGCTGAACCAGAAGGTGGTTATGCTGAGTTCTACAAATACGTTAAGAAAAAAATCAAATACCCTAACCAAGCAAAAAGAATGGGTGTTGAAGGTAAAGTATATGTTCAGTTCGTTGTGGATACAGATGGTTCTATTACTGACGTAAAAGCAATTAGAGGTATCGGTGCTGGATGTGACGAAGAAGCAGTAAGAATCCTACAAGGTTCTCCAAAATGGAAACCAGGTAAGCAAAGAGGTAGAGCAGTAAAACAAAGAATTGTACTTCCTATCAACTTTAAGCTTGGATAAGCTTTAAAAGCTAAGAGCAAAAAACTATATTTGGGCCTGACAATTGCGATTGTCAGGCTTTTATTTTTTCTGTTTTTGGCCTGAATAAGATGAGGAATGATATACCATTACTGAATATTTTATTTAGAATTGAAGATGGCGAAGACGTAGGAAACAGTAAAAATCTGTTCGAACATGCCTATAATGTCATCAGATTACAAGATGTGAGAGATACATCACATTGTCTAAAAAGAGTCCACCGCTGTGGTTTTAATGGCATTTTTTTGCAATTAGAAGGGAAGTCTACCCACCATTTAGATGAAAAAAAACTTGAACTCGAAAAGAATAACCTACTTTTTCTAAGAGAATTTCAAGTTCATCAACTTACCTCTTTAAGTGAAAATAGCAAAGGTTACTTGTTGATTTTCAGCCACTTCTTCTACGAGACTTTCACCGAAAAAACATTTCTAGCCTCTTTTTCTTTTTTTAATGAAAGCAACAGAGATTTTCCTGTAGAAAAAATATCTAACCAAGCTGCCGCAGAACTAAAAGATATTTTCGAGCATTCCATCACCGAATTTACTTTGCATAAAACCAACAAAAGAATTGATCAAATTTTGTGGGCTTACTTGCATATATTATTAATTAAGACTGAGCAAAATATAGGTTTACATGAGTCTAATTATATAGATCACGGAACACCATTGTTCCTTCACTTTGAAGAGTTATTGCAAGAAAATTTCGCTAAGCATCTTTCGGTAGCTAATTATGCTGAGAAGCTGAGTATTTCGCCCAATTATTTGAATGCGATTTGCAAAAAAATTCATGGAAAGAATGCGAAAAGGATAATTGATGAGCGCCTACTTTTAGAAGCAAAAAGACTTTTATTTTCAGGAAAACAATCTGTGTCCGAAATTGCTTTTAATCTTAACTTTAAAGATGCTTCGTATTTTAGCCGCTTTTTTAAAAAACTTAGTGGCGAAAACCCTGAAACTTTCAGGAATAAGCATATATTAGAATGATTTTTAAATAAGCAATAATATTCGCGATGTACAAAATTAATGACATATTGGTGGCATTAGACTTATCAGCAATGGATGATGTATTGTTGAAGTATGCTGCTAAAATATCTAAACACTTACAACCTGAAAAAATATATTTGACACACGTTGCCAAAGAGAAAGATTTACCGGAAGATTTAGTGAAAGCTTATCCGGGTTTAATTACTCCTTTGGATGAGGTATTGGGCAACCAGATTAAAAGTAATTATGAAAAATTCTTCGACGATGAGCTCAAAGCCAAAGTTGAAATAATAGTTACTGAAGGTAGTCCAGAAAAAGTGATTCTAGATCTAGTAAAAGATAAAGACATTGAGCTGGTTTTACTAGGTAGAAAAAATGATATGAAAGGGGAAGGTGTAAAAGCTCACAAGCTGGCGAAAATTCTACCTTGTACAATTGCATTTGTTCCAGAAATTTTACCTGAAACTTTTAAGAAAATCTTAACACCAACAGATTTTTCTAGCAGTTCGCAAATGGCACTTGAGTTTGCAACCACTATTTCAGAGATGAATCCTGGCTCAACAATCACTTGTTTCCACGCCTATAATATACCTAGCGGATATTCTTCAACTGGTAAATCTTACGAAGAATTTTCAGATATTATGAAGGATAATGCGAAAAAGAGATTTGATGTTCAAATGAAGAATTTATCGTGGGAAGATACAAGCAGTATTTCTTGCAAGTTTGAATTAACCGAACAAGGAGAAGAAAGTGAAACTATGTACGATTTTGCATTGGTAGAAAGTTTCGATGCAATTGTAATGGGTTCTAAAGGTAGAACTGGAATGGCTTCGCTTTTACTTGGGAGTACAGCAGAAAAATTGATAGAATTCAACAAAAGTTTGCCTGTTTTCATCGTGAAAAACAAGAAGAGCAACATGAGTTTTATTGATGCTTTGTTGAAACTCTAATTAATTAGAAATAATAAAAGAACTGTAAGCAGGAATTGTATTTTTTGATAAATTCTTGTTTACAGTTTTAAATAGAATCTCGCCTTTTAGAAGTTCACTATCAAGCTTTTGTGCCTTCTTACCTAAGTTATGCACAATTAGAACTTTCTCATTTCCCAGAATTCTGTAATAGCATAAAACTTTTTTAGACTTGGTCTTTACCACTTCTATTTCACCTTCTCTTAATACGCCATTATTTTTTCGTAATTGAATCAGGTTTTTATAGTGATTGTAAATTGAGCTTGAGTCTGTGACTTGTTTATCTAAAGCATCAAGAGTCTTTGCTGTGTTATATTCTGGTTCAATCCAAGTTGGAATTCCACTAGAATCTTTAGCAGACCATACAAAAGGTTCTCTTATCTTTTCGTCAGGTTTTACACCTAACATGCCGAGCTCTTCACCATAATAGATAAAAGGTGAACCAGGCAATGTGAGTAGGATGGAAGCTGCTAATTTGCCTTTTTCCAGATTGCCATCCAACTCAGAAAGAATCCTGTTTTGATCGTGATTGGTAGTGAAAATGGCATCGTAAAAATCTGGTCTAGTTGCTTTATATAGTTTTCTCGAAGCGATAAATTTATCTAGTAATTGACTCGCATCTTCATTTTTTAAAGCATCTTGAAGTGCAAAGCTCAAATCAAAATTAAAAATAGCATGCAATCCATTTAAAAAAGGAGCAATCACTTTGGCTTCATCCCAAACTTCTCCTACTAAAAATACATCAGGCTTTACTTGCTCCATCTCATTTCTAAAAGCAATCCACCATTCTACCGTATCATCAATCCTTTCATCTGGATAAATATGTTTGGCAGCATCTAATCGAAAACCATCAATATTTATATCTGTAAGCCAGAATTTTCCGATTTTATAAACTTCTTCTCTCACCGCTGGGTGATCGTAGTTCAGGTCGGGCATACCTTTCCAAAAGAAGCCAAAATACTTTTCTTCATTTCCGGGTACTTCGTTCCAGAGGTATTTATTGTCTGAGTCGCCAGTTACTTCTTTCGTTTCGCCAACTTCTTTAATCGTATCTAGATCTGCCCAAATGTAAAAATCTCGATAAGGATTATTTTTTCCCTTAACAGATTCTTTAAACCATTGATTTTGATCTGATGTGTGATTGATAACCAAATCTAAAATCACCTTTAAATTTCTTTGGTGAGCTTCTTCTACTAAATGCTTAAAATCTTCTAAAGTACCATAATCTTGATGTATATTGTAGTAGTCGATTACATCATATTTATGATAAGAAGGTGAGGGATGAACAGGCATTAACCAAATAGCTTCTGCACCTAAATCTGCTATATAATCGAGTTTTTGAGTTAGCCCTTGTAAATCACCTATGCCATCGTTGTTTGCATCAAAGAATGATTGAACAAAAACTTCGTAAGTAACTCCGCCATTTCTGTAAGCCAGTTTTTCTGTTTGCTCAGAAGTTTTATTTTTCGATGACATATTCTCTTTATTTTCCTTTTGAGATGAATCACAAGAAAGCAAAACCAACGACGATATTGCACTGAATAAAAATATGAAAGCAGCATTTTTCATCACTCAATCTCTTATTCATCTTTATTCAATTTGAAAATGAGTGCTTCAAGCGGTGGCAAATTGAATTGTAATTCTTCCCCAGTTTTAAAGCTTTTGTTATTCAATTCGTGCGGATCACCCAGCACCTGCTGCAATTTAAAAGAACTTCCATCTAAAATTGTAGAAAGATCAGAAGGAATTGAAAGCGAGATTTGATGATTATTATCTGAACTAAAATTGCTGATAATCAACAAAGATTCATCCGACGAACTTCTTATATAAGCATAGCATTTATTTGAAGCGCCACTTTCATCTTCTTTTGTTAAAGGCTGAAGATCAATAAATTTTCCATTTGCGATTGCAGAACTGCTCTTAGTAAAATTCAATAAATCTTTATAGAATTTTCTTAAGCCTTTTTGCTTTTCATCAAGTAAAGCACCATCAAAAGCACCATCATTCATCCATTTCTGATGCGCAGGAACACCCCAATAATCGAAGATTGTTGTTCTGCCATCTTCACCACCAAAACCTTCTGCACCTGCGCCAGTTTCGCCTACTTCTTGGCCGAAATAAATCATCACTGGTCCGCTATACATGGTAGCACTTAGCAACATGGCAGGAATAGCATTTTCTGCTTCACCAGCAAAATCAGGACTAGCAATTCGCTGTTCGTCGTGGTTTTCTAAAAAGCGAAGCATGTTTTTGTTTATGCCATTTAGGTTTTGCCAAATCCCAGTAAGATTTGCTGTGCTGCCTTTATCTTGAATGATGTTTTTAAGTGTATCATACAATTGCACTTTGTCATACAAGAAATCGAATTTACCAGTCTCTATGTAATTTCTATAAGCATCTGGATTGTAAATTTCAGCTATAAATATTATTTCCGGATTCACTTTTTTAACCTCGGTAACAGCATATTTCCAAAACTCAACAGGAACCATTTCTGCCATATCACAACGGAAAGCATCTACACCTTTGCCTGCCCAATACTTCAAAATATCGGTCATCTTGAGCCAAGTGTCTGGTACAGATTCGAAGTGGGTTGCTCTATCATTTTGGTAATCTACACCGTAATTCAGTTTTACAGTTTCAAACCAATCGTTTATGCTTGGACTTGCATTAAAAACATCGTTACCAGTAGCTTTTGCAGGGTTCTCCTCAAACATTCCATCTTTTGTAGGGAAAGTGTTATCTCCTAATGCTTGGTAGTCTTGAGGAACTTTAAAAGCTTGATCTGTGACGTAGTAAAAGTTATTGTTGGGGTCAAAAGCTTTGTTGGTATCATCGTCTTCTCCAAGGTCTTTTACACCTGCTGGTTTCGCATCTGAAATGTAATTTCTGGCAACATGGTTTGGCACAAAATCGATGATTACTTTTAAACCTTGTTGGTGAGTTCTTTCTATCAATGCTTCAAACTCTTGCATCCTGTTTTGCACATTTTCCGCAAGGTCTGGATTTACATCGTAATAGTCTTTTATAGCGTAAGGAGAACCGGCTCTTCCTTTCACAACATCGGCATCATCTAAAGAGATCCCGAATTCTGTATAGTCTCTAATTACAGCATGCTCAATTACACCAGTAAACCACACATGGGTGATTCCCAGCTCTTTAAGTGAAGCTAAAGCTTTATTATTGATGTCATTAAACTTACCAACACCATTTTCTTCTATAGTTCCCCAAGGTTTGTTAGTTGAATTTTTGTTTCCAAAAAGGCGAGTCATCATCTGGTAAATAATGATTTTTTCGCCATGCGGATTTTCATCTAAAATAAGTTCTTGAGAAAGTTTAGTTTCATCTTTCTTTTGACAATCTGCCATAAATAGAATTATAAATAATATGGGAATAATTGCAGTTAAGTTTTTCATTTTCATGCTGTTTACTTCACTAAATTAAATAGTGGAACTTTGTGTAAACAATACTAAAATGAAATAATCAGAATCGTAACAAAAAATGCTGTTTTGGTTGGTTTTTTCTGAAAAAGACTAGGCCTAGATCGAAAAGATCGATGGATAACATAACCTCATGGTGATTTTTAATTTCGTCCCAAGCTTCGCCCATGTCTTTTGTCCAATATATATCATCAAATACGAAAACTGTATTTTCATCTACTTTTTCTAAGCAAGCATGAAAGTATTTGAGTGTGGCTGATTTTCGGTGGTTAGCATCAAAGAAAACAAAATCTACCTTGTCGTGCTTTTTTAATTCTTCTGGTAATGTTTCGTCGATATTACCCTCAACGGTGTGGATATTAGCTTTTAGTTTTTCGAAGTTCTGCTGAGCAATTTTTAATGTTTCTGGGCAGCCTTCGAAAGTAGTTACCTTACCTTGGGTCCAAGCTTTGGCGAGATATAAAGTATTAATGCCAAGAGAAGTACCTAATTCAAAAATGGTTTCTGGTTTTAAAAATTCGATTAATCTAAAAAGCATCTGGCCGGTTTTTTCATCACTTAAAGCGTATTTAGCCATTTTAGAAACGCTTCTTTGGTTAGACTTAAAAACCTTAGAACCTGCACCAAAATCTTTTACTTCTATCACTTTACTGCTTACAAGTAAATCCATGCGAAGGTCTTCAATATCATCAAAGGCATAGAAATACTTCTCAGAGTTAATTACTTCATTATACAACTTAAACACAAAAGGCGAGTGTATGCCATGTGCATTAGTTGCTTTTAATTGATAGTTGAGATAGTGTTTAGCAGTAAAAATTTTATCCGTCACGTATTTTTAGATTTGCAATTTAGCCTGAAAGATAAACAGCTATAAAGTGAATAAAAAGTGTTTAAAATAATAGTGTCAGAATAGTATCAATTTTCTTTAAAACAACTAGATGTAATCTTCAAAATGGATAATTGTATAGTACAGAATTGATAACCATTTTATGTATTTTGGCTTTTTTAAACTAAACACAATAAGGTGGTACGAAAAATTCTACTTTTTGCGATTGTCTCAATTTTTTGCTTTAATCTAAGTGCACAACAGTATAAAGAAATTTCAAGAGCCGAAATTAAAGATAAAATCTATGCTTACTGGATTGGACAAATTGTAGGCACTAGTCTGGGTTTCCCTTTTGAAAATTGCTATGTGGAGAAAGAGATGCCGATTATGGTAGAAAGGTATTATACCATCAAAGATAAGACGCCAGAACTCACCATGAATTTAGATGATATTCGTGGCTATTTGCCCATTGTTGCCGAAGGTCTAGACGGAATTCTTTCTGATGATGATACTGATATTGAGCTGGTTACCTTGCATGCAGTTGAAAAATATGGTTTAGATTTAAACTATGCTGAAATAGCTGAAATGTGGAAAAAGCACATTAACAGGCAGATTTGGGTGGCAAATAAAACTGCCAGAGATTTAATGGAAACTGGAATGCTTCCACCAGAAACTGGCAAAAAAGAAAACAATGAAAACTGGTTTCAAATAGACCCGCAATTGGTAAATGAGATTTGGAGTGTGTTTTATCCGGGAATGACACAGAAAGCCGCTGAAAGAGCAGAGTGGGGAGCAAGAATTACGAACGACGACTGGGGAACTCACCCAACCATTGCTTATGCAGTGATGTACAGTGCCGGATTTTTTGAAAAGGATGTAAATAAATTGGTTGCTCTTGCTTATTCACAAATTCCAAATGGCAGCCCTTTTAAAGAAGGTATGCAAGATGTAATTAAATGGCACAAAGAAGAAAAAGACTGGAAGAAAACCAGAAAGAAAATTCACGAAAAATACTATGCTTACAAGAAAGGAGATTTTGAAGCACCTGTCTCTGTAGTTTCTTCACTCAATAATGGTTTGTGTGGTATTATGGCAATTTTATATGGTGAGGGAGATTTTGAGAAAACCATTAGTATAGCCGTTTCTGCGGGTTACGATTGCGATAATCAAGCAGCTACCAGTGCCGGCTTAATTGGAATTATGAGTGGTTCTAAAGTGATTCCAGAAAAATACACATTGGGTATGCGAGGAGAAAAAAAGTGGGACGAGCCTTTTAACGATAGATATGTAAATTATAGCAGAGATAATTTGCCAGTAACTTTTAGCATAAAAGATTTAAGCGAGAGAGTTTTGAAAATTACAGAACAAGCTATTTTTTATAATGGTGGTAGAATGTTCGAAAAAGACGGAGAAGTTTGGTATAGTATACCGATAGACTATTAAGATTGCTTATTATGAGCTATAAGGGTTGTCAATTCTTAAAAATTTTAGAAATTTGCCATATTAGCTTTTAAGCATAATTAAAACATAAAAAGAATGAAGTTACTTGAAGGTAAGAATGCACTGATTACAGGAGCATCGAAAGGAATAGGTAAATCTATTGCTATAAAATTTGCAGAACAGGGAGCCAACGTAGGTTTTACCTACCTTTCTAGCGTAGAGAAGGGAGAAGCACTAGAGAATGAATTAAAGGAGTATGGCATTAAAGCAAAAGGTTTTCGTTCTGATGCTTCTAATTATGCTGCTTCTGAGCAATTGATCAACGATTTTGTAAAAGAATTCGGTTCTTTAGATGTATTGATTAACAATGCAGGTATTACTAAAGATGGTCTTTTAATGAGAATGTCTGAAGAGCAATACGACGATGTAATCAATGTAAACCTAAAATCAGTATTCAATTTAACCAAAGCTGCTTGCCGTACTTTAATGAAGCAAAAAAGCGGTTCTATTGTAAACATGAGTTCTGTAGTGGGAGTAAGAGGTAATGCTGGTCAGGCTAACTATGCAGCTTCTAAAGCAGGTATTATTGGTTTTACAAAATCAGTAGCATTAGAGCTTGGTTCTAGAAACATAAGAGCTAACGTAATTGCTCCGGGCTTTATCGAAACTGAAATGACAGGTATTCTTGATCCTAAAGTGGTGGAAGAATGGAAAAGTGCTATTCCATTAAAAAGAGCTGGTAAATCTGAAGAAGTGGCTGATCTAGCAGTATTCTTAGGTTCAGATATGTCTCAGTACATTACCGGTCAAGTAGTAGAGATCAACGGTGGAATGAACACCTAATAGTAAATAGATATAAAAAATAAATCCCGTTGAAAAACGGGATTTTTATTATCAGTAAATTTATTTTTCGATATCGTCTCTTCCTTTGAGCTTTTTGTCTTCCACATTCTTATTCAAAAATTTATTTAACTCGTCAATCGAATAAGTTGATTCAATTTCACCGGAAGAGTTAACTTTTATATCAAAACCATCCAATTCGTTGTGAACTTTGGGTTTCTGCTTATTTTTACTTTTTTTCATGGGTTTGATTTTGTTTTTTCAATTATAAAACAGGAATAAAATATAAATCGTTCGGTTATAGCATTTTAGCTTATACTGGTATAATCATTTAAAAGTATTTACTGTTTTACTAAATTTATTTTTTGTACTTGGAGGAGATTGTTAAAGTTGAAAATGTTGTCAAAAAATATGACAAACACCTTGCGCTGAATGATGTAAGTCTTTCTATTCCCAAAGGTAGTATTTATGGTTTATTAGGGCCAAATGGCGCAGGTAAAACTTCGCTTATCAGAATTATTACCAGAATTACAGTAGCAGACCAAGGTAAAGTGTATTTTAACAATGAGTTGCTTGCTCCTCAGCATACAAGTAGAATGGGCTATTTGCCAGAAGAAAGAGGTTTGTATAGAAAGATGAAAGTGGGTGAGCAATTGATGTATCTTTCTCGATTAAAAGGCTTATCTAAACACGAAGTAAATCGAAGACTTAAGTATTGGGTAGAAAAGTTTGAGATTAAAACTTGGATGCACAAACAAGTAGAGGAGCTTTCTAAAGGTATGCAGCAAAAAATTCAATTTATTGCTACAGTGCTTCACGAACCAGAATTACTCATTCTTGACGAACCTTTCTCAGGTTTTGATCCGGTAAATGCCAATGTGATTAAGAAAGAAATTTTAAGATTAAAAAATAAAGGCTGTTCGGTTATTTTTTCTACACACCGCATGGAATCTGTAGAAGAACTCTGCGACAACATCGCGTTAATCAACAATTCTAAAAAAGTAATTGAAGGTACAAAAGAAGAAATTAAAGCATCTTTTAGCACCAATACTTTTACTGTACTTACAAACAAAGCCATTGAACCAAATGGTTTAGGTATTGAAGTGATAGAATCTGCACAGGCTGGCAATTATGTAAAAAACTGGATTAAATCTACAGACAAAAATCTCAATGCACTTATTGCTGGCTTAGTCCAAGATTATGAGATTCACGAAGTAAAAGAGCATATTCCTTCGATGGATGAGATTTTTATAAAAATGGTTGGTACTAAAGAAGAGGAGAAAATTAATGAGTAATAAAATATCTTTAATAATATCCAGAGAATACTTTACCCGAGTTAGAAAGAAGTCTTTTATCATTATGTCGATATTAGGACCTCTTTTAATTGCAACCATTTATATTGTTCCGATCTGGCTTACCCAAACCGGAACAGAAGATAAAATTATTGCCATTAAAGATGAAAGCGGTTTATTTGCTGGCAAGTTTAAAGACGACGATAAAACCTTTTTTATAGATATTGACGAGAAGAATTGCGATGATGCCAAGATATCTTTCTTGATGAACGACTCTCTCTCTGCTTTACTTTGTATCCCAGCAATTAACATAGACAATCCGCAAGGCATTAGGTTATATTCCAGGCAAGGGGAAGGTGTTTCTGCGATGTTAAAATCCATGCTTACTTCTATTATTCAGCAGGAGATAGAAAAGTTGAGGTGGCAAAAAATTGGTGTAAACCAGAAAGTGATTAACCGAGTAAATGCCAATGTTTCTGTCGATTTATTAAATATCAGTGATGATGGTGAGCAAGATATGAGTGTGGTTGCTTCTACCATTATTGGTATGTTGGGAGGTTTGTTGGTGTATTTCTTCACCTTTTTATATGGCGCTCAAGTAATGCGTGGGGTAATTGAAGAGAAGACTACCCGAATTGTTGAAGTGATTATCTCATCAGTAAAACCTTTTCAATTGATGATGGGAAAGATTATTGGCATTGCAGCAGTTGGTTTCACGCAGTTAATGATTTGGGTATTATTAGGCTTAATTGTAATTAGTGTTTCAAGTCTGGTATTAGGAATTGATTATAGTGAAATTAATGGTACCGCTAATTCTGGAATGGTGCAACAAGCTGGTTCAGAAGTAGTCGATCAAGCCAAAGAAATGCCCCAAAACGAAATGATAAAGGCGATAAGTACGATCAATTTTCCATTAATCTTAGGTGCATTTATATTTTACTTCTTATTTGGCTATTTGCTCTATGCAGCTCTTTTTGGTGCAATTGGTGCCGCTGTAGATAGCGAGACAGATACACAGCAATTTATGTTGCCCGTTACAGTACCACTCATTATTTCAATTGCTGTTTCAGGCATAATCGTATCTGAACCAAATGGTGCTATTGCCATGTGGTTGTCTTTTATACCACTTACTTCACCTGTAATTATGATGATTAGGTTGCCATTTATCGGGGCAAACTGGCAGCTATTTGTTTCAATGGCATTTCTCGTTTTAGGTTTTATAATTGCCACATGGCTAGCTGGCAGAATCTACAGAGTTGGTATATTAATGTATGGTAAAAAAGCCTCTTTTAAAGAGTTAATCAGGTGGATGTTTTATCAATAATTTTCAGCGAATATTGAATTTGAATCCTAATTCAGCTTCAAGGCCGCTAAAATCTCCACTGCCTAAACTTCTTGAATCATCAACTAAAGCCACCAATCTGTAATTTAATCCAATATTGATGGCCATTTTGGGAGCAATAAACATATTTGCTCGAATGCCTGGTGTTATTACTAATACTTTATCTTTAGTTCTACCATCAACTACAGCACCTTCAACAGTATTTAATTTGCTAATTCCTGTACCGATGAAAAGTGGAGTGGAAATCGAAATTACTTTTGAGGGTTGGTATAAATATTCTAAGGCAAGTCCGCCATAATAAAGGTGATAAAATACATCAGGGTCTTCTTCGGCAGATGGTTGAAAGTTGCTCATGGTAGTTTCAAAGCCTAAGCCTGCTTGTATTTTATCAGTAAACTTTCTTTTAATATTTAAGCCAAAAATAGGTGTGGCATCTCCTTTAAAGTTGGCTATCTTGATTTTTACTTCACCATAGTAAGTGGCGTCGATGGGTTCAATTACTTTTTTTACAACTGTATCTTGATAGGAAATAAATGCATCAAAATTATGTGCCTTAGAAATGGAAGAAGAAAGTATAAATAATAAGATGATAGAAAGTAGAGTAGTAAATTTATCCATAGAGCTTGTTCGCTTTTTTTAATGAATATAATCAATGATTATATATTGGCGTGCTTTAAATTGTAAACAAAAGTAAATACCGATTTCAATTGGATATTATCTTAAAATTTATTCCTTTAACCAACACATAACTTTGTATATAACCGTATAGAAAGGTAATACCTCATGTTTCACCATTACAATCATTATTGAATAGCTCAATTTTTTACTATGCGCCTGGTGTTGTTTTTTGTAATTGTAAATGCCTCATTTTTAAGTTCTTTGTATGCTCAAGAATATCAAGAAAATCTTGAAAGGGATGTGCTAACATTTACAGATATCGCCTCGAATGAAGAACTAGATAAACCTCAAATTTTCTCTGCAAGTAGATCGAATAAAGTAATTAATGATTTGCCATTTACTGTGACAGTAATTGAGCGTGAAGAAATCTTAAAAAATGGATATGTAACATTGGTTGATGTGTTGAAAAGCATGCCGGGCATTAAGGTTTCTCAACCGGGATCAGGCGAAGAAGGAGAGACTTTTTTATTTAGAGGATTCATTGGAAATACTTATACCAAAATTCTTATAAACGGAATTCCCATACAGCCATCTGTTTTAGGTGGAATTCCAATTGGTGCGCAATTACCGATAAGGCAAGCTGAAAGAATTGAAATCATCTACGGTTCATCTTCCGCATTATACGGTGCTGATGCAACTGCTGGTGTCATCAACATAATTACTAAAAAGCCAGATAAAGGATTCTTTGCTCAGGGAGATATAGAAACTGGAAGTGATGGCTACAAATACCTAAACTTTATGTTGGGTGGAAAAACAGGTAAAGATGACAATACGATTACCTATTCGATTTATGGTTCCAGTTTCAAAAGAGATCGATTAGATATTTATAAAGGCCATGAAGACATTTACAACCCAATGTATTATGTATTGCTAAACGATACAGATATATATTTTGATTGGGATGGATATGGTTTCACTCCAGAAAACCCACTTGATTTTTCAGAAGAATACCTAGATGAAAGGTTCAAGGAAGCCAATGTGCCAGAAGATATTCAGAAAGAAATTAAAGAAGATTACTTTGTAGATAATTTGCTGAATTACCGAGATAAACTGCAAACCATTTCTCAGCAATCGAGTATGTTGGGAGCTGAGATAGCTTATAAAGGTTTTAAGCTATCTTTAAACAGTATGTATCGGAGAGATTATCCTTCTTTGGGCAGAAGTAATTATCTCTATACCTATGAGTTTCCTCAAATATATTTTGCAGAAACTATTCAACGCCTCACACTTAGTTATAATAAAAACCTGTCTGATAACTTAAGTACAACTACAAATTTTTCATATTTAAGGCATAGGCAAGATAAGAATACCGCGTTTTCGGCAACTTACAATGACGGCAATTTTTCTTATATCTATCAGGCATCAGATGATTTCTTTGGTGAGCATTTAGTGAGTTATAATTTTCATAAAAACTTCGAGTTGGTTACTGGAATTTCATTTCAATATTCAAGTAATTTGCCCAAAACCAACGAGCTTTTCGAGCCTTTTGATCCACAAAATTATAAACCATTTAAAGGTTATGTACCTGAACCTGATCCGATCTTGGGCGATTTTGGATATAATCCTGTAAACTTTAAGAACATAGCGGGCTTTATTCAGCTTTATGCTACTTACCAAAAATTTAATTTGATTGCGGGTTTTAGGGCAGACAACAGTTCTTTGTATGGTGCGACTTTTAATCCTAGAGCTGCGGCAATTTATAAATTTACTAGTTCGACCAGTATTGAAGCTTCATTCGGTACAGCTTTTAAAGCTCCGGCATCTTCTGTTATCTATTATTCTTTAGGTTTAACTTACGATATTCCAGACAGTCTTGCCATTTATGCAGTTACACCAAATACCGATTTAGAACCAGAAATTTTTCAATCTTTTGAAAGTAGTGTAAAGCATAATTTTTCAGAGAATTTAAATTTAAGTGTATCAGTTTTTTACAATAGAATCACCAACTTGATAAAAGGCGTGGTAATTCCGATTGATACATTAAAGTATCCTAATGCCAGTCCTTTTGATTCGGACACGCGAACAAATATCAATAGCAATGAGGCAAAAGCATCTTTAGCTGGTTTGCAAGTTTCTTTACGAGGTAGAAATTTGATAAAACCCATCAATGCAGGTTTTGATTTAAACATTACTCTATCTGAAGGAACAGAGCGATTAGCGGAAAATCAAGGTAATCTCAATGATTTTAGAATGATGCCAGAATTTATGGCTCAATTAAAATTAAACTTTACCTTGTTTGAAAAGCTCTATCTAAACTTTGAAAACGTATGCATGGGTGGTTGGTATAGAAGGTATACGCCAAGCTATGAAGCTTTTAATAATCCATTGTTTAAAAATGATGGTTATTATACACTAGATATTTTAGCAGATTATAAAGTGAGTGAAAATGTTTCGGCTTTTTTTAGAATGAAAAATGTTTTTGATGCAAAGTATGGAGGAATAGGAGCTACAGGTTTAGATGTAGATTTGTTGTACAATCCGCAATTGGCAAGAAACACCCAAGTTGGTTTGCGATTTAACCTGAATTGAGTCTAACTTTAAAATAAATTTAATTGGGCAGGCAGATGTTGAAAATTAAACCAGAATCTCAACATAAAACAAAAATGCTTAACAGCTCTGTAGCTTTTGCTTACAGGTTTGTAATGTTTTTTGCGCTTTGCTGCTTTGTATTAAATACTGCTTTTTCTCAAAGTCCATCAGACTCCTTAGTAATAAAAAAGGTTGACAATTTAAATCTCCTAACAGAAGACTTACTAAATCAGAATCGGATAGAAGAGGCACTCGCCATGTCAGACAGTTCTTGGGTTTTGGCAAACTTGGTTTCATACAACTATGGTAAAGCATTGTGTCTGCAAAATAAAGCACTCATAAATGGAAAAAGAGAAGTTTATACCATTGCTGTAAGAAATTATCTGGAAGCCAATAGCTTGCTAATTTCAACAGATAGTGCAGATTATAATTTGCTTACCAATAACCTTATTGCAGTAGCTGAAATTTACGAGAAGCAGAATGCCATGCAAACTGCTACAGAGTATTATAATGAAGCTTATACTATTTATAATAAAGAAAAGAACTTTGATGGCCAGATCGAAGTGCTAACAAAAGCTGGAAACATCAATATCGCCCTCAAAGATTATGACGATGCCATTACTAGTTTTGAAAGAATACTCAATATCTACAAAATACAGTCTCATATTTTAGGGCAGCTTAAAACCCTAAGCAAGCTCATCAACATCTATAATTTAAATTCTAATTACCGGTTTGCATTAGCCCGAAATCAAGAATTGCTTTCTATTTATTCTGCAATTAAAGATACTGTTGGTCTGGCGGCTACCTATAACAATATCGGTTTTACTCATTCTAAACTTGGCGATTATGAGAAGGCCTTAGATAACTATATGCAAGCTTATGAGCTAGACGAAAAAATTTATGGTGATGGAATAGAGAATGAAAAAACACTCTTGAATATTGGAATAACCTATCAAAATCTGGGAAAACCTGATTTGGCAATAGATTATTTAAATGAGGTTTTGGAGATTAAAGATGGGAAAAATGATTGGGTAGGAGCTGCCAAAATTCACGATTTAATTGCAAAGGTTTATTTGCAAAATAAGGATTTTCACAATGCAAATGAACATGCTGAAAGTGCGATAGAGAAATCTCAAACAGGTGGTTCAGGAGAAGTACTCGCTGAGGCTTATAGTTTAAAATCTGAGATACTGCAATATTATGGTGATTACGAAGAAGCTTTGCAATATTATAAGATGCATCTTTCTGTAAGGGATTCCATTTTACGAGAAAGAAATGTGGAGACTGAAAGGTTGAGAAAACTCAACGAAGAGCTGGACAGAAAAGATCAGGAGCTTAGAGAGAAACTTGCCGAAGAACAAAGACAGGATTTTGTGAACAAACAGTTGATGCAAAACGTGCAGTTGTTAGAAGCAGAGAAAGAAATTCAAGAATATGTACGTAAAGAAGAGCAACTGGAAAATGATAAAAAGATTAGGCAAGTTGAACTTGAATTACAAAGACTTAAAATTATCAACCTTGAAGAAGAGCAACGGCGAAAAGAGCTTGAGATAAAGGATCGGGAAAGATCACGAATAGAAGAACTGCGGAAGAGTGAAATGCTTGAAGCAAAAAACAAACTACAGCAAGCTGATCTTCAAAAAAAGGAAACTGCTTTAATGTTAAAGCAGAAAGAACTCGAATTGAAAAATCAGGTTTCGATGGTGGGTAAAATTATTTTCCTTTTTGTGATTATTGGATTCATCATGACCATAATGTGGCTTTACACTGCGAGAAGGCAAAATAAAATTTTAGCAGTTCAAAAAGATGAAATCAACAATAAAAATATTGAGTTGGAGCATAAGACAGAAGAAGTGCTTACTCAGTCTGAAAACCTAAAAAAAGCCAACGAAGAGATTATAAAAAGCCACGATGAGTTAGAGCGAAAGAATAATGAAATTGAGAAACAAAATACAGAATTGGCAGATCAGCGTGATGCTATTAGAAATTCTTATAGCCAGTTAGAAGATACACTTAGGCAATTAAAAACTGCTCAAATCAAGTTGATAGAGTCAGAAAAAATGGCCTCGTTAGGTCAGTTAACGGCTGGTATTGCACATGAAATTAATAACCCGATAAACTTTATATCTGGCAATATAAATCCGCTTAAAAGAGATATTGCAGACATTAAGCAATTGCTCGAAAAAGTTAGAGGCTTTGAAAATGGTTATAATAAAGATGAACTCATTTCTGATATTAAACAGCTTTGTAGCCATCTCGAATTAGATATTTTAATTGGCGAGGTTGACGATTTATTGTTTGGTATAGAAGAAGGAGCTTTGCGAACTAAAGAAATAGTATTAGGTCTAAGAAACTTCTCTAGGTTAGACGAAAACGATTATAAGCTCGCTGATATCAATCAAGGCATGATTTCTACAATTACCTTATTGAAAAGTAAAATGCGTGATCGCATTGAGCTGCATACAGATTTTGGAAATATTCCTAAAGTAGATTGTCTGCCAGGGCAAATCAACCAAGTGTTTATGAATATTGTCAATAATGCTATCCAAGCGATTGATGGTAAAGGCAATATTTTTATCAAAACCAGTATGCATAATGAAAAAACTGTAACGGTCGAAATAAAAGATGATGGCTCTGGAATTGATAACAATATAAAAAACAGAATTTTTGACCCATTTTTTACTACAAAAGATGTAGGTGAGGGCACTGGTCTCGGATTATCAATTTCTTACGGAATCATTAAAGAACAGCACCAAGGAGACATTACAGTAGAATCTGAAAAAGAAAAAGGAACAACTTTTAAAATATTTCTCCCAATTCGACAGAAAAAAACTTAAAAGTATTTGTTTGATCCAAAAAAATACTACCTTCGCACGCCGAAAACAAGCAACACCAGATATCTGGTAGTTTTGGGTTTCAATTTTTTAGGATGGAAAACTTACATCTTAAGAATTATAAACAAATTTTAAAAAATCAATAAACTAAAAAACTGTTAAATATATAAAAAGCAGTTCAACACTATGCGATTATTCAATTCAGATTTTGTGATTAAAAAAGGGTTAGATAAGCTCGTTGCAGCTACTATGCTTTTATTAATGATAATAGCACTTTCAACCCAGTTTGTGTAACGGAACCGTAAAACGGGTAAATACGAACCAGTGAAAAAGGGGGAGTTCTTCAAGAGAATTCCCTCTTTTTTTGTTTATGCTATCTTAAATTTAGAATTGATGGAATATTAGCTCTCTTCTCCTTATTTAGAGTTTTTTAATTGTTTGGTAGGAATATCTATTAAAAGAAATTATTCATATTAGCGGTGTAAAAGAGCTTATTAAGGAAGATTAATAACAAAGCACTCAATGATAGCTCTAGGATTTTTCGGTTAGTGGCACTCACAGATATTATTTTCTAGCTAAAGAGAGACAAATAGCTCTGTAAATCTGCAAATACTTTGAAATTCTTGCATCAAATATCTACTTCATTTTTACTAAATTAATACTATTTAAGATAGCTTTTTTTAAGCTCTGAGAAATTGCTTAGCATTTCTAAAGGTTCATTAATCATCTCAATAAAACCGCTTGTAAAGTCTTTTTGCCGAAGACATTTTTTGGGAGTCGTTTATCTTTTTTAATTGATAACTTGTTTTCAAGTCATCTAAAAATTTTGTGTCAATAAATAACTATTGCATTATGAAGAAGGTAAAACTACTGTTTTCATTATTAAGTATTTTATGCTTAAGTATTACAACTGTGTTAGCACAGAACATTTCTTTACCTCCAAGTGGCGGAAATCAAAAAGCGAGTATTTCGCAATGGATGGGGCCAGTTGAAGTGAATATTACTTATAATAGCCCAGATGTAACAGGTCCAGACGGAGCGAGTAGAGAAGGTAAAATATGGGGTGAATTAGTACCCTACGGAATGAACAACTTGGGTTTTGGAACTGCAAAAGCTGCTCCTTGGCGTGCTGGTGCTAATGAGAATACAATTTTCACTGTTTCAAATGATGTTACAATCGGTGGAGAAGAACTAAAAGCGGGTACTTATGGCCTGCATATGATTGTAGAAGAAGGTGCAGAATGGACAGTGATATTCTCAAAAAATTCGACTGCTTGGGGAAGCTATTTTTACGATGAAAAAGACGATGCACTCAGAATTAAGGCAAAAGTAGAAGAAGCACCATTTACAGAATATTTAACTTATGGCTTCAATAATCGTGAATTAGATGCTTGTACTGCCTATTTACAATGGGAGAACAAGAAAGCCTCTTTTGATATTTCTGTGCCTGCAATCAATGAATTATACTTAACTGAAATAAGAAATGAATTGCAGAATTCTAGTGGGTTTAACTATATGAGTTGGGTACAAGCTGCGAATTTTTGTGTACAAAATGACGTGAATTTAGAAGAAGCTCTTACATGGGCAGATTATGCGATTTCTGGCCCATTTATAGGCCAAAAGAACTTTAATACCCTGCAAGCAAAAGCAAATGTGTTAAAGAAATTAGATAGAAATGATGAAGCAGAAATTGTAATGCAAGAAGCTATTGAGCATCCAACTGCCTCAGTACAAGAAATTCATGTTTATGGTAGAAGTTTAATTGCAGAAGAGAAGCCTGCAAAAGCATTAGCGATTTTTATGCTCAATAGAAAAAAACACCCAGAAGATAATTTTACAACCAATGTTGGCTTAGCAAGAGGTTACGAAGCAATGGGTGAAAATAAAAAGGCAATTAAACATTGGGAAGCTGCAATCGAGAACATTCCTGACTCTCAGAAACCTAATTTGCCTTACTATGAAAATGAGATTAAAAAGCTGAAAGATGAGAATTAATATTCTGCTAAGAGAATCAAAAAAAA
Organism: Thalassovita sp.; assembly: GCA_002729595.1. Taxonomy (GTDB): domain Bacteria; phylum Bacteroidota; class Bacteroidia; order Cytophagales; family Flammeovirgaceae; genus Chondrinema. The sequence goes on along the minus strand of PBYL01000416.1, from coordinate 9,684 downwards.
GCACTGTGAAAACAGTGCTTTTATATTTTTAATCTGGTTATCTCATTGAGTAAAGTGTCAAGATTAATTGGAACAACACCTAAGTGCTCGCAAACCAATCCGCCACCCAAGTTAGAAATAGCCGCAATTTTATCTAGCGGTAAACCTGCTGCCATACAAAGAGCAGCAATTGAAACTACAGTATCACCCGCTCCAGAAACATCTGCAATTTCTCTTTTGTGCGCATTGATGTGATGCTTGTCTTTAAAATCACTGATGTATACTCCATTTTCAGAAAGCGTCACCATAGATGATTCTGTAGGCATCACTTCATTCAATTTATTAAGCGATTGATCTAAAGCTTTTAAATCATTTTTATCAAACTCTACTTTAAGGCCTTCTTTTAATTCTTTAAGGTTTGGCTTAAATAGCGATACACCTTTGTAGCTTAAGAAATTTCGCTTTTTAGGGTCAACAATTGTTGGGATTGAATGAGATTTAGCAAGAGTAACAACAGACTGAATTAGACTCTCAGATAGAACGCCCTTGTCATAATCTTCGAAAATGATTACATCGACCTGATCAAGAATTCCTTTTATATAATCCAGGATTCTTTCTTTCTCAATATCTGCAATTTCTTCTTCTGTTTCTGTGTCTATACGCATCATATGTTGCGAACCAGCCAGAATACGATGCTTTACAGTTGTGAGTCTATCGTTTATAGAGAAAATACCATCAGTAGATAACTTTCTTTTAGCCAATAGGTAAGAAACATTTCTGCTCTCATCATCATTTCCGGTAACTGCACACAAAATTGGATTCGCACCTAATGCTTTTATATTTAATGCCACATTGCCAGCACCACCCAGTCTTATTTCTCTGCGATCAACATTAACTATTGGAACAGGAGCTTCGGGAGAGATGCGACTGACTTTTCCCCATACGTAGGAGTCAATCATCACATCTCCGATAATGAGTGCATTTAAATTAGAAAAATCTGCTCTGAGTTTTTCTGGATTCACCATAGTGAATTATTTCAGTGTTGTTTATAAAATTGTAATTTCTACTTAAGCTTTTCTACAGCTTTTTTAATTCTACTAATTGCTTCTGTTAGCTCTTCATCAGAAGCAGCAAACGAGATTCTCACACAGTCAGGCTCTCCAAATGCAGTTCCATCTACAATAGAAACATGTGCTTCATTTAGAATAAACATTGAGAAATCGTAGCTGTTTTCAATTTTGGTTTCTCCATCAGTTTTACCAAAGAAATAGCTAATGTCTGGGAAGATATAAAAAGCACCTTGAGGTAAATTTGTTTTAAAACCTTCAATTTCGTCTAATTTACCTTTTACCAAATTTCTTCTTCTTAGATAGGCTTCGGTCATTTTTTTACTAGGTTCTAAACCTCCGTTTAAAGCCGCGACACCTGCTTTTTGCGAGATAGAACTAGTACCTGAGGTAATTTGACCTTGTATTTTATTACAAGCATTAGCAATCCAAGTTGGGCCTGCTATGTATCCTAATCTCCAGCCAGTCATCGCAAAGCCTTTAGAGAATCCATTTACAACCACTGTGCGGTCGATCATTCCCGGTACTTGTGCAATGCTGTAATGCTCAGAATCAAAGTTGATGTACTCATAGATTTCATCAGAAATCACGGTAATTTTTTCATGCTCTTTTACCACTTCTGCAATTTCTTCAAGGTCTTTTTTAGTAAATACAGAACCGGTTGGGTTGCAAGGAGAAGAGAAAAGAATTGCTTTTGTATTTGGCGTTATTGCTGCTTTTAATTCTGCTGCAGTTACTTTAAAGTCATTTTCAATTCCACCTTTTAAGATTACAGGAGTACCTTCTGCAAGTTTTACTTGCTCCACATAAGTAACCCAGTAAGGTGTGAATATAATTACTTCGTCATCTTTATTGATAATGCTAAGCAATACATTGGCAATCGACTGTTTGGCTCCACCAGAAACTACAATATTTGCTGGTGTATAATCAAGTTGATTGTCTCTTTTTAACTTAGCACAAATAGCTTCTTTTAAGTCTGGAATTCCGGCAACTGGTGGATAAAAAGTAAAGCCATCGTCAATTGCTTGCTTAGCGGCAGCCTTTATATGATCAGGTGTTTGGAAATCGGGCTCTCCAAGATTAAGCTTAATTACATGGTGTCCTTTTGCCTGTAATTCTCTGGCTTTAACTGCCATAGCCAAAGTAGCGGATTCTGATAATACTTTTAGTCTGTCGGAAATCATATCTTTTGATTTATGAAATATTCTTTTTTTGAGCTGAAATGGATGTTTAAAAACAGGTTAAAACATGAACATTTCAATATTTAGCGTGGCAAATTTAATTGAATCTCTGGTTTACAGAAATGAAATTTTGAGTTTAGATGTAATTCTTTATTGATTAATGCTGCAAAAACCTGTTTTATGTAATGAAACCTTTCTATTGAGTGTTAATAAAATCTCATTTTTTTAAAATTCAGGAGGTTTTTAGTTTCGATTCTGACTTTTGAGTAATTATAGAATCCTTTTTCGTATAGATGAGCTAAAATATGGTGATATAGACTTAAGTAAGATTGTATTTAAATGTGAAATTATAGTTATAAATCTAGACAAATTATTCATTTATATGTAAGTGAGCAGTTAACAGGTATTTAAACTTTACCTATAGCTTTGAGTAAAATAAAATAACCTAACTAACTCCAATCAAACTTCATTGTATGAATAAAAATTACTTATTCAGTCTACTATCATTTATGGTTTTATTTCTGATTTTGTTTGATTCAGAAATAGCAGTTTCCCAAAAGAAACATCACTCACACAACAAGCATCAAAAAGGTCATAAGCATCACAAACACCACAGTAAGAAAAATGACGGCACTTTAGAGCTTGTTTCAGTTTGTTCTGATTCTCCCAATGATATCTGTCGCTGGCAAGTTTACAATCCTAATGACTATGATATAAAAGTTTTGTGGTACCTATATGGTTCTAAGCAAAAAGATATTTTTACTGCTAAACCAGGTGAAAACTTTTTTGAAACTAAAACAAAGCAGGGTCACAATGTAGCGGTAGTAAAGTGGAAGAAAAAAGAGAAAAAAAATGAGCATTGGAAATGGGGGAAATGGTATACAATAAGCGAGAAAGCAAGTTTTGAGCAGTGTGTTGATGAAACATTAGAGTTTTATTTAGAAGGCAATGAAGTTTTGGAGAACAAACCTTCTGGTACTACAATAGGTATTTTATCAAGTTCAGATTCACTTTCCCAGTATGAATATGAGCTGGTGGAAGGAGAAGCAGATAATGCAAAATTTACGATTATCGGTGATAAGCTATTCAGTTTTACCACTTTCGATTATGAGCTACAGGATACATATTCAATTGTAGTTAAAGCAATAAATACTGATACTGGTGAAGAAGAAGAGATTGAATTTGAAATATTCATTTTAGATAACAAAGTACGCCCGTATAATATCCAATTATCATCTAATTCTATTGAGGAATTTTTACCAGCAAACACTTTTGTTGCTGATATTACTGTATTAGACTCTACTGAAAATGATGTGCACGAAATAGCCTTTGCAGAGGTAGAAGAATCGAATGAAAATGAATTTTTTAATATTGTAGATAATCAATTATTTACTTCAAAAGAATTTAATTACCACGAGTTTCCACAGGCTATTATTTATTTAAAAGCTACAGATGCTGAGGGAGATACACTCGTGAAGTCTTTAACAATAGATATATTGAATGTGCTAGATCCGCCTCTTAAAATAGCACTTTCTCAATTGGCATTTAGTGAATATGCAACTATTGGAGAAGTGATTGCAGAAATTAGTTCTACAGATAGAGATTCATTGGATAAGCATGTCTATAGCATTCCAGAACTTGATACGCTTCCATTTACTATTAATGAAAACCAATTGGTGTTGAAAGAAAAAGTTGATTTTTCTTCAACACCATTTTTCTATTTTAAGCTAATCGCAACAGATTTAGATGGAGATACACTTTCAGTAAATTTTAGAATAGAGGTAATTAATGAAAATGTTGCTCCAGAAGATATCAGTTTATCTAATACAGCAATAAATGAGTTAGGTGGTAGCGGAGATTTTGTTTCAATAATTAATGTTGTTGATCAAAATTTAGAAGATAGCCATCAACTAGAATTGCTTAAGGGTGACGAGTTTTTTTATATCAGTAATGATTCTTTATTTACAAATCGTAGATTTTATAATCACGAAGAAACTTCTGTTTCAATTTCGCTGATAGCTACAGATCCTGATGGTGAAGCAATAGAAAGAGAGTTTACTATCATTATTAATGATGTAAAAGATGCACCAACTGCTTTGGTGCTGTCTTCAAACAAAGTAGACGAAAATTTACCAGCGATGACTACAGTGGGAACATTCTCAACTATTGATGAAAATGACAGAGATGTTTTTACATATAAATTAATCTCAGCAACAAGTTACGATTATGGTGCTTTCGTGATTGATGGAAATCGATTGCTAACTTCAGGAAGCTTTAATTATCATTCTAAAGCATCTTATAAAGTAGGTGTTCGTGTAACCGATTTAGCTGGTGATTTTTATGAAAAGGAATTCGATATTCAAGTTAACAATCTTATTCAAGCTCCAACTAATATAGCATTGGTAACAGCCAATCCTATTTATGAGAATGTGGAAGCGCCTGCCTTTTTAGGTAAAATCGAAGTTGAAGACAGTGATAATTCTAGCAAGCCTCAGTTAGAAATAACTGCTTCGGCAGATAAAGATGATTACCAGTATTTCTATCTCATAGGTGATTCACTGTTTACAAATGCAAGTTTTGATTTTGAAACTCAAAGCAGCTATGTAATCTTAGTTCAGGCAACTGATGAAGATAATGCAGTTTTTGCTAAAGAAATTCAGATTGACATTACAGATGTAAATGAGTCTGGTTCAGGATTTTTCTCAGAAACGGAAGATTTGCAAGAATCTAACAGTGTAAATGTAATTTTAGAAGACTTCGATAATGATGGGGATAACGATGCACTTGTAGCGAACCAAGGTTCTCAAAGTAGTTTGTGGTTAAATGATGGTGCTGGAAATTTCACTTTGTCATCGAACAGTTTTGAGACTAAACCAACTTTTGATATTGCCACAGCAGATTTCGACAATGATGGTGATTTAGATATCGTTTTTGCCAACTGGAATGATTACAACACCTTATGGTTAAATGATGGATCAGGGAATTTTACAAAAAGCTTAGCTTTTCTAGGTAAAAACTATGGATTAAGTATTATTGCTCAAGACATAGATGGAGATTCAGATAAAGATATTGTTGTAGGAAGTTTTAATGGTGTAAATACCATTTGGTTAAATAATGGCGATGCTACTTTTACGCAAAGTGCTAATAGCTTTAGCAGTAGCATGACTTATGCAATTCTATCTGGTGATGTCGATAATGACAATGATTTAGATATTGTAGAAATTCGTTCTGGTGGCGATCAACTTGTTTGGATAAACAATGGCTCAGGTATATTCACGCAACATGCTGAGATAATAAGCACTGGCTTAAATTTATTTAATGGAGTTTTAAGTGATCTTAATAATGATGGTTTTGTAGACTTAGGTTTAGCAAATCCTAATGGAGCAAATGAAATTTGGTTAAATGATGGCGATGGAACATTTACAAACACTAACCAACTCTTAGGTGAAGAAAACACTTATAGTTTAACTACAGCCGATTTAGATACTGATGGCGACAATGATTTAATTTTTGCCAATAGGTACGATGCTGTAGAAATCTGGTTTAACGATGGTAATGGAAACTTTGAGAATTCTATGCAGCAGTTAAACTTCGAAGACACACGCAAACTTGCCGCAGCTAAAATTGACGATGATGCAGACATAGATTTATTCATAATCAGTAATGATGAATATAACCATGTTTGGCTTAATAACTCAAAGCCATCAGGAGTACAACTAGTAAATAATAAGATTCCCGAGAATTATCCTTCGAGTTATTTTATTTCTACACTTACAGCCATGGACATAGATACATGGGATGAGCATACTTTTACATTAGCATCTGGTGTGGTAGATAATGATAATTTCTACATCAACAACGATTCTCTGTTTAGCAATGCAACTTTCGATTATGAAAGCAGAAGCAGATATAATTTAGAAATAACAGTAAGTGATAAACAAGGTGCAACTGTTGTTACTCCACTAAAAATCTATATTACAGATATTAATGAGAAGCCAACTTTCACGATTACAGAAAAAGAAGTTGTGCAATATGATGAGGAAAGTGTAGATATACTCATTTCAAATATTAATAGTGGAGATGATAATTATCAAAACTTATCTTTTGCGATTAATTCAATATTCAGTGATTCTTCTTTAATTGCCGATGCTTATTTCAGCTATTATTCACCAAATGAGTATGGTTATCTGCATTTAGATTTAAAAAATACTGCTTTTGGTTCAGAGCAAATTGAAATCTTGTTAATAGATAATGGTGATACAACTTTAGGTGGAGTGAATCAGTCAAGTCAAACTTTTACAATTGAAATTGCAGAACCAGTTTTATCTGATGTAGAATTTAAATTTTGTGAGCCTGATGCCATCAATTTACAGTTAACAGAATTTGAAAATTACTACTGGTATCATTCTTTAACTGCTGACACATCATTTTATGAAGGCACAAGTTTCAATACTCTTTTCCAGAACGATACAACTTTTTATGTAACTCCAATTTCCAGTAATGGAGAGGTAGCTTCTACAAGACAATTGGTTTCTCTAAGCCTCATACAGAAAGAAGCAATTACTCCGAGTTTATCTGGTGATATCTTGAGTGTTAAAGAAGGATATGTATCTTACCAATGGTATTTTAATGATATTTTGCTTTCTGATGAGACAAATGCAGATTTGGTAATTGTCGACTCTGGTTACTACTATGTGGAAGTAACAACTGACAATGGATGTTTAATCACATCGGAAAAAGTAAATGTCGATTTTACTGCATCAGTTATTGAAGAAGTAGTAATAAGCTCATATCCAAATCCAGCTGATGATTACATACAATTAAGCTCAGAGGACATTGTATTGACAGGAGCACTTATTCAAATTTACGATTTATCAGGTGAGTTAGAAATCTCTTTTGTGAGTGAAGATGATAACCCAGTTGTTGATTTAACAGCTTTAAAAACTGGTTTTCATATCATTCATATTATTAAAGATGGAGAGGTTTATACAGAGAGAATCTTGAAAGGATAATCTTTGTGATACCGGATATGCCATATAAAAAGAAAGGCTCTTTGGAATTCCAAAGAGCCTTTCTTTTTCTGTAAAATTCCTTATTCAGGCGTGCTATCAGATTTTATAACTTGTCCTCTAAGTTTTAGAGTTTTAGTAGTTTCTGATGCATTAGAAGTAATTGTAATGGTTTTATAAACATTACCTGGTCTTCCTTTGCTGTTAAATATAGCTTTAATTTCTGCTGACTCACCTGGCATAATTGGTTCTTTAGGCCATTCTGGTGTAGTACAACCGCAAGATGCTCTAACATTTTCGATTACGATAGGTGCATCACCTGTATTTTCAAAAGCAAAAACATGCTCAGCAAGTTCGCCCTCCTTAATGTCTCCAAAATTGTGTTCTTCTTCGCCAAAAGAAAAAACTCCTTGAGCGAAAGTTAAAGTAGTTGCTGCAATAAATAAGAATAGAAAAGAAAATAAATACTTCATAAGACTATAAATATCTGTTTATATTATATAACAAAACTAGTAACACGTAAACCTTTTTTTAAGTTTAATTGTCAATTAATTACGAATTTGTTTTTGTTTGCTTGCATAATTATAAATTAATTCGCGAATTAGTTCTACCGCTTTGGTATTTTTTTGATAACGAGGTTTATGTTAAGAAATTTATTAGTGCTGTTATCAGCCAGCTTACTGCTAGTATTTAACGTACAAGCGCAAAATATAGATAGGTGTGTTACAATGGAAAAACTATTCCCAGATACACCTCCAGAACAGAGACGAGAAGCTTTTACAGGCTTCGAAACTTGGATGAAAAAAAATATTAGCCAAAAACGTCTTAAGCAAGGAAAAGAAGAAGCCTCATCAGTTTATGTAATACCAGTTGTAGTTCATGTAATCCACAATGGCGAGGATTTAGGAGATGGTAGCAATATTCCCGCTGAGCAGGTATTATCTCAAATCGAAGTACTCAATCAAGATTTTAGAAGACAAAACGAGGATAGAGAAAATACACCAAGTGTTTTTTCAGATGTGGCTACAGATACAAAAATCGAATTTCGATTGGCTGTAATAGACCCAGAAGGCAATGTCTTAGCTGAACCCGGTATCGATAGATATAATGGAGGTAGAGATACTTGGAATGATACACAGTTAGATAATGATATAAAACCTCTTACTTCTTGGAACCCAACCAAATATATGAATATATGGGTTGCAAACTTAGGAAGCTCATTATTAGGTTATTCTTCTTGGCCAAAATCATCTGGGAATGATGGAGTGCCAATCGAAACAGGTAATGATAATCAAGATGGTGTTGTAATTAATAATCTTGTATTTGGCTCTAATTACACAAATTATGGTTCTTTCGATAAAATATCTGATGATAGATATGATCGAGGAAGAACTTGTACACACGAGGTAGGTCACTTTTTTGCTTTGCTGCATCCATGGGGTGTAGTTGGAGGATGTAGTGACGATGATTACTGTGACGATACGCCAACTACAAGTACCGATAGAGACGATGTTTTTAGTCCTTGTGAATTCCCAGACCCAGATAAGCCAAATACTTGTACAGACGACGAAAATGACCTGCCTGATATGTTCCAGAATTTTATGGATTATACAGCAGATGCTTGTATGAACCTTTTCACAATTCAACAGTCTGAGAGGATGCAGTCTGTGATGGAGAACTCTCCAAATCGAAATGAGCTTTTAAGTTCACAAGTAATTACTCCGCATTTTGCTCCATCTAATCTAGTAATTACTGGAAATGCATTAGAAGGTTATACCATCGAATGGACTGATAATAGCCTGAATGAATCAGGTTTTATCATAGAAGTTTCTACTGATCCTTATAGTGGTTATACTGCAATTGCATCAATACCTGCTAATTATACCAGCTACGAAGCAAACCCGGGAGATGGCGTATTTTATTACAGAATTAAGGCAATCAACCAAAGTGGAGAGAGCGATTATTCAAATCCGCAATCAACGCCAAATATTTTGCCTCCAGATGCACCAATCAATTTGAGTGTAGTTGAGTATAGTCAAGATTCAATTTTAATTAGTTGGGAAAATGTATCTGATCTAGCTACTGCAATTGAGATTTATGTTTCAGAAGGTAGCTCAGATAGTTTTGTTTTATGGCTAGATGAGGTTGCTGGTAATCAAGATAGCATTTGGATTACAGGGTTGAGTTCTGAGACTTTGTATGCTATTAAAATAAGAGGAACAAACTCAGCAGGAGATTCTGATTTTTCAGGAACTGTTTTAGTAACCACACTTCCATATCCTCCATCTGCATCTTCAGGCTTAAGCGTTTTATTCGATGATGATTCCCGAAGGTAAAAGGGGCAGCAATTTTGTCGAGTCAACGTCATTGTACGATGGTGTTGATTTCTGAAAAGAGGCGGCAAGCCGCAAAAGGATAGGGACAACGGTTGTGTTTCAACTGCCATAT
>PBYL01000415.1 GCA_002729595.1 Thalassovita sp. | reverse complement strand
GGGATTTTACACTTTTAAATGGTTCGCAAGATCAGGTTTGGAAGTTAGCTGTAATTGATGGAACGCTCTTTTGTGGCCATAACAAATTCACTTTCATCATAGAAAATAACCAACTTCGACAAATTTCTAATGTTGCCGGTGGATATGAAATGATGTTATATCCTTTCGATAGTAGATACATTGTTCAGGGTGCTTATTCTGGTTTGTCGGTTTATGAGAAGCGAAATGGGCAATGGCAATATTCACACAGAATTAGTGGCTTTAATAAGTTGTCGAGAATCGTTGCTTTCGAGCGAGAAAATGTGGTTTGGGTTTCGCATCCTTATCAAGGTCTATTTCGCTTAGAGCTCAGCGACGATTTGCAAAGAGTAATAGAAATTCGCTCTTTTTCGCTTCGAGAGAAAACCTATGTAAACAGCATAAATAATAAGTTGGTGTTTAGCTCAGATTCTGGTTTTGTGTATTACGATGAAATCCAGAATAATTTCTTCTTGCTCGATAATGTAAATAAGAGTTTAGGAAACTTTGCATTGGATGGACACTTTCGTGAATCTACCAATGACAACTACTGGATTTTTAAAGATGGAGAATGTGCTAGAGCGATTATGGACGAAAACAGCGTAAGTTCCTTCGACGATAACATTCTCAAAGATTTAAGTGGGCATCTTATTCCCGGACATGAAAATGTGTATGTGATTGATTCCATCTACACCATGATTTACCTCGACAATGGTTATGCAATATTCGACGATAGTTGGGAAGAAAATGATAGCAACTGGCAACCCAAACTTTTTATAAGAGAATTATACTTTTCTGACTTAAGTGGAGAAAATTATTTATTTGATGAGAATGAGATAGAAATTCCGTATCAAAATAACAATGTATACATTAAATTATCTTATCCAGAATTTACGGGTCAAACAGACCTTATTTATAAGATAGAAGGTTACGATGACAGATGGAATAAATCTAATTTTCAAGACGAAATTGCCCTGCAAAACCTGCCATTTGGAACATATACTTTACACATCAAACCAGAAAAAGGGAATGCAGCGGTTAAAATTCCATTCAGAATTAGACCTCCGTGGTACAAAAGTACTTTGGCGACTATTATATATGTAGTGCTGGTAATAGCTATGTTGGTATTAATTGCGATTCTGAACAGGCGAAAAATTAAAAGAATCCACGAAAAACATGAGCGAGAACGCAAAAGAATACTAGAAAAAGAAGCTACAGAAAACGAGAAAAAGCTAATTAAGCTCAGAAATGAGAGTTTGAGAAGTGAGATTAAGCTGAGAAATAGCCGTTTGGCAAAGTCTACCTTCTCGCTCATTCATAAAAACAACACTTTAACTACTGTAAAATATGAATTAACCCGCCTCAAAGACGAGTTGGGCACCCGTTTTCCATCAAAACATTATAATAAAATTGTCAATATTATAGATAAAGACATCACTTCTGAAAACGACTGGAAGATGTTTGAGCAGAGTTTTAGTGATGTACACGAAAACTTTTTACAGAAATTAAAAGAAGAATACCCTTCCTTAACTCCGGCAGACCTGCGTTTATGTGCCTATCTAAAAATGAATCTTTCTTCTAAAGAGATTGCATCCTTGCTCAACATCTCTGTAAGAGGGGTAGAGATCAGAAGATACCGCTTAAGAAAGAAACTGGCGATGGAGCATGATACCAATTTAGTGGAATTTATTATGAGCTATCAATAATCGAGTTAACATATTTACTATGATTCAACAGTGAAAAATTGAATTATATCTATAAATGTACTGGATTATTCCAAAATAGTTTTTCAATATATCTTCAATTCTGTGAGATGTAATTTATTGATAATCAATTTATTAATATTAGTTGATGTAGTATTGTTGAGGTGCTAAAAAAACACATCAGACCCATGAAGTATGGAAGATGAGGCAGTAAATTATGCTGGATACAAATAAACTATAGCTTTGAAGAAAATTAACCTAAAATATGAAATATGAAAAAATATAAACAAGACTCATGTGCTTACAGAGTGTTTCTGTTTTTAGCTTTTCTGATATGCTATAATGTAGCAAATGCACAACAAAGAGTGGTCAAAGGAACTATAATTGACCAAGAAACTTCAGAACCCTTACCCGGAGCAAACGTTTTAATTAAAGGTACAACTCAAGGAACAATTACTGATATAAATGGAGAATTCTCTCTAGCAGTAAATTCAAGTGACGATGTATTAGTATTTAGTTATGTTGGTTTTCTTCCTACAGAAATTGCAGTAGGTGAGCAAACTAATATTACAGTAAATCTACAACAAGATTTACAGGCATTAGAAGAGATTGTAGTAATTGGTTATGGTGAATCGAACGCGAAAGATCTTACTTCTGCCATTGCAACTGTTAAATCAAAAGACATTGTAAAAACTCCAACTGGTTCTGCCATGCAGGCTTTGCAAGGTAAAGTAGCCGGTTTACAAATTGTAAGTAGCGGTTCTCCCGGTGCTTCTCCAACTGTACGTATTAGAGGTGTTGGTTCTTATCCAGGTAGCGATAATGAAGCCCCATTATATGTAGTAGACGGAATGTTCTTCGACAACATCGATTTCCTTAACACCAACGATATTGCCACTGTATCTGTAATGAAAGATGCATCTGCCGCAGCAATTTATGGTGTAAGAGCAGCAAACGGTGTAGTGCTTATCGAAACAAAATCTGGTTCTTACAACCAAAAGCCAGAAATTACTTACGATGGTTATTATGGTGTGCAGGTAGCACAAAATGTATTAAAAATGGCAAATGCTGAGCAATTTGCTACAATGGCTTACGAGTCTGGCTCTACTGCCGATGTAAACTACATTTTAAATGCCATGCAGCGCTATGGTAGAAGCAGAGTGAATCCAAATGTTCCAGATGTAAATACAGACTGGTACGATGAGATTATGCGTCAGGCAGCTATTCAAAACCACAGTTTAAATATTACTGGTGGGGGTCAAAATGCTTCTTACTCAATTGGTACAAGTTACTTCGGCCAAGAAGGTATCTTAGCCATGAAAAACCAGTACGAAAGATTTAACTTAAGATCTAAAATAGATTACAAAGCAGCCGAATGGTTAACAGTAGGTGGTAATTTAGTTTGGAGTAACGCTGTTAAGTACGAAGAAGAAGAAAGTGCATGGAACCAAGCATACTTTGCAGTGCCAATTATGCCGGTTTACGATTACGAAAACGAAGATGCATGGCCTGTTCCATATTCAAGTGCGCAGTTGTTAGGTTACAGAGGTGGTCAAAACCCATTCCCAACAATGGACTTCAACAACAACAAGCAGAAAATCAAAAAGTTACTGGCTAACTTCTATGTGAATGTAGACATCATCCCAGACAGATTATCTTTCAAAACTGCTTACAACAACAGCTTTACCGATTTGGATAAAAGAGAAGTAGCACTGCCTTACTACATCACAGATGGTTCGCAAGTAGCAGATGCAACACTTAACAAAACAAGAGAGACTTATTTCAACCAAATTTGGGACAACGTACTTACTTACAAAAACAGCATTGGCGCTCACTACTTCACTGCGATGGTAGGTACTTCTTACAGAGATGAATCTTACGATTTGTTAAAAGCTAGAGGCTTAAACTTCCCAACAGATAACGAAGAATCTTGGTACTTAGACCAGTCTGAAACTATCGTAGTAGATGGTGTTGGTGATGATGCAAGAAGACAATACGGTTTATCTTACTTCGGTCGTGTTTCTTATAATTTCGACGACAGATACTTGCTATACGGTACAATGAGAGCAGATGGTAGCTCAAAATACCAAGAAAAATGGGGTTATTTCCCTACAGTAGGTGTTGGTTGGGTATTATCTGAAGAAGGATTTTTAAGTGATAATAATGTGATTGACTTCTTAAAGCTAAGAGCTAGCTGGGGTCAGTTAGGTAACGATAAAATCGCTGCCAGCGACGGAGCAATTACTACATCAGTAATTACCACTGCCATTAACGATGTACTTGTTTCAGGTACTACAACATCAAGCACTTATTCTTCACTAGAATGGGAAGTAACAGAAGAATGGGATGTAGGTTTAACATCAAGAATATTAAATAACAAACTATCTATTGAAGCTGATTACTATATAAGAGATACCAAAAACGCAGCAATAAATGTAACCATTCCGGCGATTGGTGGGACAGTTTTACAAAACGTGGGTATTATTAGAAACTCAGGTTTAGAACTTGCACTTAACTGGAATGATGAATTAGCAAATGGTCTAACTTACTATGCAGGTGCTAACATTGCTACCTTGAAAAACGAAGTAAGAGACCTTTACGGACAACCTTATATCGATGGTGGTTCTGCTGAATTCCGTCAAAGATCAATGGTTGGTGAACCATTATTAGCATTCTTTGGTCGCGAAGTAGCAGGTGTTTACCAAAACGAGGAAGAAATCCAAAGCGATCCTGTAGCAGTTGAAAACGGTTTGGTACCGGGTGATTTCAAGTACAAAGATCAAAACGGAGATGGCGTAATTGATGATGACGACAGAGTAGTACTTGGTTCTTATTTACCAAATCTTACTTACGGTTTCAACTTTGGAGTATCGTATAAAAACTTCGATTTCTCTGCCAACTTTATGGGTCAGTCTGGTAACAAAATTCTTAACAGAAAGCGTGGTGAAATTATCTGGACATCAGATGCAAACATGGATGCCGATCTAGCAATTAACAGATGGCATGGAGAAGGTACTTCTAATAAATATCCTTCATCTGCTGGTCTAAGAAAAGGTTGGAACCAAAAAATGAGTGACTACTTTGTAGAAGATGGTTCATTCTTTAGAATCCAGAACATAAACCTTGCTTACAACTTTGTAAATAAAGAGTTATTTGGTGCAAAAATGCCTACAACCAGAATTTATGTAACTGCAGAAAGACCATTGACGCTGTTCAATTACAATGGATTTAACCCTGAAGTATCAAACGGTATCGATACACAGACCTATCCAATTCCAGCAGTTTACACAGTAGGTATGAACCTCAGATTTTAATCTTTAATGAATATGATTATGAAAATAGATAAAATATTTATTCGAGTAACATGCATGCTTGCAGCCTTATTGGTTACAGCTTCATGCGAAGATGTATTAGATGAAGATCCACTAAATACTTCATTTACAGAAGAAACAGATTATACCAATACCAGCAATATGATTTTGCCTCTTATAGGTACTTATGCAGAGTTCCAAACAAGAAGTTGGGCAGAATTCCCTTTAGTTGCTGTTCGTGGAGACGATGTTAACCATGGTGGTTTAGGAGACCAACAAGATTTTGCAGAGACTGATAAATACAACTATAACAAAGATTATTGGATGTATAACTCTGTTTGGCAAACCTACTATAGCGATATTTTCAATGCACATTCAGCTATGGAGCAAATTGAAAAGTACAAGCAATATGCAGCAAGCGAAGCTTTAGCAAACCAATACATTGCAGAAGCACAAACGATGAGAGCATTTTTGTTATTCCAGTTGTCTAGACTTTGGGGCAGTGTTTTTATTCCAGAAAGTTCAGATCCTTCTTTATTATTAGTGTCTGATTTAGCTACTAAAGAAGAAGTGATGCAACATATCTCAGATGAGATGGACGAAGCAGCAGCTAATTTGCCAAGTGTACATCCAAATGAGCGTACAGATATAACTGGTGGAATCACAAAATATACTGCATTAGCAATTAAAGCTTTAGCAAATCTAGAGATAGAAAATTATCAAAAAGTAGCAGAAGCAACTTCAGAAATAATTAGCTCAGGTAAATTTACATTAGAACAAGATTACTATAACTTATTTAAAGTTCCAGGTAAATTAAATGATGAAAACATTCTTGAGCTTCAGTATTCAGACTTTGGTAATGGTTCTGGTGACCAAACTAGTTACTTGTTTGCTTTCTTCGGTCCTCAAAACTGGACTCCTGCAGTAAGTGGTGCTGGTGGAGGTTGGGGCTTTTATGAGCCAAGTTTAAAATACATCAAGTTTATGTTGGATAGAGGCGAAACTACACGTCTAGAAACCAGTGTATTATTTACAGATCGTGGAATTGAAGAGCTACAAAGTGATGCAGATTATGCTACTTTACCAGACTGGATTTCAAATACAACTGCTTCTGGCGATGTAATTAATGATTATGACCGTGCTATGTTTGCTAGTGGTAAGCACTATTTACCATCAGACCAGTTAACTCCAGGTAGAACTTCTTACGGAAACAACAAAAACTTTATTTGTATTCGCTATGCAGAGATTTTATTAATGCATGCCGAAGCAATCGTACAAGGAGCAAGCAGCTCATCAATTACAGCAGATCAAGCCGTGAATTTAGTGAGATCAAGAGCAGGTCTATCAGCACTTTCTGGTGTAACACTAGATCAAGTAATGGATGAAAAATTTGCAGAGTTGGCTATGGAGTGGGGAACCAGATACTACGATATGATCAGATTGGGTAGATACGATGAGTTGAGCTACGATGGTAGAACCTTCTCCGAAAGTAAAACTTATCTTCCTTATCCACAGAATCAGGTTGATCAGTTACCAAAACTTGCTCAAGATTAAAAATTTCAGCACTTGATTAATCAAAATTGAATGAAAATGAAATTATTTAAATATATATATATCTACTTTCTTGCAGCAGCTGTTGCAGCAGGATGTAACGATGGCATCGACCCAATTTCTGCGGTTGATCCCGGAACAGATGAAGAAGCTCCTGTAGTATCAATTGAATATCCTTCAGAAGGTACTTTAATCAGAGTGAAAGAAGATGTTACTTCTATCAATATTCAATTAGAAGTGCAAGACGATATAGAGATTAAAGACATCACTGTATCACTTGATGGAACAGAACTAACTTCTTTCTCAAGCTTTAGAGATTACAGAATAGCGATTGAAGAGTATAATTATACTGAACTGACGAATGGTGAGCACACTCTATCAGTAACAGCGAATGACCTTTCTGGTAAGAGCACAACGCAGTCAGTAGATTTTGAAAAAGTAGCACCTTATGATCCAGTTTATGATGGTGAGATTTTCTACTTACCATTTGATGGAGATTATACGGAGTTAGTTGAAATTAACACAGCGACAATTACTGGTTCACCAGGATATGCAACTGGTGTATCTGGTAAAGCTTATGCAGGTGCTACAGACGCTTATATTACTTTGCCTACAGATAATTTACAAAACACTGAGTTTTCGGCAGTTTTCTGGTACAAAGTAAATAATGACCCGGACAGAGCAGGTATTTTAACCATGGGTCCGGAAGATGAGGATAATCCAACAGCTATGAATAATAGAACAAGTGGTTTCAGACTTTTCAGAGAGAGTTCAGGAGATATGCAGCGTGTGAAACTGAATGTAGGAAATGGAACTGCTGACAGCTGGTTTGATGGAGGCGAAGCGGCAGATATTGATCCTTCTACAGGAGAGTGGGTGCATATCGCCTTCACCATTTCCAGCACCGAATGTGTGGTGTATTTTGATGGAGAAGTTGTAAAACAAGGTGAGTTTACAGGAGTAGACTGGACTGGTTGCGACATTTTAACCATCGGTTCTGGTGCACCAAGATTTACTGGTTGGAGCCACCTTTCTGACAACAGCTTAATTGACGAGTTACGCATCTTTGACAAGGCCTTAACTCAAGCTGAGATTCAGGAAATAATTGCTGCAGAATAATCATGGAGAACAATAAATAGATTAGGAAGGGGTCTCAGCGGCACAACCTGAGATCCCAATTTTTGAAGAAATGATGTGGAAAAGGAATATTTTACGGTTAGTTACATTGGTTTTGGTGCTGCTCGTCGGTTGTAAAGACGACGATTCAGAAATAGGTTCACTAGAACTACTAGAAGTATTTGCCGGAAATGTAACTTTAAGTTTGTCTGAACAGACAGAAAATATTCCAACAGATCAAAACATATCTCTGGTTTTTTCGAATGCAGTAGACCAAAGCACTGCCCAGAATTATATCACTTTAAGCAACGAGACTGGTTTAGTCGATTTTGATGTCAATTATCTTTCTAATGGTAAAAATGTAGTCTTATATCCACTTGGTGGTTTAGAAGATGGTGAAGTCTATACAATCATTATTTCTTCAGAATTAAAAGGTGCTGCAGGCGAAAGCTTTGCCTCTAGTACAATCACCTTTAAAACTGCCATCGGCAATTTAAAACTTAGTGCTGTAAGAGTAGATGAAATTGATATTTTGGGGCAGAATCAGCTACTACAAATGCCATTAGACTTCGAGCTAACATTTATATTTTCTAATCCCATAAACGAAGCAGACTTTACAGATGCCATCGAGCTTAGTGGACCAGATGCACCTGCTTTAACAGCTACCTTTTCTAATGAAAACAAGACAATTGTTGTAACTGCTACCGAACCTTTAAAATACCTTTCACCTTTTCAGCTTGAAATATCAGAATCACTTCAAGGTACTCAAGGAGAAACATTTGCCGGTTATCAGCTTGAATTTTATACTGAAGTAGACGAAACGCCAAAGTTCCCGATACTTTCAGCAGAAGAGCTTTTAACTAAAGTACAAAGCCAGACTTTTAAATATTTCTGGGATTTTGCACATCCAGAAAGTGGCATGATTCGCGAAAGAAATACCTCTGGAAATACAGTAACCACTGGTGGAACAGGCTTTGGTTTAATGGCAATTATCACCGGGATCGAACGCGGTTTTATCACCAGAGAGCAAGGTATTGAGCGCTTAAATACCATTGTCGATTTTCTTGAAAATGCAGATCGTTTTCATGGAGCTTGGTCGCATTGGTTAAATGGCTCAACGGGAGAAGTAATTCCTTTTAGTACAAATGATGACGGGGGAGATTTGGTAGAAACTTCATTCTTGGTCATGGGCTTACTCACCACCAAACAGTATCTCGATACAGAGGATATAACAGAAACTCAGTTAGCAGATAAGATCACTTCCCTTTGTGATTCTGTACAATGGGATTGGTATACACAGGGAGAAAATGCATTAACTTGGCACTGGTCTCCAAATTATGGTTTTGAAAAAGATTTACAAATAAGCGGATGGAACGAGGCTTTAATTACTTACCTAATGGCAGCGTCTTCTACCACTTACCCAATTAGCAAAGAGGTGTACGACGAAGGTTGGTGGACAGGTAGCACCGAAAACGGTAATAGCTATTATTCATTAAACTTACCACTAGGTCCCGATTATGGCGGTCCACTGTTTTTCGAGCATTATTCATTTTTAGGCATCGACCCAAGAAATCTATCAGATGGTAAAGTAGATTACTGGGAACAAGTGGTCAATCATACTAAAATTAATCAGCTATACTGTGCAGTAAACCCTAAGAATTATGCTGGTTACAGCGAAGATTGCTGGGGATTAACAGCTAGCGATGGCGATCAGGGTTATTCAGCTCATTCACCAACCAACGATCGAGGTGTAATTACACCTACAGCAGCATTATCATCCATAGCTTACACACCAGAGGCTTCAACTGATGCACTAAATTATTTTTATTATACAATGGGAGATAGGCTTTGGGGAGATTATGGATTTTACGATGCTTTCAATCCCAGTGAAAACTGGTATGCCTCTTCTTATCTGGCAATCGATCAGGGACCAATTATTATCATGATTGAAAACTATCGATCTGGTTTGTTGTGGGATTTGTTTATGTCGAATTCTGAGGTACAACAAGGCTTGGATAAACTGGGATTTACTTACTAACAAATAGCTGTAAATCAGCTAGAAACCAAAATTGTTAAGCGAGCATCAGCTAGTAGAATATCGCCAGATAGCTATTATCTGGTTATTGATCATCAGTTTAATCGAATGAAATGAGAAATATATATATCTTAATATTTGCCTTATTCTGCATGCAGTGTGTGTCTAAAAAAGAAACACCAATCGTGCAAAACGACACTGAGCAGCAGCAAAGCGAAATTTCAGAAGACTCTTTACTTAATCTGGTTCAGTATCAGACTTTTCAATATTTCTGGGAAGGAGCTGAACCTACATCTGGTTTGGCTAGAGAGCGTTTGCACATGGATAATGAATATCCTCACGAAGGGCCAGAGATTATCACTTCTGGTGGTTCAGGCTTTGGATTAATGGCGATTTTAGTGGGTGTAGAAAGAGGTTTTATTACCAGAGAGCAAGCTTTTGAGCGAT
Source organism: Thalassovita sp. (assembly GCA_002729595.1). Lineage (GTDB taxonomy): Bacteria > Bacteroidota > Bacteroidia > Cytophagales > Flammeovirgaceae > Chondrinema. The sequence continues at coordinate 4,053 of PBYL01000415.1, read as the reverse complement.
ATACCAAGATTGTAAATTTTCTGGAAAAGGCAGATAAATTTCACGGTGTATTTCCACACTGGTGGAATGGTGAAACTGGTAAAATTGTGCCTTTTAGTAAAAAAGATGATGGTGGTGATTTGGTAGAAACAGCATTCTTAGCACAAGGTCTTTTGTGTGTAAGACAGTATTTTAAAGATGGAACTGCAGAGGAAAAAGCTTTGGCTGAGCGAATCAATAAATTGTGGGAAGGCATCGAGTGGGACTGGCATACTCGCGGTGGTGAAAATGTACTTTACTGGCACTGGTCACCCAACAACGCTTGGGATATGAATTTCGCAGTTCACGGTTATAATGAATGTTTAATTATGTACGTGATGGCGGCAGCTTCTCCTACACATTCGATTAAGCCAGAGGTTTACCACGAAGGTTGGGCAATGAATGGCAAGATTAAAACCGATCGCAAATACTTGGGCTACGAAACGGTACTCGACCATTACGAAACCAACGATTCACCAGTTGGGCCACTTTTTTGGGCGCACTATTCATACTTAGGGCTCGACCCAAGAAACCTCAAAGATCAATATGCAGATTATTGGAAACTGAACCAGAATCATGTATTAATCCATTATCAGCATTGTGTTGACAATCCGCATCATTACAAAGGCTATGGCGAAAACTGCTGGGGCTTAACTTCTAGCTATTCTATAAAAGGTTATGCAGGACACCGCCCAGATGAAGATTTAGGCGTAATTTCACCTACAGCAGCACTTTCTTCATTCCCATATACACCAAAAGAGAGCATGCAGTTTTTAAAGTTTTTGTATACAGAAGCAGATTCATTAGTGGGAGAATATGGTCCGTATGATGCTTTTAGCCTGCAAGACGATTGGTACTTGCCAAGATATTTGGCGATCGATCAGGGGCCAATTCCAGTAATGATTGAAAACTACCGTACAGGCTTACTTTGGGATTTATTTATGTCTTGTCCAGAAGTACAAACTGGATTAGATAAATTGGGTTTCGAAGAAACTAAAACGGCTGGCAAATAAAAAATAAACCAATGAATTACCTTAACGATATAAGCAAACTCATTTTTAAAAGCATCATTTTCGGTGTATTGATTTTAGGATTTAATCATCAGATAAGTGCCCAATCTACAAGTATGAGCACTTATTGCAATCCAATCAATATCGATTATACCTACATGATCTACAATTCGGACAAGAACATTTCTTATCGTTCTGGAGCCGATCCGGCAGTGGTGGAGTTTAGAAATGAGTACTACATGTTCGTAACCAGATCGATGGGTTATTGGCATTCAACCGATTTGCAAAACTGGGAGTTTATAACTCCTGAGAAATGGTATTTTGAGGGTTCTAATGCACCGGCAGCTTTCAATTACAAAGATTCTGTTTTGTATGTAACCGGAAATCCTTCTGGTTCTATGAGCATTTTATACACCGACAATCCCAAAAAAGGAGATTGGAAAGCTGTTCCATCAATACTAAATAACCTACAAGACCCTTGCTTTTTTATAGATGACGACGGGCAAGCCTATATTTTCTGGGGCTCTTCTAATACTTATCCTATAAGAGGAAGAAAGTTGAATGCTGAGGAAAGATTTAATCCTGATGAAGAGATTGTAGAACTCTTTAAACTAGATGGTGAAAAACACGGATGGGAGCGATTTGGAGACAACCACGCAGATACAGTTTTAAAAGGTTATATGGAAGGTGCTTGGTTAACCAAACACAATGGAAAATACTACATGCAATATGCTGCACCGGGTACAGAATTTAACGTGTATGGAGATGGTGTTTATATGAGTGATTCTCCACTTGGCCCGTACACTTATGCGATCAATAATCCGGTATCTTATAAGCCCGGTGGTTTTATGAATGGAGCCGGACATGGTAGCACACTTATAGGTCCACAAAATACTTACTGGCATTTTGCCACCATGGCACTTTCGCTCAATGTAAACTGGGAAAGAAGAATTTGTATGTTCCCGACTTATTTCGATGCTGAGGGATTGATGCATACCAATACATACTTTGGAGATTACCCACACTTTGCACCTGCAGAACCGGGTAAACCGGGTGAATTTGCAGGTTGGATGCTTCTGTCTTACAAAAAACCAGTAAAAGCTTCTTCATCAGTAGAAGACTTTAAGCCAGAAAACTTGGTAGATGAAAATGTAAAATCATTCTGGTTAGCCAAAGAGAATAATGAAAAAGAATGGGTAGAAATTGATTTGCAGCAAGCATCAAATGTTTATGCAATTCAGGTGAATTATCAAGATTATAAGTCTGACATATACGGTAAGGTGGAGGGCTTAAAGCACAGGTATTTGATAGAAGGTTCTTTGGATGGAAATACATGGGTAGTATTGGTAGATAGGGAAGATAATTACAAAGATGTTCCTAATGATTATGTAGAGTTGGCAGAGTCAAAATCTGTTCGCTTTGTGAGGTATAAAAACATCAAAGTACCGACTACTAATCTGGCTATTTCTGGGCTAAGGGTTTTCGGTCTTGGAACTGGTAAAAAACCGGGATCAGTGAAACACTTTAATGTAGCAAGAAAGACAGATACAAGAGATGCAATGGTTACTTGGGATGCGCAAGAAAATGTACAGGGTTACAATGTTTTTTGGGGTATTGCTCCCGACAAGCTTTATAATTCTTGGTTGGTCTACGGCGAAAATGAATTGGAATTAAAAAACCTCAATGTAGATCAACCTTATTATTTGGCAATCGAAGCATTCAATGAAAATGGCGTATCGAAGAAATCAGAAATCATCAAGATAGATTGAAACACATATAAAATACAAAAATGATATACAACTTAACTATTTAGTGCCATGAAAAAATTACACTATCTGCTGGCATTGGTTGTTTTGGCTTGGTCTTGTAACAATAGCCGCCATAGTACTAATGAATCATTGTCTGTAAGCAGTAACGATAAAATTGACTCGCTACTTTCTGTAATGACGCTTGAGGAGAAACTGGGGCAGTTAAACTTACCCGGAGCGGGAGACATAGTTACAGGTCAGGCTTCTAACTCAAACATTGCCGATGCAATTAGAAAAGGAGAAGTAGGAGGATTATTCAATATAAAAACGGCTGAGAAAATTAGAGAAGTACAGCGAGTTGCTGTGGAAGAAAGTCGCTTAAAAATTCCTTTGATATTCGGGATGGATGTAATCCACGGATACAAAACAGTGTTCCCAATTCCATTGGGTTTGGCTTCTAGCTGGGATATGGATTTGATCGAGCGCACAGCCAGAATTGCTGCAAATGAAGCCAGTGCAGACGGTATTTGTTGGACGTTCTCACCAATGGTAGATATTGCTCGCGACCCTCGATGGGGAAGAATTGCCGAAGGTGCTGGGGAAGACCCTTATTTGGGTTCTCAGATTGCAAAAGCAATGGTGCACGGCTACCAAGGTGACGATCTCACTTTAAATAATACGGTGATGGCTTGTGTAAAACACATGGCATTGTATGGCGCTTCTGAAGCTGGTCGCGATTACAATACTACAGATATGAGCCGCATCAGAATGTATAATGAATATTTGCCACCTTACAAAGCAGCGGTAGAAGCTGGTGCAGGTACAGTTATGACCTCTTTCAACGAAATTGATGGAATTCCTGCCAGTGCAAACAGATGGTTATTAACTGATTTACTAAGAGAACAATGGAAATTTAATGGCTTTGTGGTAACCGATTACACTGCTATTAATGAGATGATCGCTCACGGTTTGGGAGATTTACAAACTGTTTCTGCATTAGCACTCAAAGCCGGTGTAGATATGGATATGGTAGGTGAAGGATTTTTAAAAACACTAAAAAAATCTTTAGAAGAAGGGAAAGTAACCGAAAAAGATATCGATGCAGCTTGTAGAAGAATTTTAGAAGCAAAACTTCAATTAGGTTTGTTCGACGATCCATATAAATACTGTGATCTAGACAGAGCCAAAACCGAAATCTACACAGAAAGCAATAGAAAAGAAGCCAGAGAAATGGCAGCAAAAACTTTCGTATTGCTCAAAAACGATAAGCAAACTTT
>PBYL01000414.1 GCA_002729595.1 Thalassovita sp. | reverse complement strand
TAAACGAATACGAGAAACAGAACTATCAAGAAAAACTCATCTTACAGTTGAGAAAGAATGAAAGCTTACAAGCAAAGATTAAAGATGAACTAGAAAGTAAGGTAAAAGAACGCACCAGAGAGATAGAAGAACAGAAAACAGAAATTATTAGCCAGTCGGAAAAACTCAGAGAGGCCAATACAGAAATTAGTGCTCAGAAAGTTGCTGCTGAAGATGCTTACATCCAGTTAAAAAAGGCGCAAGAATCTTTAGTGCGATCTGAAAAAATGGCTTCTTTAGGGCAGCTTACCGCAGGCATTGCGCACGAAATAAATAACCCAATCAATTTTGTTTCTTCTAATGTAAAACCCCTCAAAACAGACTTTGCAGAAATTAAAGAATTACTAGACTGTTACTTTAAATTACAATTAGGAGAAGACCTACCAGCGCAATTAAAAATAGCGCATCAGAAAAAAGAAGACCTCGATGCTACCTACCTTTTAGAAGAGATTGAAAGCTTGCTAAACGGGATTGAAATTGGCGCCAACAGAACAAAAGCCATTGTTGCTGGGTTAAAAAGTTTTTCGAGGCTTAATGAAGATACGATTAAGCGTGCTGATATTCACAATGGGATTAACAACACCTTACTCTTGCTTAGTAATAAACTAAGAAGAAATGTTGAATTGATAAAAAACTTTGATGAGCAAATTCCACTGATTGAGTGTTATCCCGGTCAGTTAAACCAGGTATTTATGAATTTGCTCGACAATGCGATTGATGCACTCAATGGAGAGGGAAAAGTAACTATCAGCACAAATTTAATACATAAAAACAGTAGAGAATTAGTTAAAATTGCCTTTGAAGATAATGGCAAAGGCATGCCTAAAAAGGTGCTTAATCATATTTTTGAGCCATTTTTTACAACTAAAGAAGTGGGGAAAGGTTCTGGCTTAGGGCTTTCTATTACCTATGGAATTATACAACAACACGGAGGTAATATTATAGCCAGCAGTGAACCAGGCAAAGGAAGTTGCTTTACTATAGAGCTTCCGGTAACACAACAAACTTAATTACCAAAAATGCAAAACTACATCAATTGTTTAATTCTAATGCTTCTGCTTTTTTCGAAGGTAGCAGCACAAGATAATTCAACCACTGTAATTGTAATAGACAAATACAAAGAAGAATATACTTTACCTCATGCCAGCATCTCTTATTTTACTGATGATACCAATGAGCTAACCATTGAAGATATCATTTCAACTGATTATAAATATAGCTTCCATCCATTTGACAATGAAGACAATGAACTTGAAAGTTTCCATGCACATTGGATAAAACTCAATATCTTAAGTCGCTTGCCTGAAGATGAATCGATGGTTATGTTTTTTAGAAACATTAGTGAAGTAAACTTCTATGAACAAGCAGACAATGATAAATTTATAGAGCATACCACTGGTGAATTTGTACCGGGAAACGAAAGACAAATCAATAAAGGCGGGCAGCTCGACATACGCTTTAAACTAAGAAAAGGTAAGGTAAATACGTACTACATCAAAGTAAGAAATGACCTTAAGCTATCTGTTGTACTTACCAATTTTAGGATGATGCCTTATGAAAAATGGATAGAAAATAAAGCAGATACTAATCTTACACAAGGCATCTTTCAAGGCTTTCTCTGGATGATACTCTTAACCAACTTCTTCTTTTACCTCTCTCTTAAAGACAAAGCTTATTTGTATTATGCTTTGTATGTAGCTTCTGCATCTTTGCTGTTTTTAAGGTTTTTTGAGTTTGGTGATCAGTTTCTTTTTCAAAACTTCCCTCGAATAGACTTTTATTCTTTGTGGATATCTAACCCCGCTTTACTGCTCTACATTCAGTTTTTCAGGCTATTTATCAATATGAAAAAGAGCTTCCCTGAGATAGATAGCTTGGTTAAAAAATGGATTTACTGGAATATAGGTTTTCAGGTGCTTTCTGTCACTTTAATGTTTATTCACTTTGAGTTATATCTCAAAATAAACTTTGCCTATAACTTCATTAGTTTTCTATTCATTTTCTTCATTCTGGTAAATACTTACAGAAAGACTTCTAAGGTTTACAATTACTTTTTGGCTGGTTCATTACTGGTAATTCTCGGAGGAACTTATATGGTTTTGAGTGGCATTCTTTCTTATCCGCTTCCACCGAATCCTTACTTTTTGCAGATATGCATCATTATAGAAATTATTATTTTCTCTATTGGTTTGAGTTTCCGCTACAGCTTAAATGAACGCAATAGAGAAAGAGCGCAACAACAACTCATAGAAATTTATAAGAAGAATGAGGTTTTACAGAAAAAAGCCCACAAAGAACTGGAAGAAAAAGTAAATGAAAGAACGAAGCTAATCAGCGAAAAAAATGATGAGTTACAGCAAAGTTTAGATCAACTACAAAGTGCTCAGTCAAAATTGATTCAGTCTGAAAAAATGGCTTCGTTGGGTCAGTTAACCGCTGGTATCGCTCACGAAATTAATAACCCAGTTAACTTTATTTCTGGCAATATCTCACCGCTCAGAAAAGACATTGAAGAGCTAAAATTCATTATTGATAAGATTGATGATAAAGAGGCTAATGCTGATGAGGTTTTAAAAGAATTGCTTGAGCTAAAAGAGGAATACGATACCGATTTTATCTTCGAAGAAATTGAAACACTCATTCAAGGTTTAGAAGAAGGTTCAACCCGAACTAAGGAGATTGTTAAGGGTCTGCGATATTTCTCCCGAACCGATGCAGATGAGTTCCAAGAGATGAATTTGCATGAAGGCATCAATTCTTCCCTGATCTTGCTTCATAACAAAATCAAAAACAGGATAGAAATAAAAAAGGATTTTCAGGCAGAACCCACCATTTATTGTTTGCCAGGAAAACTCAATCAGGTGTTCATGAACTTGCTTACTAACTCCATACAAGCAATTGATAGTAATGGCATCATTCAAATTGGCACCAAAAATATTACTGTAGAAGACCAGCCCTTTGTTGAGATTTCTATTCAAGATAATGGCACAGGTATTTCAGAAGAAGACCAAAACAAGATATTCGAGCCTTTCTTTACTACTAAAGAAATTGGGCAAGGTACCGGACTTGGCTTATCTATCTCATATGGCATTATTCAGCAGCATAAGGGAAACATTTCTGTAGAAAGCGAAATTGGTAAGGGCACTACATTTTACATTCAAATTCCAGTACAGAAAGAAAAAGAACCTTTAGCCTAGTTCTTTAGAAAGTGTTTTTAATTGACTTCTATAGATGGAAAAAATCTTAGATTTAGAGAGAAAACCTTCGTACTGGCCATTGTTGGTTACTGGTAAATTCCATGCATTGGTTTTATCAAACTTATCCATTACAGATTCCATTTTCTCTCCAATCTCAATGACTGCCGGCGGTTTTTTCATCAAATATTTAATTTCTTTCTCTTTGTAGAGTTCGGGCTTAAAAATGAGCTTTCTCACATCGTTTAGCAGAATAATTCCCTTCAAACTTCTATTCTCTCCAACTACAGGGAAGATGTTTCTTTCTGATTTAGCAATGGCATTAACCAAGTCTCCCAGCTTTTGATCTTCGTGCACACTTACAAAGTTTCTTTCGATTACCGATGCCATTTTAATATCTTGCAGCACTGTTTTATCCTTGTCATTCAAAATGTAATCGCCTCTTTTAGCCAACTCTTTTGTATAGAATGAGTGAGAATCGAAATACACTTTTACTGCAAAAGAAACCGCAGCCAGAATCATTAGTGGCACCAATAACTCATAACCTTGTGTGATCTCAGCCACCAAAAATATTTTGGTTAATGGCGAATGCAACAAACCAGAACTCACACCAGCCATACCAACCAGTAAGAAGTTTATTTCTGAAAGAGCCAACTCTGGAAAGATGAGATTTAATACGCGAGCGAAGATAAAACCGGCTAAACCTCCTGTAAACATTGCTGGTGCAAACACTCCTCCTACTCCACCTAGTGCTCTGGTAAGTCCGGCAGCTACTACTTTCAGCATCATACTTAGCAGCAGAAAAACAACTAACAACCATTGATTACCTGCGTACGATTCAAATATGGTATTCTTAAATACTGACCACTCATCACCTTTAATTAGTTGGGTGAGTGTAATGTATCCTTCACCGTATAATGTTGGTAATATTAGAATCATTAAACCCAGTATTATTCCACCTAGAAACATCTTTTTAGCTTGGTTTCTAATGTGGATAATCTTGTTTTGTACCCAGTAAATTGCTGTGTTAAAATAGATCGATAACATTCCACAGATAATACCGAGAATGACGAAAAATAGCAATTCTATATTTCTGACATCTTCCGTTGTAGTGAATCTGAAAAAAGCATCTTCGCCCATTAACAAATCGGAAATGAAAGTGCCCATTACCGCAGAAATTAACAATGGGACAATAAACACAATGTTAATGTTGGCGATGATGACCTCCATTACAAAAATTACCCCGGCTACAGGTGCATTGAAAATGGCAGAAATTGCAGCAGCTGCTCCACAACCAATTAGAATAGTTGTTTGCCTGTGATTTAAATGAAAAAGCTTGCCATAGTAAGATCCCCAAGCGGCTCCAGTAACTACCACTGGCGCCTCCAAACCTACAGAGCCTCCAAAACCAACTGTAAACGCACTGGTAATTACCTGTAAATATTTATGCTTGGCTTTAATTACAGAATTGTTTCTCCCGATTGAATAGAGGATAAAGGAAATACCTCTGTCTAGTTTTCCTCCGGCAAAAAACTTTACAACTAACAAGGTTATAACAATTCCAACAACGGGTAGCAACAAATACAAAACCCGTTCATCTATTACCCATTCCCAAGTTGCATCGAGTAAATCTTTAATAAAATAGATTAAACGCTTAAGCAGAACTACAATAATTCCTGTTTCAAAACCCAAAAAAACGCTGAGAATAATTATAAATCGGTGATCGTCTAAATGCCGAATACGCCACTTTAAAAAAGTAGTAAATACTCTACGGATTTTGAATGCTACACCTTGCCACATACCTCCCCAAAAACTCTAGAAACAACATTTTTCATATGAAATAAAAAATCAAGATAGTTAAGAAAAAGGAATTATTTCGGGTTCTTTCCACATTAATTTAAGGCAATATTTCAAAAGATAAATAGTTTCCATCCTGTATAATAATAACATTTATTAAGGAATCGGATCAACTCTCAGTAAAAGGTTAAAGCAGATATGTTATCGAGTGTATCAAAAATTTTTTCTTTTGGAATTACAGAAGATAATCCTGACTATCAGAATGATAATATTAAGATAAGCAATCAAATAGCTTTTTATCATATATTATCAGGTATTCTAGCAACTATTTACTTTGCGATTAGCTTTCCTAAACTAATATTCTTATCAATTATACCTTTAGGAATATCTGTTATCGCTTTGATATTAAGTTACTTATTCCTTTCAAAAGCTTCTCGATTTATCAATTCCGTGTATATGTGTGTATATATTGGAATTATACATGGCTTAATAGTTCAAGAAGGTGAATTACCGATGGCTGGTACATTTGGACTTGAATTAGCTGCATCTGCAATTCCGTTTATCCTCTTCGACTTTAGAGAAAAGAAGTATTTAATCGCAGCATCAGCATGTTGTTTTTTAGTAATTATCTCCTATCAACTTAGAATAGATTATCTCAATATTGACTCAGAATTTCTGAAAGAGTTAAATACCCCTGAGATGATAAGATTGGCTATTACAATATCAACATTACAGTTATTCGCAGAGGTTTTTATATTAAAATATTCTAATTATAAATCTGAATTAAAAAATGAGGCTACAGTAAAACAAGCCTATGAACAAAACATCAGGTTAAAAAAATCTGAAGAGATTCTACTTGAGTCGCTTAAAACATTAGATGATAGCAAAGAAGCTGAACAGAGAAGATTATGGATTACAGAAGGCGCCTCAAAACTTGCTAAAATCTTAAGAAGTATAGACAACAGCCAAGAATTATTTGATAAAATTCTATCTGAGCTCATCAAATACCTTCAGGCAAACCAAGGCGCTTTTTATGTAGTGGAGCAAGATGAAGAAACCGATCCGGTAAAAATCAAATTAGTTGCTTGCTATGCTTATGATAGAAAGAAATTCAATCAGCAAGAGTTTGAACCGGGCGAAGGCTTGCTAGGTCAGTGTTATTTCGAAAAAAATATTATCAAACTCACAGAGATTCCCGAAGATTATGTAGATATTACCTCTGGACTTGGAGAAGCAACGCCACGCACATTAATCATTATTCCATTAAAACTGAATGAGCAAATTGCCGGCTTTGTAGAAATCGCTTCGTTTGAAGATATAGATGAGTATAAGCTTGCCTTCTTAGAAAGAGTGAGCGAAAACATTGCTTCAACAATTCTCAACAACAAAATCCACCAAAAAACAACTCAGTTGCTTGCCAAGTCTCAAGAACAGGCACATGCGATGCGAACGCAAGAAGAAGAGATGCGCCAAAACTTTGAAGAGTTACAAGCTACACAAGAAGAAATGGAAAGAGTTCAGAGTGAGTTGAGGTATATGAAAGATCACCTCGAACACGAACTTGCTTCTAAAATTCAGCAACTAGAGCAATACAAGAATAACATTGAGGTGTTTATGAACAGTTCTTCAGACTCGATTCTATACACGCAAACTGATGGTAAAGTGATTATGTGTAATCCGAGAGTTGAAAAGATGTTCGGTTACACAACTGAAGAAGTGATGGATATGTGCATCAACGATTTATTCGAGAATGAGAAAAACCTTTCAATCACAGATTGCTTTGATTCGCTGAAAAATGAAGAAAGTAAATTCTTTTACGACTTCAGTGGTAAAAGCAAATTATATGGCTACAACTTTCCTGTTGAAATAAAAATCGGAAAAGGTAATGATGAAAGTAATGATATTTTTTCTCTGATGATTAGAGATATTTCTAAGCGCAAAAAGAGAGAAGAAAGCATGAAAAAAAGCATTGCAAGTATTTCCAAGCTACAGCAATCACTTATGCAAAAACAACAAGAGATTAATTCTATCAGAAAAGAACTGAAGGATAAGGAAAAAGAAATAACTACCCTAAAATCTAACCAAGCATAAGGAATTCAACCAACCTAAAATAAATACATATGAGCACAGTAGCAGTAGCAATTAAAAAATGGAAATTAGACATTAACCACACGAGTATTGGCTTTAAAATAGGCCACCTTGGCTTAGCCTCAATTTATGGTTTCTTTAACCAGTACGATGGAGAAGTTGAGCTAGAGAATGAAGGTTTTGAAGGAGCAAAAATTAAAATTACCATAGAAGCTGATAGCGTAAATACTGGTAATGATATGCGCGATAACCACTTAAAAACTCCTGAGTTTATTGATGCATTTTCTTATCCTGAAATCACATTTGAAAGTACCTCTGTTACAAAAGCTCAAGGAGACTTTTATGAGGTGAAAGGAAATTTAACCATTAAAGAAACCACTAAAGAAATTACTTTAAAAGCTACTCATCCGGGCATGACAAACGATATGTGGGGAAATACAGTAGCAGTCTTCCATTTAACCGGAAAGATGAACCGCCTAGATTTTGATGTACAATGGCATAACATGCTAGATAATGGTTTGCCTGTAATCTCTGAAATGGTGGAGTTTGATATGAATATTGAGTTGATTCCTGAAGAAGATTAATTCCAAAGATTTAGCATTTCATTTCTAAGCCGGAAAATCAACTCCGGCTTTTTCTTTCATTAAACAAAACTCATTGCTCATGGAAGAATCACACAAAGATTTCAGCATTAAACATTGGGCAGAAGAAGACCGACCAAGGGAAAAACTCTTACTAAAAGGTAAATCAGCTTTATCTGATGCTGAGCTAATAGGCATATTAATTGGCTCTGGCACAAAATCTCTAAGCGCTGTAGATGTGGGTAAATTATTACTAAAACATGCAGATAATGATTTATACAAACTCTCTAAACTAAATATTAAAGAGCTCACTAAAATAAAAGGCATAGGTACAGCCAAAGCCATTTCGATTATTAGTGCATTGGAGTTAGGAAGAAGGAGAAAAGATACAGAAGGACATAAAAAGATCAAGATAACCAGTTCTGATATCGCTTATCGCTCAATGGTACCTCACCTCTCCGATTTACCTCACGAAGAATTTTGGATTATACTGCTCAATAGAGCCAATGAAATTATTAAACACATATTGATAAGTAAAGGAGGCATTTCAGGCACACTGGCAGACACCAGAATCATTTTTAAGAATGCCATAGATAACTTAGCCTGTGCAATTATTCTTTCGCATAACCATCCTTCGGGTAATTTAAAACCCAGTCATGCAGATATTCAGCTCACAAAAAAGTTAAAAGAAGCCGGAAAATTACTTGATATTCCGGTGCTAGATCATATCATTTTTACCGATAAAGGATATTTTAGTTTTTTAGACGAAGGTTTGTTGTAATTTTAGGCCATAATTAATCCGTCAATTTATAACTGATGAAAACCAGTAATTTATTTTTTGGAAGTGTAGTAGTGATTGTACTGCTTATTGTCATTTATTCATTTAGTGGAGAGCAAGCCAACCAGGCTTACGAAGAAGAAATAAAAGAATATAGAGAAGATAAGAACAAGCTCTTTGCTGATGGAGAAGGCTCACCATTAGACAGAAAACAAAAGAAAGACTTTACTACCCTCAACTATTACCCAATAAACCCTGCTTACAGAATAATAGCTGATTTCGACAAATTCCCTATCGAGCAAGGTGTAGAGATAAACACAAATAAAGGTGTGCCTAGAATCTTTAAAAAGCATGGTATAGCAAGGTTTAAGCTAAACAATAGCATGCACGAGCTTTTGATACTCAAATCTACAGATAGGCTCACTAGCAAAGTTTTATTTGTACCTTTTGCAGATGAAACTTCTGGAAGAGAAACTTATGGTGCAGGGCGATACCTAGATGCAGAAATGAGTGGAAACAATAAAATCATCTTAGATTTTAATACAGCTTATAACCCTTACTGTGCTTATAATACTACATACGAGTGTCCATTACCGCCTAAAGAAAATGTACTTACTGTAAAGATTGAAGCAGGCGAAAAAATATTTAAAACCGAGGAGTTAGATTAATCCTCGGGCTTTTAGCTCAAGATATTTGTTGATGGTATTTACAGTTAAATTCTGAGGCTTTGTAAGCACTGCATGAATTCCAAAACGATTCAACTCTCTAATTACCTGCTTTTTCTCATAAGCAAATTGCTCGGCAATTGTCTTGGTATAAACTTCTTCTGTTGACTTAGCCTCAGCCTGAATTAACTGGTCGATCTCTGTATTCTCAAAAATGATTACTACCAATAGGTGCGATCTGGCAATAAGCTTTAGATAAGGCAATTGTCTTTCGAGAGAAGCATTGGTTTCAAAATTCGTATATAGTAAGATCAGGCTTCGGTGATTGATCTTTCTTTTTATTTGAACATACAATTTCTCAAAGTCTGATTCGTCGAAGTTGGTGAGCTGACGATATAAAACTTCAAGTATTTTATTCATCTGTAAGCTTCTGTTTCCCGCTGGCAAGAATGTGCCTATCTTTTTACTAAAAGTGATTAAACCTGCTTTATCTTGTTTTAAAATCGCAATATTAGAAATTACCAAACTTGCATTAATTGCATAATCCAACAAAGTCATGCCTTCAAAAGGCATTTTCATTACCCTGCCTTTATCTATTATGCTGTAAACTTGCTGAGATTTTTCTTCTTGGTATTGATTCACCATCAATTGGTTTCTTCTGGCAGTAGCCTTCCAATTGAGCGATCTAAAATCATCGCCAATTACATATTCTTTAATCTGGTCAAACTCCATGTTATGCCCCAGCTTTCTTATCTTTTTAATACCAACTTCACTCAATCTGTTAGAAATTGCCAGTAATTCATACTTTCTCATTTGCAAGTAAGCCGGATAAACAGGCACCATTGCTTCTTGCTTTAAGATATATCTGCGATTAACCAGATTTAAAATACCATTCACAAACACATTAATTCTACCAAAGTGATATTCTCCCCTCTCTACAGGCCTTAAATGATAATTTATCTTTTTTTCTTCGCCAGAAGACAAACTTGTATTCATAGCAAAATCACGCAGTTGAAATTGCTCAGGTACTTCGTCTAAGATTTTAACATCAATCTCAAAAGAGTAATAATTTTTAACTTGAATACTTACAAGGTTTTCATCTCCATTAGATAACTTATTACTCAAAGTTCTAGAGCCTGTTAGTGCATTTTTATGGTAGAGCAATAACATATCAATCACTATCAAAACTGCAAATACCAACGACAGAGCTTTACCTATTGCGAAGAAAAAAGGAAGGCTAAAACCCACTGAAAAAATAAATATCAATACGATTATACTGATATAGAATCGACTACTAAAATATAAGCTTCTTAAAAACTGCATGTATTAATAACATTTACTGTAAATGTAATATGATGTGGATTGATAAGAAATGTATTAATAAAAAAAAGAGCCTTTCTTTAACGAAAGACTCCTTGTATGCATTTATCTTAAAATGACTATATATAAGCTGAATAAATCACTTAAATAGATAATTAAAATGGGTACTTAGTCTAACGACTTCGAAGGATTATAGTTACGCATAACGGCAATATTTCTCGAAAATTTTATATTATTTTAATTTCTTATTTTTTCATTTTAATTAATCTCTTGTAATACAGCTACTTAGCTTTAATTCATTTTATTAACTTCTTCAATAATTTCTTCAGCATACTTTTTTAATACTTTATATTCATCGTAAATAGTTTTTTCGTTTTGCGAGGCTAAAAATAAACTTCCTTTATAAGCCTCATCTTTCTTCATTTTTTCTATATCCAAAGATTTAATAATCTTATCATCAAAACTAAAGATATAGTACTGATAAATTTTTGGTCTTATAAAAGTTACATGATGCTGAAGGTGGTCTTTTTCAAGTTCTAAAAGCCATTCGAGTCTGGTGTCGTAATAAGTTGCTACCTTATTTCTTAGTTGGGTATCGTCTATTATTGCTAAACCTCTAGATTTTAGGGTTTCGTAAGGAGAGGTGTTTGATATAAGCAAGCTTGAGCCGACTAATGCTAAGAAGTATCTATCTAAACTATCAGCATAAACTTTTTTACTATTTAAAACATCAAGCACAATTTTATAAGATTTTATCCGATTGGCATAACCACCATTCATGGTGACTTCAATATCTTCCAAATCTTTTTGCAAGCCTTCACTAATATCATGAAGAGTCTGCAGTTTAATTTTTTCAATCTTACGATTCTCGTTCCAGTTTTCTATACTAAAGGCGATGAGAATACCACAAGTGATTAAAAAAATCTCTGTTAGTGCGTATCTTAAACTGAAGTTAAAAGCTTTTTCAGATAGCCTTTTCATAAAGTATGTTTATTTATCTATCGAAAACTATCAGTTTTTAGGGAATAAAAAAAGCCATTCAATTTTGAATGGCTTTAATTTGATCATGTTAATTGCTAAATCAATAGATACTCTGGTCTATAGAGATTATATTTTCCTAAACGTGTACAATCAAAGATTTATGCTATAAAAGCTATACGTTAACATTTACACTGCAAATATCATACACACTTAAACATTAAAACTACAAGATTTTCGTGCGAATTCAAAAGTAGCCTACTTTGAAGTTATACTTATTCTTGGCGAGGCTTAAATGATGTTTACCTCAGGCTCGAGTGAAATTCCAAATTTGCCTGAGACTGTATCAATAATTTTGTTAGCAAAATTCCAAGCTTCTTCGCCAGTTGCATTGCCACAATTAATTAATACTAAGGCTTGTTTGCTATAGGTACCAACATTGCCAAAAACCTTACCCTTAAAACCACATTGCTCTATTAACCAACCTGCTGGAATTTTATAAAATCCTTCTCCGGCAGAATAATAAGGCATGTTGGCGTTTTCTGATAAAACTCTCTTAAAAACAGCTTCTTCTACTACAGGATTTTTAAAGAAACTTCCGCAGTTTCCAATTTCCTCAGGATTAGGAAGTTTACTGCTTCTAATATTTATTACAGCTTCACTTATTGCCTTTTGGCTTGGTGATCCAAGGTTTTGTGCTTCCAAATACTGGCTTAAAGCGGCATAGGTGAGATTAAACTTTGGGGATTTGTTTAAGCGAAATGTAACTTCACTAATAAGATACTTACCTTTTAACTCTTGCTTAAAAACACTGTTTCTGTAAGCAAATTTACATTCCTGGGCAGTGAATTTACGAATCTCTCCACTTTGCAGATCAATGGCACTTACTTCATAAATAAATTGCTCTACTTCGACTCCATAAGCTCCAATGTTTTGAATGGGTGCTGCCCCAACTGTACCGGGTATTAAAGAAAGATTCTCTAAGCCTTGCCAACCTTCTTCTACAGTTCTAAGTACAAACTGATGCCAGTTTTCTCCGGCTTGTACTTTTACATAAAAGTGCTCAGCATCCTCATCAACTAATTCAATACCTTTCTGGGCTGTTTTTACCACCAGACCGTCAAAATCTTGAGTAAAGAGAAGATTACTACCACCTCCAAGAATTAATCTTTTATTCTCTTTGAAAATTGGAGTATTTATTAATTCTTGGAGTTCTTCGGTAGTGTAGAGATGTGTAAAAAACCTTGCTTTTGCAGGTATTCCAAATGCATTATAGGATTTTAAAACAAAGTTTTCCAGTATCTCCATTTGTGTAATTTAGGCTAAGTTTAAAGAATGATGTGATCTGCTAGTGCCTCCATATCCATATTATTGAAGTTACCAGACGACATCATTAATAAAACCTTATTTTGCCAGTTTAATTCTGAAAGTTTTTCAAAAAGCGCCTTCTCATCATTAAATAAAACTAGGTCTTTTCTATTAAATGCTGATTTTAAAGCTTCTTCTGTTATCGGATCAAAACCTTTGCGAGCAACCGTTTCAGGATTGATGTAGATAAATGCCTGATCCGCAGCATTCATGGTATTTTTATACTGAGCGATAAACTCAGGATTAAGGCTACTAAATGTGTGTAATTCCATACAAGCCACAAGATGCATATTAGCAAATTGCTTTTTAGCTGCTTTTATGGTTGCATCGAGTTTAGATGGAGCATGGGCAAAATCTCTGTACATTTTAGTAATGCTATTTTCCCTTATTAACTCCAATCTTTTGCTAGCACCACCAAACGAACCAATTGCCTCATAAAACTCTGCACGATTTACTCCCTGCTTTAAACACACTTCTAATGCGGCACTTACATTGAGTAAATTATGGTCTCCAAAAAACTTGATAGGCACCTCATTTTTATCGTGATCGATCAAATAAGTAATGCCATTTTTAATCTTATGCTTGTGCATGCCATAAGCCACCACCATTACATCTTCTGGTATGCTAGAAGCTTTTACTAGTTTTTCAAGCTCTTTATCTTCTTTACAGTAGATAAGGGTACCTGCTTTGCAAGATGCTTCAATAAACAGTTTAAACTGATTTACATAATCTGCATAAACTGGATAGGCATTTACATGATCCCATGCAATACCAGTAATTACACCTATATGATGGTGATAGAGTAAGAATTTAGGGCGAGGATCTAACGGTGAAGAAGGATACTCATCTCCTTCCAATAAAATACCATGAGACTCTTCTGTGAGTTTTACAGTTTCTGATCTGTTGTCGCTAGACGCGCCAACTAAAAAATCGATATTCTTCCTCCAATAATTCAGCACATGGATGATCATAGAAGTAACAGTAGTTTTACCATGACTTCCAGCAACCACTATCCGCTGCTTATTTTTAGATATCTCATAAATGTACTCAGGGAAATTATAAATCTTTAACCCTAATTCTCTTGCTT